>JAIMJL010000012.1:228-31377 GCA_020693225.1 Sandarakinorhabdus sp. | reverse complement strand
TGCCTGTTCTCCTTCCTGTTCTTGCCGCCGCTGCGATTGCGGTGGACCCTGCCATCATCGTGTCGGCCAGCCGGTCGCCGGTTTCGCTTGCCGATCTGGGGGCTTCGGTTTCCATAATTTCGGGCGAGCGGATCGAGCAGCTGCAGGCACCGCTGCTGCTGGATGTTCTGCCATTGACGCCGGGGGTTCAGATTTCGCGCAATGGCGGGGCGGGTGGTTTTGCTGCTGTGCGTATTCGCGGGGCGGAGGGCGACCAGACGACGGTGGTGATCGACGGGGTGAAGACCGCCGATCCGGCAGCGCCGGGCGGGGGCTATGATTTTGCTGCGCTGTCTTCGGCGCATATCGCGCGGGTGGAGATTTTGCGCGGGCCGCAGTCTTTGGCTTGGGGGAGCCAGGCGATCGGCGGGGTGGTGAACATCGTGACCGCCGCGCCAACCGAGGCGTGGACGGCATCCGCGCGCGCCGAGGGCGGATCGCGCAGCAGCTGGCTGGCGCGGGCGGATGTGTCTGGCAAGGCCGGGCCGGTGGCGCTGAGCCTGGGCGGCAACTGGCAGAAAACCGACGGCATTTCCGCCTTTGCCGAAGACCGTGGCGGCATCGAGCGCGACGATTTCGAAAGCTACGGCGCCAATGCGCGGGCCGATATTGCGCTGGGCGAGCAGTTTGCCATCGACCTGCGCGGGCGGTTTCAACGCTCGACCTTCGGGATTGACGGCTTTGCGCCGCCGAGCTTTGCCTTCGGCGATACGCCCGATCGTTCAAGATCAAGGGAATTGACGGGCTATGCCGGGCTGCGCTTTGCCAGTCAGGATGAGCGTTTTTCGGCGCGGGCCGGGTGGCAGGTGAGCGATACCGACCGGGAGAACAGCACGCCGGGTGCCGTGCCGGAAGCCACTTTCCTTTCAACTGGCCGGGCCGAGCGGCTGGATGCGCAGCTGGGCTTTGTGGCGGCGCCGTGGCTGGATGTGCAGATCGGCGGCGAGCGGGAGATTTCGCGGCTGAAGACGGCTTCGCCTTCCAGCTTCGATCCTGATCCTGAAGCCGCGCGGGCGCGGGCGCAGCTTTGGGGCGGCTGGGTGCAGGCGGTGGTGCGGCCGATGCCGGGGCTGACGCTTTTGGGCGGAGTGCGGCAGGACGATCATGACCGGTTCGGCGGGGCGACCACGCTGGGCGGCAGCCTGTCCTGGGCACCCGGCGACGGGCCGACCCGGCTGAAGGCCAGCATCGGACAGGGCTTCAAGGCGCCGACGCTGTTTCAGCTGTTCAGCGACTTCGGCAACCAGACGCTGCGCCCGGAGCGGGCGACCGGCTATGATGTGGGGGTGGAGACGCAGGCGCTGGACGGCACGCTGCGGGCCTCGGCCACCTGGTTCGGCCGCACCACGCGCGACCAGATCGATTTCGTGTCGTGCTTCGGGGTGAGCGATCCGATCTGCATCGACCGGCCGTTCGGCACCTATGACAATGTGGCGCGAACGCAGGCGAAGGGGCTGGAGCTGGAGCTGGGGATGCGGCCGGTGCAGGGGCTGACGGTGGATGCGAACTACACTTGGACGGACGCGCGCAACCGCAGCGAAGCGAGCACGAACTTCGACAAGCTGTTGCCGCGGCGGCCGGAGCATATGGTGAGCGTGGTGGGCGACTGGGTGGCGCGCGCGGGCTGGAGCCTGGGAGCGACGCTGCGGCATGTGAGCGGCAGCTTCGACAATGCCGCCAACACGCGCGCCTTGCCGGGCCATGTGCTGGCCGATGTGCGGGCGGCGGTGCCGGTGGTGCAGGGCGTTGAACTGTATGGCCGGGTGACCAATCTGACCGACGAACGCTATGAAACGGTGTTTCGCTATGGCCAGCCGGGACGCGCCTTTGCGGTGGGTGTGCGTGCGGCGCTTTAGCCTCATCCTGATGCTGCTATGGGCGGGCCTTGCCGAGGCCCGCCCGCAGCGCATTGTTTCGATGAACCCGTGCACCGATGCGATCCTGGTGCAGGTGGCGGATGCGGGGCAGATTGCCGCCATCAGCCACTGGTCACATGATGCGCGGGCGACCTCGATTCCGCTTTCGGTGGCGACGCGCTTTGCGGCGCAGTTCGGCAGCGCGGAGGAGGTGATCGCGTTGCGGCCGGATCTGGTGATCCTGTCGCCGCATACGCCTTTGGCGACGCGCACGGCGCTGGCGCGGCTGGGCGTGCCGACGCTGGCGGTGGGGGTGCCGGCCAGCATTGGCGAATCGCTGCAACAGGTGCGCGATATTGCCGATGCGGCGGGCTATCCGGCGCGCGGGGCGAAGCTGGCGGGTAGCATAGGCGCAGCGGTGGCGCAGACGCCGGCCCGGCCACCACGCACGGCGCTGATCCGGATGGGCAGCGGCACCGTGCCGGGCGAGGGCACGCTGGCGGATGATCTGTTGCGGCGGGCGGGTTTTGCCAATGCGAGCAGGGACTTCGGGCTGCAAAGCTGGGATATGCTGGCGGTGGAGCGGCTGGTGACGCAGGCGCCGGATGTGCTGCTGACTGATCGGCCGGGGGCGCAGCATCCGGTGGTGGCGCGGGCCGGCATAAGGGTGGCGGAGTTTCCCGGCTGGCTGCTGAATTGCGGCGGGCCGACCATCGTGCCGGCGCTGGCGCGGCTGGCCGCTGTGCGGGCGAGCCTGCCTTGAGCCGGTCTGCCCTTTTGGCGGCGTTGGGCGGGCTGCTGCTGCTGGGGTTTGCGGCCAGCCTGACGGCGGGGAAGGTCTGGGTGCCGTTGTGGGGGCTGGCGGAGGGCGACCCGCGCGCCTGGATCATGGCCGAGCTGCGGCTGCCGCGGGCGCTGCTGGGGCTGGGGATCGGGGCGATGCTGGGCGCTTCAGGCGCGGTTCTGCAGGGCTATCTGCGCAATCCGCTGGCCGATCCGGGGGTGCTGGGCATTTCGGCGGCGGCGGCGCTGGGCGCGGTTCTGGCGATTTTTCTCGGGCTGGCGGTTTCGCCGCTAATCATCACCGCGTTCGGAATGGGCGGGGCGGTTCTGGCGATGCTGCTGCTGGCGCTGCTGGTGGGGGCAACGGCGAGCCCGCTGACCTTCATTCTGGCGGGCGTGGTGCTGTCCAGCCTGGCCGGGGCGTTGACGGCATTATTGATCAGCCTGGCGCCGACGCCCTTTGCGCTGGGGGAAATCGTGACCTGGCTGATGGGCGCGTTGACCGACCGATCGCGGGCCGATGCGGCGCTGGCGCTGCCGCTCATTGCGCTGGGGCTTGGCTTGCTGGCGTTGACGGGGCGGGCGCTGGACGCGTTGAGCCTGGGCGAGGCGACGGCGCAATCGCTGGGGGTGGATCTGGCGCGCACCCGCTGGCTAGTGATTGCCGGGGTGGGGCTGGGCGTGGGGGCGGGCGTTGCGGTGACCGGGGTGGTGGGCTTTGTCGGACTGATCGTGCCGCATCTTTTGCGACCCTTTGCCGGGGCGCAGCCTTCGCGGCTGATCCTGCCTTCGGCGCTGGGCGGTGCGGCGCTGCTGCTGCTGGCCGATGCGGCGGTGCGGCTGGTGCCGGGGGCGGCCGAGCTGAAGCTGGGGATTGCCATGGCGCTGATCGGCGCGCCCTTCTTCCTGCTGCTGCTGTGGCGGCTGCGCGGAGAGGTTTCATGAGCGGCCTTGCGGCGACATCGCTTGGGCTGATGCGCGGCGGAAGGCGGGTGCTGGACGGCGTTTCGGCCAGCCTGGTGCCGGGGTGCGTGACGGCGATTCTGGGGCCGAACGGGGCCGGGAAATCGAGCCTGCTGCTGGCGCTTGCCGGGCTGCTGCCGACTGAATCCGGCGCGGTGTTGCTGGATGGGCGGCCGCTGGGTGCGATTTCGGCGCGCGAGCGCGGGCGGCGCATCGGCTATCTGGCGCAGGCGGCGGAGGTGTATTGGGATTTGACGGTGGAGGCGGTGGTGACGCTGGGGCGGCTGCCGCATCGCGGCGCTTTTGCCGGGCTGTCCGACGCGGATCGGCAGGCCGTTGCGCGCGCCATGGCGCTGACCGATGTGGCGCGCTTTGCCGCGCGGCCGGTGAAGCAGCTTTCCGGCGGGGAGCGGGCGCGGGTGTTGCTGGCGCGGTTGGTGGCGGGCGAGCCGGAGGTGGTTCTGGCGGACGAGCCGCTGGCCAATCTGGACCCGGCGCACCAGGCTGACAGCGTGGCCTTGTTTCGCGCGCTGGCCGATGCGGGGGCGGCAGTGGTGCTGGTGCTGCACGATCTGGCGGTGGCGGCGCGGGTGGCCGATCGGGTGCTGCTGCTGGCTGACGGGCAGGTGGTGGCGGAGGGTGCGCCGGAGGCGGTGCTGGTGCCGGAGATTTTGGCCAGGGTTTATGGCGTGGCGGTGCAGGTGTTGACCGGGCCGGACGGTGAAAGGCTGTTGGTGCCCGGCGGCCGGGTGGGTTAGGGAAGCGGGATGCGGGACCTTCCTGAAATCGTGCTGGTGGTAGCGGTGGCCGACAATGGGGTGATCGGGCGGGACAATGGCCTGCCCTGGCACATTCCCGGCGATTTGCAGCGGTTCAAGCGGATCACCCTTGGCAATCCGGTTCTGATGGGGCGAAAGACCTTCGAGTCGATCGGGCGGCCCTTGCCCGGGCGGCACAATATCGTGCTGACGCGCGATGCCGGATGGAGGGCCGAAGGGGTGACGGTGGCCGCCGCGCTGGATGCGGCGCTTGCGGCGGCCGGACCTGCCGGGCCGATCATGGTGATCGGCGGGGCCGAGATTTATGCGCGGGCCTTGCCGCTGGCGAGCCGGATCGAATTGACCCGGGTGCATCTGCGGCCCGAAGGCAATGCGCATTTTTCGCCACTGGATGCGAACATGTGGGCTGCCGGCAGCCCGGAGCGTGTCGCGGCCAGCGGGGCCGTGCCGGCGCATGATTTCATCACCTATCGCCGGCGTTGACGGCGCAGCCTTTGCAAAAAAGCGATTCCCAACGGCGCTGACTTTGCTCTAACGGCGGCGGGGATGGAGATATTGCGGCAAGCGGCGGTGGCGCCATTGCACCTGCGCAGGGGTGCGCTGGCGCTGGGCAATTTCGATGGCGTGCATCGCGGGCACCAGGCGGTGATCGGTGCGGCGGTGGCACAGGCGCGGGCCGATGGCCGGCCGGCGCTGGTTGCGACCTTCGATCCGCACCCGTCGCTGTTTTTCCGGCCGGACACCGCGCCGTTTGCGCTGACCAGCATGGCGCAGAAGCTGGAGCATTTTGCCGCATTGGGCGTGGATGCCGCCGTGGTGATTCCGTTTGATGCGGCGGTGGCCGGGCTGACGGCTGATGCCTTTGCCGAGCAGTGGCTGGTGGAAAAGCTGGCGGTTGCGCATGTGGTGACCGGCTCCGACTTCACCTTTGGCAAGGGGCGTTCCGGATCTGCGGCGAGCCTGGGGGCGCTGGGCGCGGTGCATGGATTTGCCGCGCACGCGGTATCGCCGGTGGCGGACGGCGCCTTGCCGGTGTCTTCAACGCGGGTTCGCGAGGCGCTGCTGGCGGGTGACATGGCGGCGGCGGCGGCGCTGCTCAGCCGGCCGTTCGCGATCCGCGGGGTGGTGGTGGATGGCGACAAGCGCGGGCGCAGCATCGGGGTTCCGACGGCTAACATGGAATTGGGCGATTATCTGCGGCCGCGCTTTGGCGTCTATGCGGTGCGGGTGCGATTGCCGGGGGGTGAGCGGGTGGACGGTGTGGCCAATCTGGGTGTGCGGCCGATGTTCACGCCGCCGAAGCTGTTGCTGGAAAGCTGGCTGCTTGACTGGGCCGGGGATTTATACGGCCAGACGCTGGACGTGGAACTGGTGCAGCACCTGCGCGACGAGCGGGCGCTGGACGGGCTGGAGGCGTTGATGCAGCAGATTGGCCGCGATGCGGCGCAGGCCCGCGAAGTGCTAGAGCGAGTCGCGTTCTGATTGCATCAGAACGGCCGCTCTATCGTCCTGTTTTTCCGCATGGGTTTTTCGAGGCTGGTGAAACCACCAGATCGGAACATGCTCTAGCAGGCAGCGCCTTCTGAGCGCACCAGCTCGCGGGCATAGCGCAGGCATTGGCCGCATTGCGGGCGGCAGCCGAGCCGTGCGTAGGCTTCGCGTTCGCAGCGGATTCCGGCGCGGGCCATGTCGCGGATTTGCGATTCGCGCAGCGCATTGCAGGAGCAGACGATCACGCGGGCAAAGCCTTTCGCTGGAGCAGGGCCAATCGATATTGCGAGCCATACGCAACTTGAAAGGCTACTGCAAGTGATTCGCATATGGTGATCGGTCGCATCGGCGGGCTATGCAGCAAATGCCTGGCGATGAGAGCATTTTCCGGCTTGGCAGGCCTGTGTTGCTGCTGGTAGCTTGATTTCAGGGTCGGCACTTCCGGGCAACCGGGCACAGGGGTGCCGAATATGCGTGCGGACGATCCGAAGCAGCCTGTTATCCTCGCCGTTTGTGGCACGCGACCCGAAGCCATCAAGCTGTCGCCAGTTGTGTTCGCGTTGCGGCAACGCGGCCATGCTGTGATCGTGGTGACGACCGGTCAGCATCCGGTTCTGGCGCAAGACATGTTGCGCGAGGTGGGGCTGGAGGCGGATCTCGATCTGGGGGTGCACCAGGCGGGCGCCACCCCGCCGCAGTTGCTGGCGGCTATCCTGACCGCGATGACGCCAGTGCTGGCGGCCTGGCGTCCGGCGCTCTTGATCGTGCAGGGGGATACGGTGTCGGCGATGGCGGCGGCCCTGGCGGCGAATTATGCGCGGGTGCCGGTGGCGCATGTGGAGGCGGGGCTGCGAACCTATGACCGCGCCGAGCCGTTTCCCGAAGAGTTGCATCGCTGCCTGATTGCGCCGCTGGCGACGCTGCATTTTGCGCCGACCCGGCGCGCCGCCGATGCGCTGCTGGCGGAAGGCGTGGATGCGGCCAGCGTGCATATGTGCGGCAACAGCGGCATCGATGCCGTGCTGGCGACAGCGGCCCGACTGGCGGGAGACGCGGCCTTGCAGGCGGACATGCGGACGCGATTTGCCTTTGTGGCCGTGGCGCGGCGGCCGCTGGTGCTGGCGACGGTGCATCGGCGCGAGAATATCGGCGCGCGGCTTTCGTCCATTGCAGCAGCATTGGCCCGGCTGGCGGGCTTTTGCGAGGCGGAAATCGTGCTGCCGCTGCACCCCAATCCGGCGGTGGCGGGCAAGCTGCGGGCGCGATTGGGCGGTTTGAGCGGAGTGCATCTGCTGCCGGCGATCGATCATGCCGCGATGGTGTGGCTGATGCAGCATAGCTGCTTGCTGCTGACCGATTCGGGGGGCTTACAGGAGGAAGCGCCGGCGCTGGGGCTGCGCACGCTGGTGCTGCGCGAAACCACCGAGCGGGCCGAGGCGGTGGAATGCGGAGCGGCGGAGCTCGTGCCGTTGCGGGCGGATGCGATCGTGCGCGCCACGCGGGCGGCGCTTGCGCGACCGTTGCCGGCTCCCTGCTTTCCCTTTGGCGATGGGCTGGCGGCACCGCGCATTGCCGATGCCATCGCGCAATGGCTGGGGGTTCGGGTGCCGGAACGGGTGCTAAGCCATCAGCTCCGCTGATCCGAGCGCCTGCATGAGCTGCAGGAAGGCGGGAAAGCTGGTGGAAATGGGCGCGCGATCATCCACCGTGACCGGCGCGCGGGCGACGAGCGACAGGATGGCGAAGCTCATGGCGATGCGATGATCGAGGTGGGCGGCGATGGTGGCGCCGCCGGGCAGCTTCTGGCCGCCGCTACCTTGCACGATCAGGCCATCGGGCAATTCGGTGACAGAGACGCCGCAGGCCTTGAGGCCGGTGGCCATGACGGCGATCCGATCACTTTCCTTGACCCGCAATTCTTCCAGCCCGCGCATGGTGGTTTGGCCGCTGGCCAGCGCTGCGGCGACGAACAGGATGGGATATTCGTCGATCATTGCGGGCGCGATTTCCGGCGGCACTTCGATGCCGGTGAGCGGGGCGAAGCGCACGCGCAGATCGGCGACCGGCTCGCCGCCGACGGTGCGCGGGTTGATGCGATCGATCGAGGCTCCCATCATGGTGAGCACGCGGAACAGGCCGTCGCGGGTGGGGTTCATGCCGACGCCCTCGATCAGGATGTCGCTGCCCTCCACCAGCGTTGCAGCGACCGCGGGGAAGGCGGCAGAGGACGGATCGCCGGGCACTTGCAGCATCTGCGGCTGCAGTTCGGCCCAGCCGGTCAAGTGGATGATGCGGGCGCCGTCGCTGTCTTTCTCGGTTGTCAGCTTTGCTCCGAAGCCCGCGAGCATGCGTTCGGAATGGTCGCGCGTGGGCGTGGGTTCGATGACGGTGGTGGTGCCCTGGATGTTGAGGCCGGCGAGCAGCAGCGCGGATTTGACCTGGGCGGAGGCGACCGGAAGGCGATAGCGGGTGGGCAGGGCGGGCGCGAGGCCGCGCAGCATCAAGGGCAGGCGGTTGCCGGGCGAAGCGGTGATGCTGGCGCCGATCGCCGACAGCGGCTCGATCACCCGGCCCATCGGTCGGCGGGAGAGCGAGGCGTCGCCGACGAACGTGGCAGTAATCGGATGCGAGGCGATCAGCCCCATCAGCAGCCGGGTGGAGGTGCCGCTGTTGCCCATATCGAGCGCGGCCTGCGGCGGCATGAGGCTGCCGACGCCGACGCCGTGGATGTGCCAGCTGCCATCGGCGGCCTTTTCGATGCCGGCGCCCATGGCGCGCAGCGCCGCGGCGGTGGCCAGCACGTCTTCCCCTTCGAGCAGGCCGGAGACGCGGCTTTCGCCGACCGCGAGGCTGGCCAGCATCAGCGCGCGGTGGGAAATGGACTTGTCGCCCGGCACGGCGATGGTGCCGGCGAGCGGGCCGGGGGCGACAAGCGTGAGCGGCTGGGCGGCGGATGCAGGCGGCGTCATGGGTTGCGGGCTTTGACAGCGTGGCCCGGCTATGGCAAGGCGCGCGCTCTTCGCCGGGCGCACCCTCGCGTTCCGGCGGCGCAGGCATTGGCGAATGCGCGGAATGCCTGCTGACAAATTGATTCGATGGAGTATGTGCGTTGATCAAGGCCGAATGGGGCACCAAGCGCCAATGTCCGAAGTGCAGTGAGCGGTTTTACGACCTGCAGCAGGATGAACCGGTTACCTGCATTGCCTGCGGCCATGCCTGGACGCCGGAGCCGATTTTGAAATCCAAGCAGACGATGCCGTTTGAAGTGGCCAAGCCGGAAGGCGAAGCGAAATCGGCTGATGCGGCGCTGGAAACCGATGATGATCTGGACATCGATGCCGATGACAGCGACGAGCCGGCGGAAGACACTGATGTGCATATCGGCGACGGAGACGATCTTTCCGAAGTTGTGGTGACGGACCGCGAGGAAGAACGATAAGGGTTGACGCTTTGTGGCGCATTGCATTATGCGCCGCCCTCCCGCAACCAGAGCGGGACGCAGGTGACTTTGGGGCCTTAGCTCAGCTGGGAGAGCGCTACGATGGCATTGTAGAGGTCAACGGTTCGATCCCGTTAGGCTCCACCACCTTCAAAAAGCGGCCCGGGGACGGGCCGCTTTTTTGTTTATAGCGCGTTTGTTGACAGCGCCTGGCCCGCCGCCCAGCCGCTAGCCCAGGCCCATTGGAAATTGTAGCCGCCGAGCCAGCCGGTGACATCGACGGCTTCGCCGATGGCATAAAGGCCGGGGACTTTGCGCGCCTCCAGCGTTTGCGAGGACAGGGCGGTGGTGGCGATGCCGCCCAGCGTGACTTCGGCCTTCGCATAGCCTTCGCTGCCATTGGGGGTGAAGCGCCAGTTTGCCAGTTTCTGCTCGGCGTCTTCGAGCTTGCGATTCGGCAGGTTGGCCAGCTCGCCTGGAAGTGCGAGCCGCTCTGCCAGCGTTTCGGCGAGCCGAGCCGGCAGCTGCGCCGCCAGCAGGCTTTGCAGCTGCACGCGCGGGCGGCTGTGTTTGGCTTGCGGCAGCCAGCCACGATCGGAATCCGGCAGGAAGTTGATGCCGATCGCTTCGCCGGGGTGCCAGTAGGATGAGATTTGCAGGATGGCCGGGCCGGACAGGCCCTTGTGGGTGAACAGCGCGGCTTCGCGGAAACGCGCCTTGCCGCAGCGGGCAATGACGGGTGCTGCGACGCCGGACAGCGTGCGGAACAGGGTTTCGTCGCCGCCGAGTGTGAGCGGAACCAGCGCCGGGCGCGGCTCGACGATCGGCAGGCCGAACTGGCGGGCGAGGCGGTAGGCAAAATCGGTGGCACCCATTTTCGGGATGGATGGCCCGCCGGTGGCGATCACGAGGGCGGGCGCGCAGACGGCACCGGCGGGGTGGGCAACGCGGAACTGCCCGTCGGCATGATCGATAGCGCCGACGGGGCTGCCGAGCCGGAGCGCGACGCCGCCACGCTCGGCTTCGGCGAGCAGCATGGCGACAATCTGTCGGGCCGAGCCATCGCAGAACAATTGCCCCAGCGTCTTTTCGTGCCAGGCGATGCCGTGGCGGTTGACGAGGGCGATGAAATCGTCGGGCAGGTAGCGGCCGAGGGCGGATTTGGCGAAGTGTGGATTGGCCGAGAGATAGCGATCGGGCGCGGCGTGGATGTTGGTGAAATTGCAGCGGCCGCCGCCGGAGATGAGGATTTTCCGGCCCGGTTCGGCGGCATGATCGATGACCAGCACCCGGCGGCCGCGCTGGCCGGCAACCGCGGCGCACATCAGCCCGGCGCCACCGGCCCCCAGGATGATGGCGTCGAAAGTAACTGGCGCAGGCACGGAACTGCCATTTCACAGATGCGCGCAAAGGTGAAGGCGGCGCTGCCCACCAGCCCCTGCATTTCGACGGGTGGGGTGCCTGCTTGCTTGCATCGCTGCCGGCTTTGGCGGATGAGCCGGGCAAAGAAAGCGGGAGCAGCCGATGCGCATTGTTGACCATGTGATAGCTGGAGGCGCGGGCAAGCCTGCCGCCCGTTTTGGCGACATCTTCGATCCCAACCAGGGCGTGGTGCAGGCGCGCGTGCCGCTGGGCGATGCCGCCGTGCTAGAGCGGGCGATTGCCGCTGCGCAGGCGGCGCAGCCGGGCTGGGCGGCGACCAATCCGCAGCGCCGCGCCCGGGTGATGTTCCAATTCAAGGCGCTGGTGGAGAAGAATCTGGACGAACTGGCGCGATTGCTGAGCGCCGAACATGGCAAGGTGGTGGCGGATTCCCGTGGCGACATCGTGCGCGGGCTGGATGTGATCGAATTTGCCTGTGGTGTGCCGCACTTGCTGAAGGGCGAATATAGCGTGGGCGCCGGGCCGGGGATCGATATCTATTCGATGCGGGTGCCGCTGGGTATTGGCGCGGGCATCACGCCGTTCAACTTTCCGGCGATGATCCCGATGTGGATGTTCGGGGTGGCGATTGCCTGTGGCAATGCCTTCATCCTGAAGCCATCCGAGCGTGATCCGAGCGTGCCGGTGCGGCTGGCCGAGCTGATGCAGGAGGCGGGCGCGCCGGCGGGCATCTTGCAGGTGGTGCATGGCGACAAGGAGATGGTGGATGCGATACTGGCGCACCCGGCGGTCTCGGCGGTCAGCTTTGTCGGATCGTCCGATATTGCGCATTATGTCTACAGCACCGGCACGGCCAACGGAAAGCGCGTGCAGGCGATGGGCGGGGCGAAGAACCACGGCATCGTGATGCCGGACGCGGACCTCGACCAGGTGGTAAAGGATTTGTCGGGCGCGGCGTTCGGCAGTGCGGGCGAGCGGTGCATGGCACTTCCGGTGGTGGTGCCGGTGGGCGAGAAGACGGCGGTTGCGCTGCGGGAAAAGATGCTGCCGGCGATGGCTAAGCTCAGGATCGGGATTTCGACCGATGCCGACGCGGACTATGGTCCGGTGGTGAATGCCGCCCACAAGGCGCGGGTGGAAGGCTGGATCCAGACCGGGGTGGATGAAGGCGCCGAGCTTGTGGTCGACGGGCGCGGATTCAAGCTTCAGGGCCATGAGGACGGCTATTTCATCGGGCCCAGCCTGTTTGATCATGTGAAGCCGCACATGCAGAGCTACAGGGAAGAGATTTTCGGGCCGGTTTTGCAGATTGTGCGCGCCGAGAATTTCGAGGAGGCGCTGCGGCTGCCGAGCGAGCATCAATATGGCAATGGCGTGGCGATCTTCACCCGCAACGGCCATGCCGCGCGCGAGTTTGCGGCACGGGTGAATGTGGGGATGGTGGGGATCAACGTGCCGATCCCGGTGCCGGTTGCCTATCACAGCTTTTCGGGGTGGAAGCGCAGCGCCTTTGGCGATCACAACCAGCATGGCATGGAGGGCGTGCGGTTCTGGACCAAGACCAAGACGGTGACGCAGCGTTGGCCGGACGGCAGCCCTGACGCGGGCAATGCGTTTGTCATTCCGACGATGGGGTAATCGCATGACCTATGAGACATTGGCGGTGGAGACGCACGGCGCGGTGACGCTGGTGCGGCTGAACCGGCCGCAGGCGCTGAACGCGCTGAACAATCTGGTGCTGACCGAGCTGATTGCGGCCTTTGCGGCCTTTGATGCGGATACGACGCAGCGGTGCGCGGTGCTGACCGGGAGCGAGAAGGCGTTTGCGGCCGGGGCGGACATCAAGGAGATGGCGCCGCAATCGGTTGCGGACATGTTCGGCGGCAATTATTTTGCCGGATACGAAAGCGTGACGCGGACGCGCAAGCCGGTGATTGCGGCGGTGTCCGGCTTTGCGCTGGGTGGTGGCTGCGAGCTGGCGATGATGTGTGACCTGATCATTGCCGCTGACACGGCGAAGTTCGGGCAGCCGGAGATCAAGTTGGGGGTGACGCCGGGCATGGGCGGATCGCAGCGCATGGCGCGCGCCATCGGCAAGGCGAAAACGATGGAAATGTGCCTGACCGGGCGGATGATGGGGGCAGACGAGGCGGAGCGTTCGGGGCTTGTGGCGCGGGTGGTGCCGGCGGCGGACTTGATGGCGGAGGCGATGAAGACGGCGGAGGCCATTGCCGCGATGCCGCCGCTCGCCGCGCTGGCGGTGAAGGAGCAGGTGAACGTGGCGTTTGAAACGACGCTGGCGCAGGGTGTGCTGTTCGAGCGGCGCTTGTTTCACTCGCTGTTTGGCACCGCGGATCAGAAGGAAGGCATGGCGGCTTTCGTGGAGAAGCGGCCTGGGCACTGGACCGGCAAATGACACAGACGATTGGCTTCATCGGGCTTGGCAATATGGGCGGTGGCATGGCCGCCAACCTGGCCGCAAAGGGCTTTGCCGTTCGCGCCTTCGATCTTTCGGCAGACGCGCTGGCAAGGGCGGTGGCAGCGGGCTGTGTTGCCGCTGGCAGCGCCGCCGAAGCGGCGGCTGGTGCCGATGCGGTGGTGACGATGTTGCCGGCCGGCGCGCATGTGGCATCCGTTTATCGCGAGTCGCTGTTTGCCGGTGCGAGGGCGGGTGCGTTGCTGATCGATTGTTCGACCATCGATGTGGCGACTGCGAGGCAGGTGGCTGGTGAGGCTGCGGACAAGGGCTTTGCGGCGGTGGATGCGCCGGTTTCCGGCGGGATTGCCGCGGCCAATGCGGGCACTTTGACCTTCATGGTGGGGGGTAGTGATGCCGCCTTTTCTCGCGCGCAGCCGATCCTGGCGGCGATGGGCAAGGCGGTGATTCATGCCGGCGACAGCGGCGCGGGGCAGGCGGCGAAGGTGGCCAACAATATGCTGCTTGGGGCCTCCATGGTGGCGACGGCGGAAGCCTTCTTGCTGGCGCAGAAGCTGGGGCTGGATGCGCAGCGGTTCTTCGACATTGCCAGCGTGTCGTCCGGGCAGTGCTGGTCGATGACCAGCTATTGCCCGCTGCCGGGGGTGGGTCCGGAGACGCCGGCGGACCGCGACTATCATGGCGGCTTTGCCGCCGCGCTGATGCTGAAGGATCTGCGGCTTTCGCAGCAGGCGGCGGCGGATGTGGGGGCGGATACCCCGATGGGCGCGCGGGCGACGGAATTGTATGAAGCCTTTGCGGCGGCCGGGCAGGGCGGGCTGGATTTCTCTGCCATCATCAAGGCGCTGAAACAGGGTTAAAGCTGCGAATGCGGTGGCCGTAATTCCTTGCGAGCGTCTGGGAACGCTTGCGAGGAGAGACTTGTGATGACAGCCCTGATGAAGCGTCTCTGTGCCGACCGTAATGGTGCAACGGCAATCGAATATGGCCTGATCGCGGCCTTTGTGGCCTTGGCGATCGTGGCCACCTTGCCATCCATCAAGCGCAATCTTTCGAATGTGTTTGGCAGTGTGGACAAGGAACTGGCGACGGCGGCGAAGGCGGCCAAGCGCTAGCCTTTGCAGCCTGGGTCTTGCAGCCTGGGTCTTGCAGCCAAGTCGGGCTCTTCCAACACCGCACACGCGGGTGCCAGCCGGTTCGTGCCGGGGAGGGTGTCTGCGGAATTGTCACGGCATCGCCAGAAGGGGTTGCTGATGCTATTGCCTTATCTTCCGCTGGCGCTGGCTGCTGCTTCGGCACTTGCCGTGGCGGCGCTGGTAACCGCGGCTGCGACGGACATCGCCCACCGCCGCATTTCCAATCGGGTTGTGCTGGTGGTGGCCTTCTCTTCCCTGGCGCTGCTGTTCAGCCTGCCGCCAGCCGAGGCGGCTGCCAGCATCGGGCTGGCGCTGGCGGTTTTCGTGGGCGGCACGGCGGCCTTTGCCTGGCGGCTGGTTGGCGGCGGCGATGTGAAATTGCTGGCGGCGACGGCGCTTTGGGTTGGCACCTCCTTGTTTTCGCTGTTCATCGTGGTGCTGTCGCTGGCCTCGGTGGCCATTGCGCTGTGCATGCTGGCGGGAGAGCGGTGGGTGCGCCGGACGGTGCCTTCGGGACTGTCGCCCGAAACCGGGCTTCGCGCGCCGCTGCCGTTGGGCGTGGCGATCGCGGTTGCCGGGATTGTAGCGATCCTGGTGCGCGCCAACCTGTTGGCCGGGGCCTGAGGCGATCATGCCGCGCGGCCTCATCATGCTGGTGGCTGCCCTGGTGCTGGGTGGGCTTGCCACCTGGCTGACCGCCGGTTGGCTCGATCGGGCGGCGCAGGCCAATGCCCTGCCGCAGGACGGCGCGATGCAGACGGTGCGCATTCTGGTGGCGGCGACCGATCTGAAGCCGGGCGACACCATCGGCAAGGACATGCTGCACTGGCAGGTGTGGCCGCAGGTGGCGGTGCGGGCCGAGCATCTGGTTGAGGGTGTGGCGGACCCGCAGCAGCTGGCCAATGCGATAGTGCGGATGAGCGTGGCCAAGGGCGAGCCGTTGCTTTCGGCGCATCTGGTGAAGCGCGGCGACCAGGGCATCATGGCGGCGCTGATTGCGCCCGGGCACCGGGCGATCACCATTTCCGTTTCGGCCAGCAGCGGCGTGGCCGGCTTTGTGGGGCCGGGCGACCGGGTGGACATTTTGCTGACCGCCAGCCTGCAGGGAGCCGGCGGCAACCGGATCGTTGGCCAGACCGTGGTGAAAAGCGTGCGAGTGCTGGGGATCGACCAGCGGGTCGATCCGGTGAGCGCGGCGGTTCTGGAAGGCGAGGCGCAAGCCTCACCGCCCGCCACCATCACGCTGGAAGTGACCCCCAAGCAGGCGGAGGCGGTGGCGGTGGCGCAGGAACTGGGCAAGCTTTCGCTTTCGCTGCGCAATCTGAAGGCGCGGCAGGAGCTGGCGGGCCAGCGAGCCGATAGCGGCAAGACCTGGGATACCGATGTGACGCGGCTGCCGGCCAGCGCCATTGCCGGTAGCGCCTTTTCCAGTGCGGCGGGCGCACTGGGGATGGCGGCGGGCGGGGCGGTGGCACCGATGCCGGCGATGGCGATGGCGGCGGCACCGGTGGCACCGATGCCGGATGGCGGTGCTGCGGCACAATCCGGTGCAAGCGGCGGCGCTGGCGTGGAGCGGGTGAACGGCGTGGAGATTGTGCGCGGATCCAGCAATCGCGGTGGGGATGCGGCGCCTGCGCCGGTGGCCGCTTCGGTGCCCGCTTCGGTGCCTGCGCTATGATGCGGTGGGTGGCAGCGGCGGTGCTGATGGGCCTGGCGCCTTCTTCGGCGGCGGCTGAAATGCCGGCAATGGAAGCGGCTTCGGCGGCGGGATCGGCCCCGGTATCGGATTCGGTGGGCGTTGCAGTCGAGGTTGCAGTGGGCAAGGGGCGGCTGATCCGGCTGCCGCGCCCGGCGGCCAGCGTGTTTATTGCCGATCCGGCTATTGCCGATGTGCAGGTGCGTTCGCCGCGGCTGGTGTATCTGTTTGGTCGCAGCGCCGGGGAAACGAGCTTTTTTGCCATCGACCGGGCGGATCGGGAGATTGTCGGCTTTCCGGTGCAGGTTCGCTATGACGGGGCGCTGCTGCGCGCGGCGCTGACCGATGCGCTGCCGGGGCGGACGCTTTCCATCGGTATGGCCAATGATGCGCTGGTGCTGGGCGGGCAGGTGGAGACGGCGGCGGAAGCCGATGATGCGGTGCGCATTGCGCAACGCTTTGTGACCGGCAACGCGCGCGCGCGGATCATCAACCAGATTGCCGTGACCGCGCCGACGCAGATCAACCTCCGGGTGCGGATTGCCGAAGTCTCGCGCGAAGTGGTGCGGCAATTCGGCTTCAACTGGCAGGCACTGGGCAGTTTCGGCGACGTGACCGTTGGCCTGGCGACCGGCAATCCGGTTTTGACGGCGGGCGGGTTTGCCACCCGCACCAACGGCACCGACAGCCTGTTCGGATCGCTGCGCAATGGCTCGCTGGACATCAACGGCGTGCTGGATGCGCTGGATGACAAGGGGCTGGTGACCATATTGGCCGAGCCGAACCTGACGGCGCTGTCTGGAGTGCCGGCGAGCTTTCTGGCGGGCGGCGAATATCCGATTCCGGTGCCGCAGGACAACAATGTGATCACCATCGAATACAAGCGATTCGGGGTGAGCCTGGCCTTTGTGGCGACCATTGTGGACGGTGGCCGGATCAATCTGAATGTGAAACCCGAGGTGAGCCAGCTTTCGGCCAACGGGGCGCTGACCTTGAACGGGCTGACCGTGCCGGCGCTGACCACGCGGCGGGTGGAAACGACGGTGGACCTGGCTTCGGGGCAGAGCTTTGCCATTGCCGGCCTGCTGCAATCGGGCGGGCGGCAGGATTTGCGGAAATTTCCGGGGCTGGGCGATGTGCCGATCCTGGGCGAACTGTTCCGATCGCGCCGGTTCGAGCGCAACGAAACCGAGCTGGTGGTGATCGTGACGCCGTATCTGGTGCGGCCGACCACGGCGGCTGCGCTGGCCATTCCGAAGGGAGACAAGCCGCAATGAAACGTGCGCTGTTTTTGGGCTTGCTGATCGTGGCGGCTTCTCCGGCACGGGGCGTGCCGGCGCTGCCGGAGGGCTGTACCGAGGAGGCGGCGCGGACGGCAGTGCAGACGGCGGCGCGGCTGCCCTTCGGGTGCGCCAATGCATTGAACCTGCGTGCCATGCTGGCCGAGCCGGCGGCGACCGGCGTGGCCGCGCCGCCGCCGGTGGGCGAGCCGGCGGTGCGCGCCATCGGCCGGCATCGCGACGGCACGGTTTTGCCGCTTCCGTCTGCGGGCAGCACCGATGCGCCGGCCCATCCGGGGGCGCGGTAGGGCGCGGATGTCGGCGCTTCTCCCTTTGGCCAGCCCGGCGACCGAGGCGTTGCGCTTTGTCGGCTTTGCGACCGACGCGCCCAGCCGATCGATGCTGGCGATGGCGGCGGCGGCGCGCGGCTGGCTGGCGCCGGAGATTCACGAAGGCGGGCTGGATGAGGCGCACGCCTTCATTGCGGCGACCACGGCCCCGGCCTTTCTGGTGGTGGACCTGACCGGTTCGGCGGCGCCGCTGGCGGCGGTGGATGCGCTGGCGGACGTGTGTGCGGCGGATACCCGCGTGCTGGCAATCGGCACGACGAACGATGTGGCGCTGTTTCGCGGATTGCGGGCGCTGGGCGTGGCCGATTATCTGTTGAAGCCGCTGGATGCGGCGGTCCTTGCGGCGTCCTTCGATGCGGCTCTCGCCGTGTTGCCGCTGGAGGCGGCTTCGCCGCTCGTTGCCCCTGCGCACAAGGCCGAGGTGATCGCCTTTGTGGGCCCGCGGGGTGGCGCCGGAGTGACCAGCGTTGCGCTTTCGGCGGCCGCTGTGCTGGCTGAAGGCGGCGATCGCCGGGTGGTGTTTCTGGACTTCGATCTGCAGGCCGGAACGGCGGCGCTGGATCTGGACGCGGAGACGTCGCCGGGGCTGGCGGCATTGCTGGAGTCGCCGGATCGGGTGGATCAGGTGCTGGTGGAGGCGGCGCTGAAGCCGCATCCGCTGGGCTTTTCCTTGTTGACCGCCGAAGAGCCGATGGACCAGATGCTGCGGGTGACGCCGGACGCCGTGCAGGCGTTGCTGGTGGCCTTGGGGAGCGAGGCGGATGCCATTGTGATCGATCTGCCGCGCCGGCTGGACCGGGCGGCAAGGGCGGTGATCCGCACCGTGGACCGGGTGGTGATCGTGACCCCGATGAGCCTGGCCGGCATGCGCGACACGCAGCGGCTGTTGCGCTTCATCACCGGGGTGCGGGCCGGACAGCGGCCGATGGTGATTGCCAATCGCCAGGGGGAATTTGCCGCCGAAGTGGCGCTTGCGGATTTCGAGAAGGGGATCGGCGGCAAGGTTGACATCCGCTTGCCCTATGCGCCGCGCGTGGCGGCGCGGGCTGCCGAGAAGGCAACAGCGTTGGTGCAGGCAGGCGGCACGTCGGCGCTTGCCACACAGTTGCGCAAGGTTGGCGCGGCCTTGCTGCCGGCTTCTGCGGCGGTGGGGCAACGGGACTGGAATGACCGGCTGCGGCGTTGGTTGGCGCGGTGGAGCAGGCGGTGACATTGGGATTTGGCAGGCGCGCTACCCCGGCAAGGCTGGCGAATGGGCTGGCGAATGGGCTGGCGAATGGGCTGGCGAATGGGCTGGCAGCAGGGCTGGCAACAAGGCCGGTGCAAACGGCGCGGCCTGCGGCGGCTGCGCGCGGCCTGGTGCCGATCGATATGGCGACCGCGCGCACCCTTGTGCAGCCGTTGATCGCCCGCTCTTTCGATCCCGGCGAAGCCTGCAAGCGGCCGCGCGGCGAACTGGCGGCGGCGCTGGGGGCGTTGATCACATCGACGCTGGAAGGGCAGGGCCGCAGCATCGAGATCCGCCACCATCGCGAGCTGGTGACGCATTTTCTGAACGGCATCCTGGGGGCCGGGCGGCTGATCAATCCCGATCGCCAGGAATCGGCCGGACGCGCGGAGAGTGCGGCCGAGCGGGCGCTGCCGCAGGTGATGCCGCAGGTGCTGGATCGCATCGATACTGCCGCAGCCAGTGCGATGAATCGCGGCGAGCTGGGGCGCCGGCTGCGCGATCTGGTGGCCGCCATCCTGGCCGAGCAGGCGATCCCGCTGAACACCGCCGAGCAGCGCGAGCTGGTGACCCTGCTGATCGACGATATGCTGGGGCTGGGGCCGCTGGAGCCCTTGCTGGCGGATGACAGCATCAACGACATCATGGCCAATGGCCCGAAGATGATCTGGGTGGAGCGGCGCGGCAAGCTGGAGCTTTCCGATGCGAAGTTCCGCGACAATGGCCATATGATGGGGGTGGTGACGCGGATCGTGACCGGCATCGGCCGGCGGATCGACGAGGCCAGCCCGCTGGTGGATGCGCGGCTTCCCGATGGCAGCCGGGTGAACATCATCATCCCGCCGCTGGCGCTGGACGGCCCGGCGATTTCCATCCGCAAGTTCGCCCGCCAGACGATCGATCTGGATCGCATGGCCGAGCAGGGCAATATGTCCAAGCCGATGGCCACAGTCCTGAAGATTGCGTCTCGCAGCCGGCTGAATATCCTGGTGTCGGGCGGGACGGGCTCTGGCAAGACGACCCTGCTGAATGCGCTGTCGCAGATGATCAGCCCGGACGAGCGCATCGTGACGATCGAGGATGCCGCCGAGTTGCAGCTGCAGCAGCCGCATGTGGTGCGGCTGGAAACCCGGCCGCCGAACCTGGAGGGGCGCGGCGAGGTGACGATGCGCGATCTGGTGAAGAACGCGCTTCGGATGCGCCCCGATCGCATCATATTGGGCGAGATTCGCGGCAGCGAGGCGATCGACATGCTGCAGGCGATGAACACCGGGCATGACGGTTCGCTGGGCACCATCCACGCCAACCGCCCGCGCGAGGCGCTGACCCGGCTGGAGAATATGGTGGCGATGGGGGGCTTCAACCTGCCGACGCTGGCGGTGCGGACGCAGATTGCGGCTGCCGTGCATCTGCTGGTGCAGATTGCCCGGATGCGGGACGGCGTGCGGCGGATCACCAGCATCACCGAAGTGACCGGGATCGAGGGCGATGTGATCGCGTTGCAGGAGCTGTTCAGCTTCAAGGTGGAAAGCAGCACCGCCGATGGCAGCGTGATCGGTAGCTTTCAAAGCGCCGGCCTGCGGCCGCATTTTGCCCCGCGCGCCGCCTATTTCGGCCTGGGCGAATTGCTGACCGAGGCTATTGGCGCATGATCGGTGCACTGCCGATGGCGCTGCTGCTGATCGGGCTGCTGGCGGCGGCGGGAACATTGGCAGTGATCGCGCTGCGCGAGGGGGCAGGGCGCGCCCGGATACACTTGCGCGCGCACGGCGTGACGGCAAGCGGCATCGCCGGGCGGCGTGGCGGCGTGTTGCTGCGGGAGCCGGATCCGCTGCTGGGCGGCAGCGTGCGGTCTGCGGCGGACCGCTGGCTGCTGGAGCATCTGGGCCTTGCGGCCGGGCTGGACGCGCGGCTGCGTGAGGCGGAGCTTGGGATGCGGCTGGCGCCGTTCGTTGCGCTGGTGCTGGGCGGCGTGGCCGTGCTGCTGCTGGGCTTTATGCTGGCCGGCGCGGGCTCTGCCATGGCCGCCTTGCTGGCGCTGGCGGGGGGTGGGATGCTGCCGTGGCTTCTGTTGCGAACCCGGATTGCGCGGCGGCGCAAGGCGTTCGAGCGGCTGTTGCCGGAAGCGATCGGATTGATGGTGCGCGGTCTTCGGGCGGGCGTTCCGGTGAGCGAGACGGTGGCCGAAGTGGGTGCCGAAGTGATCGATCCGGTGGGTGGCGCGTTTCGCCGGGCGCACGAGCAGGTGTTGCTGGGGCAGCCGCTGGAAACCGCGTTGCTGGCCGAGACAGCGGCGCTGCAAAGCCCTTCCATGGCGTTTCTGATCGTGACCATTTCCGTCCAGCGCGAGACCGGCGGCAATCTGGCGGAAACGCTGGACAAGCTGGATGACATCATGCGCCGGCGTGACCAGATGCAGCTGAAGGTGAAGGCCATGTCGTCCGAGGCCAAGGCGAGCGCACTGATCATCGGATCGCTACCGATCATCATGGCCGCGATAATGGCATTTGTGGCGCCAGACTATATCCTGCCGCTGTTCACCACAACGGCGGGGCAGGTGCTGCTGGGCGGGGCGCTGCTGAGCCTTGGCATCGGCGGCTGGCTGATGGCGCAGCTTGTGGCGTTTGACGTCTAGCCCGGATGATAGCCCGGATGACGATGGACATCGCCTTGCCGTTGCTTGTCGGCAGCATGGTGGCTGCCGCTTCGCTCGCCGCAGCGCTGCTGCAGGCCCGCATGCGCCCGATTTCCCGGCGAGCGCGGCAGCTGGCAGCCGATCATGCTGCGCGCGACCGGGAGATGGCGCCGCCGGTTTCGCCGCAGCAACAGCTTGCCGCCTGGCTGCAGCGTGGGTTCGAGCCATTGGGCCTGGGGGGCGGCGAGCGCGGCCGCAGGCTGGAGGAGCGGTTGGCGCAGGCCGGGATCCGGAGCGGCGAGGCGACCGTGCTGCAGCAGGCGGCGACGCTTGTGGCACCGTTGCTGGGGGCGATCCTTGGCTATTGTGTGGCGCCGATGCTGCTGGCCGATCCGCAGGGCAGCGGCCGCCTGATGGCACTGGTTGCCGGCGCTGTGCTGGGGGTGGGCGTGCCGCGCCTCTGGCTTTCCAACCGCATTTCCAAGCGGCAGCGGGAGCTTTCGCGCGCCCTGCCGGATGCGCTGGACCTGTATGTGATCTGCGCGGAGGCCGGGTTGAGCATGGATGCCGCGATGGCCCGGGTGGCGCGCGAACTGGCGCCCGCGTCGCCGCCCCTGGCCGATGAGCTGCAGCTGACGGCCATCGAACTGGGCTTTCTGCCCAACCGGCACGATGCCTTTGCCAATCTTTTGCAGCGCGTTCCGCTGCCGGCGTTTCGCGGCCTTGTGGGGATGTTTCAGCAGACCGAACGTTATGGCACACCGCTGGCCGAGGCACTGCGGCAGCTGGCGGCGGACTATCGCACCGAAGGGCTGATGCGGGCCGAAGCCAAGGCGGCGCGCTTGCCGGCGGTGTTGACGGTGCCGATGATCCTGTTTGTGCTGCCGCCGCTGTTCATCATTCTGGTGGGGCCGGCCATCATCCAGGTGCTGGCCACGCCCTGAACGGCGTTTATTCCACCAGCCGCGCCACGCGATCGACGAGGGGGCGGGTGCCGGTGCCGGAGCAGCGGTTTTCCAGCCGGGTTTCGCCGCTGATCAGGATGCGGCTGGCGATGAGGTGGGTGCAGGGGCTGTTGGCGGAGCCGGCGAAAGCGAGGGTGCGCGCCGGAAGATGCACGGCGCCGACGATGCGCTGCGACCGGCCTGCCAGCAGGCTGGCCTGACCGGGGCTGGTACCGGCGATCGCCAGACCGGCGAGCGGGCCAGTGGCGGGCGCTTCGATATCGATGGCAGCGCTGGCGGCGAAGTGCGCCGCAGAACCGGCAGCGAGAATGAGCGTGATGCCGCGCCCGGCCAGCGATCCGCCGGGTTGCACGGTGAGCGGCCCGCCGGTGACGAGATAGGTGCCCGGTTGCAGGAGCAGCTGGCCGCCCGGCGCAATCGTCAGCCCGCCGCAGAAGGCAAAGACCGCGCCGCCGCTGCTGGTGGCGACGGTGGGGGTGCGGATGAGGCTGCCCTGCGCCTGGCAGCCGGCTGCAGCGGGCAGGGGGATGCTGCGATAGGGATCGGCTTCGGCCGTGCGGATGCGCGAAAGGCCCAGATCGGTGGACAATGGCGTGCAGCCATCCAGAACGAGATCGGACGGACGCCCAACCCGGATGGCACCGCTGTCGGCAAGGCCCAGCAGGCAGCCGGTTGCCTCGGGCACCAGTTTCGCCACGGCGCGGGCCTCCACGCTGCCACCATCATCGCCCAGCAGGCCGGCAAAACGCGGGCTGCGGGGGCGGCTGATGGACACTTCGATGGGATTTTCCGGCCAGCGGCCCTGGGCAAGCCGCAAGGCGACCTGGTGGCCGCTGGCGGCATCGATGCCATTTTGCGCCAGCACGGCATGCGCCAGCGGCAGCGGATTGCGGTTGCTGTCTGCGCGCAGGCCGAGCGCGGCGGCGAGGGCTGCGGCATCGGCGGCATTCTGCACCGACCGCTGCTCTTGCAGGCCGGTGGCGGCCTCGATGCCGAGTGCCACGAAGCCCATGACGGCGGCCAGGCTGAGCGCGGTGAACACGGCAGTGGCACCGCTTTCATCGGCGAACAGCGCGCGGATCATGGCCGGGCGCAGGCCTGGGCGCGCAGCATGGGGGCGGCGATGGCAAATTTCAGCAGCAGGGGCTGATAGGGCATGCTGGCCGCGATGCTGAGACCGCACGGGGCGGAGACCACAACCAGTGCATCGGGATCGATTCGGGTTGGGGCAGACAGGGCCGCCATCCCGGCTTCGATTTTGGCGGCCAGCCGGGCCGGGCTTCCGCAGCCGCCGGGATCGATGCTGGCGCAGCGGGCCGCGGCGGACACGCTGTGATGCAGGGCGGATTGCACGAACAGCAGGCGACCGGCTTCGACCGCGCCGAACAGCAGCAGGAACAAAAGGGGGGCGATGAGTGCGAACTCCACCGCGGTTGCGCCGTGCATGTCCCGATAGAGGCGCAGGGACAGCGGATTGAGCGCGGGCGCTATCATCCCAGCCGCACCACGGCGCGGGCTTCGACCTGCTGTGACAGCAGCTGATCCGGCCAGGCCACCAGCCGATTGACCGAGGCGCGCACGAACACTTCCACATAGGGTGCCGCGCGGCCACCGTCCGGGCAAAGTGCGGTTTGCACGGAGAGGAGCTGGCCGCCCTGGTTGCATCCCCAGAACAGCTCTCCGGAGGCATCGGTTCCGGCTGGCAGATCGACGAGCGAGGCGATTTCGACCTGTGGCAGGCCGAAGTTGGCAGTGTTGATGGGTGGCAGGGCCTGGCGCATGCTGGTTGCCGATGGGCCGAATCCGCCCGGCAGCGAACCGGCGCCCGGCGAAGGCTGCCCGGCGGTGGACGGGGCAGGCGGGATGGTTGGCAGGCGCGCTATGGCGTTGGCTGCGGCGTGGGCCAGCGATTGCGCCTCGAAACTGCGCGATGCCAGCGCAGCCAGATCGGCCGTGGCAAGCAGGATCGTGGCGAGCAGCGGCAGAAGCAGGGCAAATTCGACTGCGGCGACGCCGGATTCATCGGCTGCGAGCTGATACAGGCGCGGTGATATTGCGTTTGAATGTCTGCCCAAAGCCGGCCTCCGGACAGGGTTACGGCACGGGGAGCGCCAACTTTAGACCGGCATTTGGTTGCATGTTGACGCCGTGACGGCGGGCGTTGAAAGAAAGGCTTGGCAATCGGCAGGCGAGCGGGATCATGCAACAGGATGCAAGCGGGCAGCAGGCCCGGCAGGCCGACATGCTGGTTGCGATGCAGCAGCTTTTTCGCAGCCCGGAGCCGGAGGTTCTGGCACCCTTGCTTGCGTCGGCCGCCACGCGGCCGGAGGATCGGGCGGCGATTCTGGCGCGGGCATCCGGGCTGCTGGCGGAGCTGCGGGCAGCTGAAATGGAGGGCTGGGTCAATCGCTTTCTGCAGCAGTATCGGCTGAACACGGCGGAAGGAAAGGCCTTGCTGTCGCTGGCGGAGGCGTTTCTGCGGGTGCCCGATCGGGAAACCGCCGACATGCTGATCCGCGACAAGCTGGGGGAGGCGGATTGGGGCGCGCACAGCGGCAAATCGGATTCGGCGCTGGTCAATTCGGCGACCTGGGGCCTGGTGATGACGCGCACGCTGGTGAAGGAGGATGGCAATGTGCTGAAGCGGCTGATTGCCCGCGCCGGGGAGCCTTTCGTGCGCACGGCGGTGGGCTCGGCCATGAAGCTGATGGCGCAATTGTTTGTGATGGGGCGCAGCATTTGCGAGGCGCTCGAGCGGGCGGACGAGCGCGATTATCGCGACTTTACCGCCAGCTTCGACATGCTGGGCGAGGCGGCGCGGACGTGGGACGATGCCGAACGCTATGCACGTTCGTATGCCGATGCGCTGGAGGCGGTGGGACGGCAGGGCAATCGCCGCGCGCATTCGATTTCCGTGAAGCTTTCGGCGCTGCACCCGCGCTATGAGACCGCGCATGCGGATTTGGCGGTGCCGCAGCTGATCGAGCGGATCGCAGCACTGGCCGAGCGGGCGGCAAGCCTGAACGTGGGGCTGACCATCGATGCGGAGGAGCAGGACCGGCTGCTGATGTCGCTGGATATCATCGGGGGAATTGCCCGCCTGCCGGGGCTGAAGGGCTGGGACGGTCTGGGGATGGCGGTGCAATCCTATGGCAAGCGCGCCGCACCCCTGATTTACTGGGCCGATGCTCTGGGCGCGGAAACCGGCCGGCGCATTGCGGTGCGGCTGGTGAAGGGGGCCTATTGGGACACCGAGATCAAGCGGGCGCAGGAAAACGGCCTGGCGGGCTATCCGCTTTTCACCCGCAAGGCGGCAACCGATGTGTCGTACCTGGCCTGTGCGAAGGCGATGCTGGGGGCGCGCAACCTCTATCCGGCATTTGCCAGCCACAATGCGCTGACGGTGGCAACCATTGCCGAATGGGCCGGCAAACGGCGCGATTTCGAGTTCCAGCGGCTGCACGGCATGGGCGCCGGGCTGTATGAGCGGATGGTGCGCGAGGAGGGCTATAGCTGCCGGCTTTATGCGCCGGTGGGCGGGCACCGGGATTTGCTGGCCTATCTGGTGCGGCGCCTGTTGGAGAATGGCGCCAATTCGTCTTTCGTGCACCAGCTGGCAGATTCCAGTATTTCGGAGGCCGAGCTGCTGTCGGACCCGGTTGCCCGCATTGCCGCGGTGGGGGGCACGCCGCATCCTTCGATCCCGCTTCCTGCCGCCTTGTTTGGGGATGAGCGGCGCAATTCCGCCGGGGTGGATCTGGGTGATGCCGAAACGCTTGCCGGGGTGGAGGCGGCGATTGCCCGGCATCTGGTGGATGGGCACCGCGCTGCGCCGTTGATCGATGGCGTGGCGGTGGCGGGGGTTGCGCTGCCGGTTCTGAACCCGGCCGATCCGTCTCACATTGTAGGGGAAGTTGTGCCGGCCTGTGCGGCCGATGTGCAGGCCGCACTGGCCGCCGCCAGCGCTGCCCAGAAGGATTGGGATGCACAGCCGGTGGAGGTGCGCGCGGCGGCGCTGGAGCGGCTGGCCGATCGGCTGGAAGCGGACCGGGACGGGCTGCTGGCGCTGTTGCAGGCGGAGGCTGGCAAGACCTTGCCGGATGCCGTGGCGGAGGTGCGCGAGGCGGTGGATTTCTGTCGCTATTATGCAGCGCGGGCGCGGTTGGACTTCACGAGCATAGCCTTGCCGGGGCCGACCGGGGAGGCGAACAGCTTGCGGCTGGCCGGGCGCGGTGTTTTTGCCACCATTGCGCCGTGGAACTTTCCGCTGGCGATTTTCCTGGGGCAGACGGTGGCGGCGCTGGTTGCCGGCAACGCGGTGGTGGCCAAACCCGCGCCGCAGACGCCGCTGATTGCCGCCCGCGCCATTGCGCATGCGCATGCCGCCGGGATACCGGCGGGGGTACTGCATCTGCTGCCGGGCGGCGGGGATATTGGCGCGGCGTTGACCGCAGACCGGCGGGTGGCGGGCGTGGCATTTACCGGCTCCACCCGCACCGCGCGGGCCATCGCCCGCAGCCTGCTGGACGATGCGGCGCGGCCGATTGTGCCGCTGATTGCCGAAACCGGCGGCCTGAACGCGATGATCGTGGATTCTACCGCGCTGCCGGAGCAGGTGGTGCAGGATGTGGTCGCGTCTGCCTTCCGCTCTGCCGGTCAGCGCTGCTCGGCGTTGCGGTTGCTGCTGCTGCAGGAGGAAGTGGCCGACGGCATCCTGACGATGCTGAAGGGCGCGATGGATACACTGGTGGTGGGCAATCCGGCCTTGCGGGTGACCGATATCGGCCCGGTGATCGACGAGGCGGCGCGGGATCGGCTGATGGCCTATCGGGCTAGCCGGCCGGGAAGCATCCTGCATGCGCTGGAGGTGCCAGGCAGTGGCTGGTTCGTGCCGCCCACCATCATCCGGCTGGATAGCCCGGACGAGCTGACCGAGGAGTGGTTCGGGCCCGTTCTGCATGTTGCGACATGGCGGGCGGGTGAGCTGGAGCAACTGGTGCAGCGCATCAATGCGAGCGGCTATGGGCTGACGATGGGGCTGCACAGCCGCATTGCGGCCGCTGCCGATACGCTGAAGCGGCACGCGAAGGTGGGCAATCTTTACATCAACCGGGCGATGATCGGCGCGGTGGTGGGTTGCCAGCCGTTCGGGGGGGAGGGGCTTTCCGGCACCGGGCCGAAAGCGGGCGGGCCGCATTATCTGCCGCGCTTTGCCGTTGAACGGGCGGTATCGGTTGATACGACCAGTTCGGGCGGCAATGCGAGCCTGCTGTCGATCGAGGAATAGCCTGCAACCTTGCTCGCAAGGCGTTGGATCGCTAGGGGACGCGCACCATGCCGAACTGGAAGTCTGCCTGATGCCTGCCCTGGCGGTGACGCCTGTGTTGCTGTGCGGGGGCTCCGGCAGCCGGCTGTGGCCGCTGTCGCGCGCTGACCGGCCGAAGCAATTGCAGGTGCTGGCCGACCAGGACACCATGCTGCAGGCAACCGTGCGCCGGGTGTGCAACGGCGGAGATGCGCTGCAGTTCGAAGCGCCGCTGGTGGTATCCGGTGAAGGGCATCGTTTCCAGATTGCCGAGCAACTTCTGCATGTTGGTGTGCAGCCGCAGGCGCTGCTGCTGGAGCCGGAAGGCCGCAATACGGCGCCTGCCGTGGCCTTTGCGGCGCAGCTGCTGGCAAGCCAGGGCAAGGCCGATGCGCTGATGCTGGTGATGCCTTCGGATCATCTGATTGCCGACGAAGCGGCGTTTCGCGCGGCCATTGCCGCCGCCGCCCCGGCAGCGGCTTCGGGCCGGCTAGTGACGTTTGGTATTCGACCAACCGATCCGGCGACCGGCTATGGCTATATCCAGCCGGAAGCGGGGGACGCAGCAGTGTTGCCGGTGCGGCGCTTTGTGGAGAAGCCCGGTGCCGAGACAGCGGCGCACTACATCGCCGATGGCTATCTGTGGAATGCCGGGATTTTCCTGTTCCGGGCATCCACCTTTCTGGCGGCGCTTGCGGCACAGTCGCCGGCCATTGCGGACGCGGTGGGCGAGGCGGTTGCCGCGGGCACGCGCGAGGGGCTTTTTGTTCGGCCGGAGCCGGCTGCCTTTGGCCGATCGCCTTCGATCAGCATCGATTTTGCGGTGATGGAGCGCGCCGCCAATGTCAGCGTGGTGCCGGTGGACATGGGCTGGTCGGACGTGGGTTCGTGGGATGCGCTGTGGCGGGTGCTGCCTGCGGATGCGGCCGGCAATGTGCTGCGCGGGGCAGGTGCCTTGCTCGGGTGCCGCAATTCAATGGTACGCAACGAAGGCGGCCCCTTCGTGGCGGCGCTTGGGCTGGAGGACATGGTGGTGGTGGCAACGGCGGATGCGGTGCTGGTGGCGCCGCGTGACCGATCGGAGGACATTCGTGCCGTGGTGGATCGGCTGGAGCAGCAGGGCATGGACCTGGCGCGCACCAGTCACGAGGTGCGCCGCCCGTGGGGCAGCTTCCGCAGCCTCGATCGAGGCTGCGGCTGGCAGGTGAAGTGCATCAGTGTGAGGCCGCATAGCAGTTTGAGCCTGCAGACCCACGCGAAGCGCGCGGAAACCTGGGTGGTGGCGCGTGGCGAAGCGATTGCGACTGTAGGCGGCAAGGCGGTTCGGCTGGGGGTGGGCGAAAGCGTGCACATTCCCGTCGGTGCCGAGCACCGGCTGGAAAATCCCGGCACCGGCCCGCTGGAAATCATCGAGATCCAGCAAGGCGACACCATCAGCGAGGATGATATTGTGCGCCTCGCTGACGACTACGGCCGCGCCGCCTGAATTCTGACCAGGGCGAACATGACGCATGATTGCACTCCTTGTAGGGGCGGGTGCATGGAATTGACCCATGCGGCCCAACTCACCCTGTCCCCCGACTGGACCTGCCCTGACATCTGCAAGCCGTCGTATCATGTGGCGGTGGTGTTCGCCGATTGGCGGGTGGTTTCGCACCATCTGTATGACGCGCGCAGTGGCGGCGAGACGCGATCCATCGCCGAGCGCGAGACGGCCAGCGGGGTGGATCTGCGGGGTTTCGAGTTCACGGAGCAGGCGCGCCTGCTGCCGCAGAACGACCGCTTTGACCGGGGTCTGGGTATTTCGGTGGAAGTGGATCAGTTGTCGGGAGAACTCGCGGAATCATTTTCGGCGACAATCCCTTTTCTGCTATGAGCTACGCTTATGTTGCCACATCGAAGGGCTATTTTGCCAATCTGGGGGCGCGCCTCTGGAGCAAGGTGCACGTCACCATGCGGGCGGCATTGGCAAGGGTGTCGATGAATTCATGATGAGTATGCACGCCAAGGTGCCCGAGCTTCTGGCATCCATGCAGGCGGATGCGGATCTGAAACGTTTTTTGGCGATCCCGGCGGTTCTATACCTCTATCGGCTGGATGGACTGGTGGCGTCGAAAGGCGTTCCGGGTGCTGAGTTGCAGTCCATGTCTTACGGTATGATCGCGCGCTGCCTGGCAGGCGCTGCCGGCATGCCAGCATCCGTGATTTCTGGCTTAGAGCATGTTCCGATATGGTGGAATCACCAGCCTCGGAAACCCATGCGGAAAAACAGGAAGATAGAGCAGCCGTTCTGATGCAGTCAGAACGAGACTCGCTCTAGAGCGGATTTCGACCGGTCTTAGTCGAAGGGGGATTCCCTTGGGCGGCGTTTTCTGATTCAGAATGCATGCTGGTACAGGAGGCTGGCATGGATGGGTCAACCGGTATCGATGGACCTTCGCCGGCGCCTTTTGCCGGCGATTGATGAGGGGATGAGTTGCCGGGCGGCGGCGGTTCGCTTTGGGGTCGCGCCGGCGACGGCGATCCGCTGGCAGGCGCAGCGGCGGGAGACGGGCAGCTTTGCGCCCAAGCCTCAGTGCGGCGACATGCGCTCACGCCAGGTCGAGGAACGGCGGGCGGACATTCTGGCGATCTGGGAAACACGCAATGACATCTCGCTTGCAGAGTTGCGCTTGGCGCTGATCGAAGTTGGCTTGCACGTGTCTGTAGCCGGGCATCACCGCTTCTTCGCCCGCCGCGGCATGACGCGTAAAAAAAGACGGGCCACGCCATCGAGCAGGACCGCCCCGACGTCCTGAAACAGCGCCGGGAATGGTTCGATGGCCAGTTCGATCTGGACCCGGAGCGGCTCGTCTTCATCGACGAGACCTGGACCGCCACCAACATGACCCGGAGCCATGGCCGCTGCGCCAGGGGTGAGCGCCTGCGGATGGGCTTCCCTCACGGTCACCGCAAGACGACCACGTTGGTCGCCGGGCTGCGCATGACCGGGATGGTCGCGCCGATGGTGCTGGACGGCCCCATCAACGGCGACTGGTTCGAGGCCTATGTCGCCCAGGTCCTCGTGCCCGAACTCCGGCCCGGCGATGTCGTCATCATGGACAACCTATCGAGCCACAAGCGTGACGCGGTGCGCGCACGGATCGAAGCGGCAGGTGCAACCCTGCGCTTCCTTCCGCCCTACAGTTCCCACTTCAATCCGATCGAGAAGGCCTTCTCGCGGCTCAAGGCTATGCTCAGGAAAATCGGCGAGCGAACCGCCACCGGCCTCTGGGACCTGATCGGCCGGCTCGTCGACATCTTCCAGCCACGTGAATGCGCCAACTACTTCAGCTCATGCGGATATGACCCGGACGGATCGAAAAACGCTCTAGAGCGAGTCTC
>JAIMJL010000012.1:0-156 GCA_020693225.1 Sandarakinorhabdus sp. | reverse complement strand
CAAGACACGGAACATGCTCTAGTCGCCAAGGAAGTGCAATCGGTGGAAAAACTTGGCTTTGCGGTCCCAGCTGCTGCACTGCAAAATGTTATCGTTGACAAGGTCACACGCTCAGGGCGGGGAGTTGATTGGTGACGCGTCACGGTCTATCGAGGA
>JAIMJL010000011.1:42336-48736 GCA_020693225.1 Sandarakinorhabdus sp. | reverse complement strand
ATATCCAGCTGATCCAGATCGGAAAAGCGCACGGTCACCGATCCGGCTCCGCCCTTCGCCACCACCGAAACCTGCAACCCGGTCGCCTCGGCCAGCTGGCCCTCCAGCGCCTCCAGATCGGCGTCTCGGCCGGCCACCTTGCTGCGCGCCGGGCTCGCCTTCGGCGTGTCATGGCTCTTGCGCGCAATCGCCTCTGCCTGCCGAACGGTGAGCCCGCGCTCGGTGATTTCCTTTGCCAGCGCTGCGGGATCGCGCGCACTCAACACCACCTTGGCATGGCCCAGGCTCAACAGTCCCATCCGCACCAATAGCTGCGCCTCCGGCGGCAGCTCCAGGATGCGGATCAGGTTGGAAATATGGCTCCGCGCCTTGCCGGTCAGCGCCGCCACCGTCTCCTGGCTGTGCCCAAAATCCCTCACAAGCCGTTGATATCCCTCGGCCTCCTCCAGCGGATTCAGATCTGCGCGCTGAATATTCTCGATCAGTGCCGCCTCGAAACCATCGCCTTCGGTAAAGTCCCGCACCACCACCGGCACCTCGTGCAGTCCCGCCATCTGCGCCGCCCGCCAGCGCCGCTCGCCGGCCACAATCTCGAACCGGTCGCCCTCCACCGGCCGCACCAGAATCGGCTGCAACACCCCCTTGATGCGGATCGAATCCGCCAGTTCATGCATGGCAAACTCGTCAAACGCCCGCCGCGGCTGGATCGGCGAAGGGCTGATTAAGGCCACCGGCAAGCTGCTGGGCGCCGACCGCGACACCACCGTCGCCGACCCCATCTCCGCCATCAGCGCGCTCAAGCCCTTGCCAAGCCCTTGTTTTTTCTTTGTTTCTATCATTCGATCGAACCTTCTTGCCTCCGGCGGGCAGGGGGATAATCCCCCTGCACCCCTGATAATCCTTTCATGGCGCTGCCCCGGCAATGCCGGGGCGCTGTTCCACCACTAGCGGCACCGCCTCAGACGCTTGCCCAAAATGGGGGTCTGGGGCCTCAGGCCCCAGCCGCCGGAGGCAAAAAACCGGCCCGCGCTCAAGCTGCCATCATTTCGCGCGCCAGGGCCATATAGGCTTCAGAGCCCGGGCAGCGCAGATCATACACCAGTGCCGGCACGCCATGGCTGGGGGCCTCCGACAACCGCACATTGCGCGGGATCATCGTCGCGAACACCCGCGCGCCAAGCGCGGCGCGCACGTCATTGGCCACCTGGTCGGAAAGATTGTTGCGCTTGTCGTGCATGGTCAACACCACGCCCTCGATATCCAGCCCCGGATTTTGCCGCGCCCGCACCTGCTCCACCGTTTTCAACAGCTGCGACAGGCCCTCCATGGCATAGAACTCGGTCTGCAGCGGGATCAAGACCCCGTCGGCCGCCACAAGCGCGTTCAGCGTCAGCAGGCTGAGCGAAGGCGGACAATCGATGAACACATAGTCACAGGGCTCCAGCGCAGCGATGGCCGCCTTCAGACGCCCGGCAGAATTGGCCTCACCCACCAGCTCCACTTCGGCACCCGCCAAAGCCTCGGTTGCCGGAACAATCATTAGGCCCGGAATCATCGTTGTCTGCGCCGCCTCCGGCGCAAGCTCCGGAGCCGTCAAAAGATCATAGGAGCTGGGCGTGCGGGCATCACGCGCAATGCCAAAGGCCGTGGAGGCGTTGCCCTGCGGATCGAAATCGATCAGCACCACGCGCTTGCCGGATGCGGCAAGTGCCGTCGCAAGGTTCACCGCGGTCGTGGTTTTTCCCACTCCGCCCTTCTGGTTGGCGACTGCCAGGATTCGCATCACATGCTCCGCCGTTTCAGATCGGTCACCAGCAGGAGCCTGGCGTCCGGGTCGGTCATGCTATCCCGCGTTTCGAGGTCAAAGGCAAAAGATTCTGCCGCATTTTCCACTTCATTCGCCCAGTTTCGCCCCTTGGGAAACAGATACAGCCCGCCCGGCCGCACATGCCGCAAAGACCAGTCGAAAAGGGTGGCCAATGGCGCCGCCGCACGCGCGGTTGCCACCTGAACACCCAGCGTCGGCAACGCCTCCACGCGGGCGCAAAGGATTGTAACCGTTGAAGAAAGTTCCAACGTGTCCACCACCGCCTGAAGGAAACGGCATTTCTTCTGCACCGAGTCGACAAGGGTAAATTTTCCCCACCCCATGGCCGCCAGGACAAGACCGGGAAACCCGCCGCCCGCCCCGATATCAAGCCAATGCTTGCCGCTTTCTACATGCAATGACAGCTGGGCCGAATCGGCAAAATGCCTCCCCCAGACATCGGTGAGCGTGGCCGGCCCAACAAGGTTCATCCGCCCATGCCATTCGATCAACAGCTGCTCATAGAGCTGCAGCTTGTCCAATGTTCCACGTGGAACATCAAAAGCAGCCTGAAATGCATCGGAATCCATATCACCCAAGTGGAACAAATGCAGAAGCGCCGCAATTGGAAAAGGTGCGCACATGTTCCACGTGGAACATATCGGCAAACATATCAGGCAGCAGAGGAGAGCTGCACCTTCCGGACATAAGCCAGCAAAGCCGTAACGGCAGCCGGTGTAACGCCCCGAACCCTTGCCGCCTGACCGATCGTTGCTGGCTGGGCAGCGGCCAGCTTTTCCGCCATCTCGTTGGAAAGTCCGGGGACATGCGCGAACGATGTTCCACGTGGAACATCGATGGCCTCGTCAAACCTGAACCGCTCCACCTCCTGCTGCTGCCGTGCAAGATAGACGGCATAGCGCGCATCGGTCAGAACCGTCTCTGCAACCACCGCATGGGATCCCAGATCTGGCTTCAGTTGAACCAGCGCCTCCCAATCAACGCCGGGAAACCGCGCCCAGTCAAACAGCGGCAGACTTTGTCCATCGTTCCGAATGGTCGACACGACAGCGGAAACCGCCGAACTGGCCAGGTTGGTGGACTGCAGCTTGGCAGTCAGTTCGTCGATCAGCTGCCTGCGCTCCTCAAAGGCCCGCTTTCTCTCACTACCCACGCACCCGACCCGCAGCCCGTCCTCGGTCAAGCGCAGATCGGCATTGTCGGCCCTCAGTCGCAAGCGAAATTCTGCCCGCGACGTGAACATGCGATAGGGCTCGCTCACTCCGTGCGTCGTGAGGTCATCGATCATGACCCCGATATAACTGGACGTCCGATCTGGCGCCCAGGCCGCCCCGGCAGCATTGAGGCCAGCAACAAGCCCCTGAGCAGCTGCTTCCTCATAACCCGTTGTGCCATTGATCTGTCCGGCGAGCCAAAGCCCCGGCAGTGCCCGCAGCTGCAAGGTGGCATCCAGCGCCCGAGGATCGACATAGTCATATTCCACCGCATAGCCCGGCTGAACGATCTGCGCCCGCTCCAGGCCGGGAATGGACTGCACCACCAACCTTTGCACATCGGTCGGCAGACTGGTTGATATGCCATTCGGATAGATCAACGGGTCGTCCAGACCTTCAGGTTCCAGAAAAATCTGGTGGCCCTCGCGATCGCCAAAGCGCATCACCTTGTCTTCGATCGAAGGGCAATAGCGTGGACCAACCCCTTCGATCCGCCCGGAATACAACGGCGAGCGCCCAATATTGTCCCGGATCGCCGCATGCGTTCGGGCCGTCGTGCGGGTAATATAGCAATCAATCTGCGGTGTCGTGATCGCGCTGGTTAGCGCCGAAAAGTACGACGGCACATCATCGCCGCCCTGCACGTCGAGGCCTGACCAATCAATCGTCCGCGCATCCAGCCGAGGCGGCGTACCGGTCTTCAAACGCCCAATTGGCAGCTTGAGCGCCCGAAGCCTCTCCGCAAGGGCATGGGCAGCGCCCTCGCCCACCCTTCCGCCGCTCGAAGTCTCGTCACCACGATGCAAAACGCCGCCCAGAAACGTCCCGCTGGTCAGGACAACCGCATTTCCTGATACTATCCCAAGGCTGGTGCAGACCCCTGTGCACTGGTCGTTCGCTACCAGCAGGTCGGTCACTTCTGCCTCGATCACCTCGATGTCATACATCAGACCGCGAACAGCTCTGGCATAAAGCTTGCGGTCCGCCTGCGCTCTTGGGCCCTGGACGGCAGGCCCGCGACTGCGATTTAGCAGGCGGAACTGAATGCCAGCTGCGTCCGCAGCGCGGCCCATGATGCCATCCATCGCATCGACTTCCCGAACGAGGTGCCCCTTGCCCAGGCCTCCGATTGCCGGGTTGCAGCTCATCTGGCCGATATTGTCTCGCGACAAGGTAACCAGGGCCACCCTGGCACCAACACGCGCCGCGGCTGCCGCCGCCTCGCAGCCGGCATGGCCGCCGCCGATCACGATCACATCATAGTGGGTCACCCGCACCCTATAGAGGAATGTTCCACGTGGAACAATTCCGGCAAGCTGCTATTTGCCGATACAGAAGCGCGAAAAGATGGCACCGAGCACTGCCTCCGGATCGATCCGTCCGGTGAGTCGGCCAAGTGCATGTCCTGCGGCCCGCAATGATTCGGCGCGCAGAACCGGATCAGGCTCGGATGCCGCTTCCATCAGCGAGAAGCAGGCCTGCGATAGCCAATGTGCCTGACGGGATTGCGTCACCAGCGCCGGCTCACCCAGCGGAAGTTGCTGCCGGGCCCAATCCTGCAACCATTGCAGAAGTTCCGCCAAGCCGGCGCCCGTTTTGGCGGATACATAGGCCGTGGCACCCCGCACTCCGGGATCCTGGCCAGTTTCATCGATCTTGCTGACGACATTCCCCTCGTGCGGATCCAGCGACAGCACGAAGTCTGCGCTTGCGGCCCGTGCCCGGGCGCGGGCGATTCCCTCGGCTTCGACGGGATCGTCTGTTTCCCGCAATCCAGCTGTGTCCAGCAAAATGGCCGGGATGCCGCCGAGATTGAGATGGACCTCGATGATGTCTCGCGTTGTGCCGGCATGTGGGGTAACGATTGCGACATCACGTTTTGCCAAAGCATTGATAAGACTTGATTTTCCAGCATTGGGTGGCCCGGTGACGGCGATCGTGAAGCCGTCACGGATGCGTTCGCCGATGGTTGCTGTTGCCAGCGCAGATTCGATTTCAGCCGCAAGCATCTGCGCCCCCGCTGTAGCCGGTGTGACGGACACATCGGCTTCATCAGCGAAATCAAGATCGGCTTCGGTGTCCGCCATCAGGGAGATGATGCGGTCGCGCCAATGCTCTGCGAGGTCGCGAAGCTTGCCGCTGGCGTTGCTGAGCGCCTGATCGCGCTGGGCGTCGGTTTCGGCGGCGATCAGGTCTGCCAGCGCTTCGGCCTGCGTCAGATCGATGCGGCCGTTTTCGAAGGCACGGCGGGTAAACTCTCCGGCGTCCGCGGGACGGGAGCCGAGAAGGGCCAGCGATTGCTGCACGGCTGAGACAACGGCGGGGCTGCCGTGCAGGTGCAGCTCGGCGGACTCTTCTCCGGTGAAACTGCTTGTGCCTGGGAATGTGATTACAATTGCCGAATCAAGATGTTGTCTGGTTTTTGCTGCAAAAATGCTGCGCAGCATCGCGCGGCGCGGAGGAGGCAGTTTTTGCGGTGCGATCAGCTCGGCGGCGATAGCCAGAGCGCGTGGGCCAGAGATGCGAATGACGGCCACGCCGGCAGGGGGCGCGCCGGACGAGAGGGCGTGAATCGTGTCCATCGCGCTGCGTGGCCGGCTATTTGCCGGGCTTGGCTTTCGAATCGTCCTTGGGCGCCATGCCAGAGGCGGTGAGCATCAATTTCTGCCAGGTCTCGAAGCCTTCCGTCATGCCGGGCATGCCCTTCGACCAGGTGGTCATCAGCTTGTTCCAGTCTTCGCTGGACGGGCCTTGCAGCGACAAGGTCTTCATTTTTTCGATCCAGGCTTCGTGCAGGGGGGTGAGATCGGGAAGGCCAAGGAAGGTGCGGGCTTCGACGGGCGTGCATTCGACTTCGACTTCGAACTTCATGGCGGTGCTCCTGCTGACCCGGTTGTTTGCGCGTCACTGCAAGCTGTCAAGCCTATGGCGAGCTGCGCAACAGGTCTGCTCTTACTCTGACCGTGCGGATGGAGATGTGGATTTCCAGCGCGAAGGCGGTCAGGCTGGCGATCAGGAGGGTGATGGCCAGGATGAAGAGGACGGGGATGATGGCGTCTGGGTGAAATTGCGAGACGGCATCGATGAACAGGGTGGCGATCAGGATGCAGACGGTGAGCGCGGAGGCGACCGCGAGGCCGACGGCGCGGTTGGCGAGCAGCATGCGGCGATCGAGGACGGCAAGATCGGCGATGGTGATGGCGCGGCGGGCGGCGAGCGCGGGATCGGTTTCCCCCTCGGCCACGATGGCGGCTTCGAGCTGGCGGGCGCGATCGATGACGCGGCCAAGGCGGGTGGTCATCACCGAGAGAAAGGCGCCGATGCCGGTGAGCAGGAACACTGGCGCGATGGCGAGCTG
>JAIMJL010000011.1:0-42241 GCA_020693225.1 Sandarakinorhabdus sp. | reverse complement strand
GCTTTCGAGCGGGCGGCGGAAAGCGGGATGTGTGTTTGGGGGCTTGAGCCTGCGGGGCTTTTGTGAGTTGTTTGCAATATGGCCGCAGGGCCGTGATTCGGGCGGCAAGGGGCTGGCCGACAGATGAGGGGAATGGGCATGAAGACGATGTTTGCAGCTGCGTTGCTGGCGGGATCGATGTTTGCGTCGGCGGCGGTGGCGGGGGATTACAGCTTTTCCGGTGACACAACGGGCGGGCCGACCTGGAATCGGCCGGTGGCGGGCAATCCGCCGACGCCGCCGCTTTCCGGCGTGGGGACGGCAACTTCTTATGAGGTGTTTGAATTCTCGGTGACGGCTGTCGGCAGCTATGATTTTCTGAACTCGGCCGCTGGCGGCTGGGACAATTACATGTTCCTGTATACGGGCGGGTTCGATCCGGCCGACCCGTTTGGCGGGGTGTTGATCGGCAATGACGATTTTCCGAACATCGGGCTTTCCGGCTTTTCCTATGGCCTGATGACGGGGACGCAGTATTTCGCGGTGACAACCGGCTTCGCCAACGGTGATTTCGGCGCCTACACGCTGCGGATCAGCGGGCCGGGGGATATTCTGCCGGGTGGTGGCGGCGGCGTGGTGCCGGAGCCGGCGACCTGGGCGATGCTGATTGCCGGGTTTGGCATGGTGGGCTTTGCGGCACGGCGACGGCAAACGATTGCTTCTGCCTGAGCCGGGTTTGCCGGGTTGATCGGAGGGGCCGCGCCGGAAGGCGCGGCCCCTTTTCCTTTGCGGGCCTGCCGGGGGCAGGACCTTTCTATGTGGGCCTGCCGGGGGCAGGCTTTGGGAACCTTTGCGCCGATTGGTGGTTGTTATCCTGGCAATGCTGCCTTGCTGGGTTTGCGTGGCAGCACTTTCAGGAGAAATTTCATGTCGATGATCAATCTGCTTATTACCCTTGTTGTGGTGGGCGTGCTGCTCTGGCTGGTGAACGCCTATATTCCGATGGATGCGAAGATCAAAAGCATCCTGAACATCGTGGTGGTGATCGCCGTGGTGCTGTGGCTGCTGCAGGCGTTCGGGATCCTGAGCGGCGTTGGGTTGGGGTAAGCCGAAGGCGGCCGCGACCTGGAGGAAATTGCCGCAGGCGAATTTTCCGAAGGCTTGCGGACTCGCCGCAAGGCTGGCCGGCGGGGCGGTGGGCGAAAGCCCGCCGAACCCGTCCGACAGGCGGGCTTGGCCCGCCTTTTTCTTGCGCTTCTTCCTTTGAGCGGACTCGGCGGCTTTGCCGCCGGCCGCAGCATGCGCTAGAGCGAGTCTCGTTCTGATTGCATCAGAACAGCCGCTCTATGGTCCTGTTTTTCCGCATGGGTTTCCGATGCTGGCGATTCCACCAGATCGGAACATGCTCTAGCCATCGTGCATGACCTGGGGGGAAGCATTGTGGCGCGCGGTTCAAAGGCAGGCGCAACGGTCTGGCGGTAGCTTCACCCGCCACGAGCTCATCGACCAGGAACTTGCGCAGGTCGTTCGGCAGGTCGGCGCCAAGGGCGCTACCCTGCCCCAGACCATGAGCCGGGTGTTGCAGGAATTGCGCGACCATGGGGTTGTGCTTTTTGATGGTGCCGGCCGCTATCGATTGGCTGCGGCGACCGCCGACCGGGCTGATGTTCACGATGCGATTTGCACACAGGTTGAACAACGGATTCTGGCGCGTGTTGGGCAGGGCGGTTTTCGGCGGAAATTGCTGCTCCGGTGGAACAATCGCTGCCCGATGACGGGAATCAGCGATGGCGGGATGCTGCGAGCCTCGCACATTGTTCCCTGGGGTAAATGTCGCAGCGAAAACGAGCGGTTGGACCCGGAAAACGGGTTGCTGCTTTCGGCCTTGTGGGATGCAGCATTCGACCGGGGTTTGGTGAGTTTCGATGATGATGGGCGGGCGGTTCGGATGCCGGAACTTTCCAAGCAGGGGTGGGCAGCCCTTGCAGCAAGTGGCACCGGGCGGCTTGAGGGCTTGACGAGCGGAAACCGCGAGCGATTGGCGCTTCATCGCAAATCCAGCCTGGAAGGTAAATGGATAACTGCTTGATATTGATCACATTTTGATCAATCCTAGCGGATGTCGACGGGGTCCCATTGCAGCTTGATTCCCGTTCCGGCCGATGTGCGGCCGCAAAGTCCTATTCTGGCGGAAACGGAGGCATGGCTGATTGGCGTTCCGCTGACGCCTTGGGCGGCGGGTTGGTGGGGCAGCTGGACAGAGTGGTGCACGGCCATCGATGAGAGCGCCTTTAATGTCTATCATCGGCAGGGGCCGTTGATCGTGTTTCGGCAGCGGGTGGCGTCGTGGCGGTGGCAGCTGCATCCGGCGACGGGGGAGTTTCGCGATATGCGAAACCGGCGGGCGAGTTGGCGCGGGTTTTTGGGGCGATATCCAGAGGTCAGCGAGGCGCTGCTGGCTGCATTCAAGGGTGCTGCGGCGGACGCCTGAGGGCGTGAACCGTTCGGATAAAGGTTGGACCGTGCAAAAATTCACGGGTCTGGGGGATTATCCCCCAGCCTCCGGAGGCCTGCTTGCTATCTTCCGGCGGGGCAGGGTTTGATTTCGGCGGGGTTGGGGCGGTTTGTGGGGGTGAAGGTGGCGAGGTAGCTGTTGTCGGGGAGTTTGTGGCGGGCGGTTTGCCGGTAGCCGCTGGCTTTCAGTTCGCATTCGAGGAGGGCGGGCGGGGTGCCGTGGTTTTGGGTGGCGCGGTTTGAGTCTATGATGGCGAGTGTGGCGCCGGGTTTCAGGCTTTCGTGCAGGTGCCAGAGCAGTTCGTAGGGCTTTTCGATTTCGTGGTACATGTGAACCATGAGGGCGAGATCGACGCTTTTGGCGGGCAGGTTGGCGTTGCCGGCGGTGCCGAGGACGGTTTCGATATTGGCGAGATTGTCTTGCGCGATGCGGCGTTGCAGGCGGGCGAGCGTGTCGGGCATGATGTCTTGCGCATAGATCTTTCCGCCCGGTTTGACGGCGGGTGAGATGCGGGTGACATAATAGCCGCTGCCGGCGCCGATGTCGGCGATGGCCATGCCGGGGCCGATTTTCAGCAGGCGGATGACGGCTTCGATTTCGCCCGCGCGATCGCGCGAGGCTTCGTCTGACCAGCTGCTGGTGACGATATCGGCCACCGGGCGATCGGGCAGGGGGAAGTTTTGGGCGGCGGGGTTTGCGGCGGGCTGGGCTGTGGGTTGGGCTGCGGGTTGGGCGTTGCTGCAGCTGGCGAGGGCAGCAAGGGGCAGGAGGAGGCGTGTAAGCAGGCGCATCAGCGACTGGCGGACGCTTGCAGCGTGGTGGATGTGGCTTCGGCCTGGCGCAGGGCGCGGAGGAAGTTTTCGCCGGCGAGTTTGCGCAGATTTTCATCCGACCAGCCGCGGCGGGCGAGTTCGGCGAACAGGGCGGGATAGGTGGCGACGGTTTCCAGGCCGCGCGGCAGATCGGGGATGCCATCATAATCACCACCGATACCGATGTGATCGTGGCCGGCGATTTTGGCGGCGTGATCGATATGGTTGGCGACCATGGAAAGCGTGCTGACGGGGCGAGGGTTGGCGGCGTCCCATGTTTGCATGGCGGCGTCTCCGGCGGGGCCCTGGCCGGCGACCATGCGTTGCGCGTCGCGGCGGACCTGCCAGTCAGCGCGGGCCTGATCGATGAAGCTTGGGACGAAGGTGATCATCACGACGCCGCCGTTGTCCTTCAGGCGGGCGAGGACATCATCGGGAACGTTGCGGGGGTGGTTGGTGATGGCCTTGGCGCTGCTGTGGCTGAAGATGACGGGGGCCTTGGTGACATCGAGGGCGCGGTGCATGACGGCGGGGGAGACGTGGCTGATATCGACCAGGATGCCGAGGCGATTCATTTCGGCGATCAGCGCTTCGCCGCCGGGGGCGATGCCATTGTGCTTCGGGTCTGCGGTGGCGCTGTCGAACAGGGCGGAGGGGCGGCTGTGGGTGAGGGTCATCGAGCGGACGCCTTGCGCGTGGGCCTGGCGCAGCAGGGTGATGTCGTCGTTGATCTGGTGGGCGCCTTCGAGGCCGATCAGGCTGGCGATGCGGCCGGATTTGAAGGCCTGCTCGATGCCGTCTGCGGTTGTCGCGAACGTGAAGGTTTCCGGGTGGCGCGCAACGAAGGCGCGGATGATGGCGATCTGTTCGAAGGTTTGCTTGACTGCGGCTTCGGGGGCGAGGCTCATGGGGACATAGGCGGACCAGATTTGCGCGCCGAGCTTGCCCTGGCGGAGCAGCGGGATGGACGTGTGGCCGGGCTTTTCGCGGGCGGTGGGGTCGGCCGACAGATCGACCGTGGCGCCGCCTTGCGGGCCTCCCAGGGCGCGGATGACGCCGGGCCAGTCATTGTGGCCATCGATCAGTGGCGTGGATTTCAGGATGGCTTCGGCGCGCTGTTCCGGGGTTGGGGTGGCGGCGGGCGGGGCGGCTTGCGCGCAGGCAGCGATCAGCAAGGCGGCGAACAGCGTGGCGGCGGGGATCAGGGATTTTTGCATGGCGTTGGTGATGCGGCGCGGCGGGGGGTGTGGTCAAGGGCCGGGTTTGGCGGATAGGGTGAGGCGTTGGCCGCCGGGATGCGCGGGCGATGCCCGGCTTTCGGGGTGTGTGAGAGGGATAGTGGATGCGGGTTCTGGGTGTGGTGGCGATGCTGCTGGCGGCTCCGGTGATGGCGGCGGGGGATGGCGCCGGGGATGGTGGCGCGCGGTGGATGGCGCATGTGACCGAGCTGGCGGATGACACATATGAAGGGCGGCTGACGGCGACGCCGGGCTATGACCGGGCGGCAGGCTATGTAGCGCGGGAATTTGCGCGCGCCGGGTTGCAGGCGGCAGGGACAGACGGGTTTCTGCAGAGCGTGGCGCTGCTGGAGCAATCGGTGGATCTGAAGGCGTCGCGGCTGGCGCTTTCGGGGCCGGCGGGCGAGACGGCGCTTGCGGTGCCGGAGGATGCGCTGCTGGGGACGCGGGTGCAACAGGTGCGAAGCGTGGACGCGCCGCTGGTGTTTGTGGGCTATGGCTTGAGCCTGCCGGAGGCGGGGCATGATGATTTTGCCGGGGTGGACCTGCGGGGCGCGGTGGCGGTGGTGCTGGCGGGCGGGCCGAAGGCGATTTCCGGGGCGTTGCGCAGCCATGCCTCGCGGGCGGAAATCTGGCTGGCGCTGCAGAAGGCGGGCGCGGTGGGGATGGTGACCATTGCCAACCCGAACGCGATGGACATTCCCTGGGCGAGGGCTGCGCTGTTTGCCGGGACACCGGGGATGCGGCTGGCCGATCCGGCACTGAATGATGCGAAGCAGCCATTTTTCACGGCCTCGTTCAATCCGGCGTCTGCCGAGCGGCTGTTTGCCCATTCGGGGCGGCGCTTTGCCGATCTGGTGACGATGGCCGATGCCGGCGAAGCGCTCGAGGCGTTCCCGCTGAACCAGCGGTTGCGGGCGACGGTGGCGGCGAGCGACCGGGCGATTTCATCGCCGAATGTGGTGGCGCTGCTGCCGGGGCGGGACCGGCGGTTGAAAGCCGAGCATGTGGTGCTGACGGCGCATCTTGATCATCTGGGCGTGGGCAAGCCGGTGGGGGGCAAGCCGGTGAACGGGGACGCGATCTACAATGGCGCGATGGACAATGCATCGGGCATTGCCTCGCTATTGGAGAGTGCGCGGGCGTTGAAGGCGAAGCGGCCGAAGCGGTCGGTGATTTTCCTCGCCGTGACGGCGGAGGAGCGCGGGCTGCTGGGCAGCCGCTATTTTGCCAATCGGCCGACCGTGCCGGCGGCCGGCATCATCGCGAACATCAACATGGACATGTATCTGCCGCTTTGGCCGTTGACGCATGTGACCGCGCTGGGGGCGGAGGAATCGACTTTGGGCGACGTGTCGGCGGCGGTGGCCAAGGGGCTGGGGCTGACGCAGGTGCCGGATCGCGCGCCGGAGCGAAATCTTTTCGTGCGATCGGATCAGTACAGCTTTGTGCGCACCGGGGTGCCGGCGCTGGCGCTGAAATTTGCCGCCAGCACGCCGGAGCAGGCGGCGATCGAGAAGGCCTGGCTGACGCAGCGGTACCATGCGCCGTCGGACGATCTGAACCAGCCGATCGAGCCGAAATATGCAGATGCCTTCAATGCCTATCTGGAGCGGTTGATCCGGACAGTGGCCAATGACCCGCAGCGGCCGACCTGGAAGCTGGACAGTTTTTTCCGGCGCTTTGTGCCGCAGGTGGCGGAATAGGGCTCAGCGCGGCGCAGGGATCGGCTCGGCGCTGCCCCATTCCATCCAGCCGGCGAATTTCGGGCTTTTCGGCGTGTAGCCCTGGCCGGAGCGGGTGATGCGGAAGCCGGCGGCCTCGATGCTGGCGCTGACCGGGCGGGTGAGGTGGCAATTGCCGGCCATGCGCCGCCAGAGCGGCTCGATGCGCTGCTGGGTTTGCAGGACATCGGCATCGGGGCTGCGGCCATGTTCGAGGAACAGCAGGCGGCCACCGGGGGCCAGCACGCGGCGGGCTTCCGACAGGGCGGCTTCGGGATCCTGCACCGAACAGAGGGTGAAGGTGGTGACCACGGTATCGAAGCTGGCATCGGCGAAGGGGAGATCTTCGGCGATGCCGCGATGCGTTTCGATGGGGATGGCCGAGCAGGCCGAGGCGGTGTCGGTGCGGGCGAGCAGCTCGGCGTGGGGATCGATCCCGGTGAGGCTGGTGACGGCATCGGGCTGATAGAATTGCAGGTTGAGGCCGCCGCCGCAGCCATATTCCAGCACCCGGCCGGTGGCTCCGGGGACGACGAGGGCGCGACGTTTCATCACCTGGCCCTGGCCGCAGGCAAACGTGATGAGGCGGGGGAGGATGTGGCGATCCCAGAAGCGCATGGGCATCCTTGTGCGCCGGGATGCGGGCGACGGCAAGCCTTGCAAAATTAGTCCAGATAGAACTCGACCGTTGTGACGACGCGCACCTTCTGGTTCGGGGTGTCGGTGCCGGAGCCGGAATCGCCGTCGCGGCCGGTGATCGAGAACAGGCCCTGGCTGGCCTGGCGAATGCCGCCGACCTTCGTGTCGCTGTCGGTTGCGAACTGGTCTGCGGCGGCGCGGGCATTCTTGGTGGCTTCCGCGATCATCGCCGGCTTCACATCGTTCAACTTGGTGAAGCTGTAGGTGACGGCTCCGCCGCCATCGCTATCGAGCGCGACACCCTTGCGGATGATTTCGGCCTGTCCGGCGAAGGCCTTTTCCATGCGCGGGATATCCAGCGTGCGGGCCTGAAAACGCTGGCGGATGGTGATGTTGAGGCGGTTGGTGTTGGTATCGAGATACTGGCTGACCGAAGAGCCGCGCGCCTGCACTTCGGCGGGGGTGAAGCCGTTGGCGGCGAGGAAGCCGCGCACCGCATCGGCATCGGCATCGGCCTTGGCGCTGACCGTGGCGAGATCGCTGCCGGTGGCCTGGGTGGCGATGGTCCATGTGGCGAGATCTGCCACCACATCGCGTTCAGCAACGCCGCGCACCGAGACGACCGCCGCGCCGCGCTGGATGTTGGCAACGCCCTGCCCGACAAGGGCGCCGGCAACGGCAAGACCGAGCGCGATGAGGGCGCCGGCGAGGACGGGGGATTCGGTGATGGACATGCGCGCAGGTTTAGCGGGATTGGAGCGACTGGAGAAGCGCGGAATGCGGCTTCGTCAATTCCCCCGCAGCCAGGCCGAGGCTTTGGGGTTGGCCCCCTGCCGTTGCGGTTCCAGCAGGCTGTAGACGACGGCGTTTTCGGTGACGCGCTGCACGTAGGTGCGGGTTTCCTGGATCGGGATCATTTCCACCCAGTCGATCGGATCGACCGTGGTGCGGGGGTCGCCATAGGCGGTTAGCCACTTTCGCACATTGCCGGCGCCGGCATTGTAGGCGGCGATGGCGAGTGCGGCGTTGGAGAAATTGTCCCGCCGGAGGCCGATGTAATAGCTGCCGAAGGTGATGTTGTAGGCGGGATCGGAGAACAGCCGCTCGCCATCATAGGGCTGGCCGAGTTTGGTGGCCACATCGCGGGCGGTGGCCGGCATCAGCTGCATCAGGCCGCGCGCGCCGGCGGACGACATGGCGGTGCGATCGAAGCTGGATTCCTGGCGGGCGATGGCGTGCGAAATGATCCATTCGCGCGACGGAACGGAGGCGTTGGCGGGAAGCCTGGGATAGGCCTTGTCGAAGGTTCCCATGTCGCCGCGCGGGCGGGCGGTTTTCCAGGTCCACACGCCCATGTCGGGGCGGTTGATGGAGGCGCCATAATCTGCCGTGAGGCGGGCTTCGCCGGGGGTGGTTACGGATTCGGCGAGCGCGCGCACGAAGGCGGATTCGCGCTCGCGGCTGCCCATGGCATTGAGCAGGGCAACCGCCTTGCGCAGGCTGGATTGCTCGAACTTCGCGCGATCGGCGTCGGTGATGCTGGTGGTGCCGGGCTTGGGCAGGGCGGGGAGGCGGCCCAGCTCTTCGGCGGCGAGCTGGCCATAGAAATAATCGAAATGCTGGGCGGCGCGTTCGAAGGCGGCCTTCGCCTCGGCCTGGTTGCCGCGGGCTTTTTCGGCGCGGCCGAGCCAATAATCGCCGCGCGAGCGGCTAATGGGGGTGGTGACGGCGGCGTTGAAGGCCTTGAAGTGGCGGACGGCGTCTTCCGGGCGGTTCAACTTGCGCAGATAGAGCCAGCCGGCGAGCCATTCGGTGTCGGAGAGATCGATCCGTTGCGAGAGCGGCAGGGTGGCGAGATCGGCATCGGACGCAAAGGTCTTGTGGTTGCCGAGCAGACGGGCGGCGGTGAGCGCATCGCCCCGGCGCATGGCGACGCGGCCCATGGCGAGGCGCTTTTCCAGCCAGGTTTCGGCGGCGGTGACGGCTCCGGGTTCGATGTCGCCGCGCACCAGCAGGGCTTCGGCTTCGGACAGGCGGCCGCGCTTTTCGAGCCAGAGGGCGCGATCATAGGTGAGGCCGGGGTTGCGGCGGAGGCTGGCGGGGACGGAGGAGACTCGACCCTCGGCGTCTGCCGCGCTGGTGCGCAGTGCGATGCGGGCTTGTGCGAGGGCGCGTTCGGGATCGTCCAGCCGGGGAAGGAGGCGGGCGGCGGCGCTGGTCTGGCCGCCCCAGAGCAGGGCGTCGGCGCGTTTGGCATGATCGGCGCGGGTGAAGCTGCTGCCGAAGCGGGCATCGATCGCCGATTCGAGCGCCGGGGCGAGGCCGGCGCGGGTCCAGGCGAGGCGGGCCTGATCGGTGGCTTGCGGGCCGGAATTGACGAGCGCCATGCGGGCCTGGCCGTTGGCGGAGGTGGGCGGCACCTGCTGGAAGAAGGCGCGGGCATCGGCATCGGAGGTGAGCGGATCGGCGGCCTGCGCTTCGGCGCGGCGGCGGATGGCGGCGAGCTGCGGCCAGCCGGGGTGGGCGGTGATGAAGGCGGCCTGCGTGGCAAGCGGCGGGGCGGCACCGATGCTGGACGGGGTGCGGCGCAGCCAGTCCCACATGGCGAGCGACTGCGCGGTGGGGGTGGGGGCGTTGACCGGTGCGAAGCTGGCGCCGCCGTCGAAGGTGGAGAACATCTGGCCGAGCCAGGCGCGCGATGCGGTGTCGGCCTGGGCGTTTGCCGGCAGGGCGAGGCAGGTCAGGGCGATCGGGGCGAGGAGGGCGGCGAGCGGCCGGAGTTGCGCATACATGGCAATGTCTTTAGGCAACGGCCTTGCGAGCGCCAAGCAAAAGCTCTGCCGCTTCCGCTCCTGTCGCTGCCCCTGGACTTGCCCATGACCCACTTCTCCGGTTCCATTCCTGCCCTTGTGACGCCGTTTCGGGATGACCGGATCGACGAGGCGGCGCTGGCGGATTTTGTGGAATGGCAGATCGCGCAAGGCTCGGGCGGGCTGGTGCCATGTGGCACGACCGGCGAATCGGCGACGCTTTCGATCGAAGAGCATGACCATGTGGTGGCCTTGACGGTGCAGGCGGCGGCCGGCCGGGTGCCGGTGATTGCCGGATGTGGATCGAATGACACGCGGGTGGCGGAGCATCATATCGCGCGGGCAGCGGCGGCGGGCGCGGATGCGGCGCTGGTGGTTTGCCCCTATTACAACAAGCCGGGGCAGGCGGGATTGCTGGCGCATTTTGGCTGGTTGGCCGATCGCAGCGCGCTGCCGATCCTGATCTACAATATTCCCGGCCGCAGCGGGATCGACATGACGACCGAGACGATGGCGCGGCTGGCCGAGCATCCGCGCATTGTGGGGTGCAAGGAATCGACCGGCGACATCAACCGGATCAGCGAGATCCGGCACATGGTGGGGCAGGATTTCTGTATTCTTTCCGGCAATGATTACATGACATTGGGGGCGATGGCGCACGGGGCGCACGGGGCGATTTCGGTGACGGCCAATGTGGCACCGGCCTTGAACGCGCGGCAGGTGGCTGCCTGCGCGGAGGGCGATTTCGCCGGCGCACTGGCTTTGCAGGACCAGCTCTGGCCGCTGCACCAGGCGCTGTTTGCCGATGCGAGCCCCGGGCCGACCAAATATGCCCTGTCGCTGTTGCGGCGGATGACGGCGGATACCAGACTGCCGGTGGTGGCGCCCTCGGCGACGGCGCGAGCGATCGTGGATTCGGCGATGGCGATCGCGGGCATCACGCCCTGATGGCCAGGCCCAGACGAGAGGCAACCAAGGCGAAAATTGTTGCCGAGAATCGCCGCGCCCGCTTTGAATATGCGGTGGACGAGGTGTTCGAGGCGGGCATCATGCTGGCCGGCACGGAGGTGAAATCGCTGCGCTTTGGCGAAGGCTCGATTGCCGAGAGCTATGCCGAGGTGAAGAATGGCGAAGTGTGGCTGATCAACGCGAATATCCCGGAATTCAGCCACGGCAATCGCAACAACCATGAGCCGAAGCGACCGCGCAAGCTGTTGCTGCGCGAGCGGGAGATCGAGAAGCTGCACAGCGCGGTTTCGCGGCAGGGCATGACGCTGGTGCCCTTGAGCGTCTATTTCAACGATCGCGGGCGGGCCAAGGTGGAGCTGGCGCTGGCCAAGGGCCGCAAGATGCACGACAAGCGCGAGCACCAGAAGGAGCAGGACTGGAAGCGCGAGCAGGGGCGGATCATGCGCGACCGGGGATGAGGCGCGCCGGGGTTGCGGCAAAAATGGGCCGGACTGCTTGCGCGCACCGGCACAAGGGGACATTTAGGCCGGGAGCGCGCGCATGGTCGTGTGTTCGTGATATCGTGCGGAACGCGGGCGGAAAGTGGGAAGTGCGGAGCAGGCGTGGTGAATTGGCGGAAAATACCCACGCGCGAAGAGCTGTTGCAATCCCGCATGTTGCGGCCTTTTGCGCACCATCTGAAAAGCCCGCTGATCTGGCGATTCAACCGGCGCGGAGTGGCGCGCGGGGCAGCACTGGGGCTGTTTTCCGGCTTTGCGATTCCGGTGGCGCAGACGCCCTTTGCCGCGGTGTTTGCGGTGGCGGCGCGGGCCAATCTTCCGGTGGCCGCGCTTTCCACCTTCGTGACCAATCCGTTCACGGTGCCGTTCATCTATTATCTGGCCTATCTGGTGGGCAAGACGGCGCTGCGGCTGAAATCGGATGCGAACATCACGCTGGGATCGGATGCGGGGCTGTTTGAGGGCATTGTTCGCTGGCTGGTGACGGCGGCCGGGCCGACCTATCTGGGGCTGCTGATCTTTGCGGCGGTCAGCGCGACGATTGGTTTTTTTGCGGTGCATATCGGCTGGCGCTTCTGGGTGGCGCAGCGGCGCAAGCGGCGGCTGCGGCATCGCGCGGTGCGCGACCGCGCGTTGCAGCCGGACATATCGGGTTGAGCGGCGGGTGACTTAAGGGCTGCGGCTCTGCGGCCGTTGAAAGGCGCGTCTTTCGGAAGGTGCGCGGCTATCACGGGTTCAACGATCAATTCTTCGACCAGTCCTTCGACAAAGGTTCCGGCAACGGCCGATTTGCGGCGCGCGCCTCCGGTGCCCGTGACGCCTTCCCCGGTGCCGCCTGTGGTGCCGCCTGTGCGGACCGAGGCGGTGGGGCTGCTGGCGGCGGGGCTGGCGCATGATCTGAACAACATGCTGGGGGCGATTGTGGCGACCACCGAGCTGGTGGCGGCGCGGCTGCCGCGCGGCGGGGAAAATGCCCGCGACCTTGCGGCCATCGCCGAACAGGCGACCCGCGCCGGAGCGTTGATACACCAGCTGCTGGCCTTTTCGCGGCAGGAGACTTTGAAGCCGGTGCGAACGAGCTTTGGAGAAATCGTCGCCGCGCTGGGGCCGACACTGGTGGCGCTGGCGGGGCGGCAGGCGGTGCTGGATATGGCCGGCATGCTGACCGAGGTGCCGATCCGGGCGGATCGGGTGGCGCTGGAGCGGGTGATCATCAACCTGGTTTTGAATGCGCGCGACGCGGTGGCGGCGCAGGGGCGGATCGGGCGGGTTCGCATCGAGACCGGGCGGGCGAACGGGCGCCATGTGCCGGCCGGCGCGGGCTTCATGCCGTTTGCGGACTATGGCTGGCTGAGCGTTTCCGATGACGGGCCCGGCGTGCCGGCGGAGAATGCGGCGCGGATCTTCGAGCCCTATTTCACCACCCGCACCGGCGGGCAGGGGCTGGGGCTTGCCACGGCTTATGGCATTGTGAAGCAGTCGGGCGGGTATCTGCTGCTGGACAACGGGCCGCTGGGGGGCGCGCGTTTTACCATCTATCTGCCGGATGAGGGCAAGGCGCGGCAGCCGGCGGTGGTGCGGCAGGCCCCCTTGCAGGCGCCGATGCTGTTGCTGGCGGAGGACGAAAGCCTGCTGCGGCTATCGGCGGCGCGGGCTTTGGAGACGGCCGGATTCCGGGTGGTGCAGGCGGCCAGCGGCGAGGAGGCCTTGGCGCGCTTTGCCGAGCATCCGGAGATTGCGGCGCTTGTGTCTGACATCAGGCTGGGCGGGATGGACGGCATTGCGCTGGCGCAGGCGCTGCGCGCGGAGCGGCCAGAGCTGCCGGTGCTGCTGATTTCCGGCTATGCCGACGCGGCGGCGCGGGAGGCGGTGGCGGCGCTGGACTTTGCTTTCCTCGCAAAGCCCTTCGGTTTGCAGGCCCTGACGGAGGAAATTGACGCTCTGCTTCGGTAGCGTGATCGCTTGTATTGGCAGAACAAAGCGGGTACGAACTGCTGCAAGCAATCTTGCGTATCCAGCATCCAGCCTTTACCACTGGCGGCGGGTCGAGCAAGGCGGCGCAGGCTGCAACAAGGGACATTTGCCATCATGGACAGGGAAAAGGCGCTGGAGGCAGCTCTCGCCCAGATTGACCGCGCGTTCGGCAAGGGCTCGGCCATGAAGCTGGGCCAGCGCGACATCCTGGAAATCGAATCCATCTCGACCGGCTCGCTGGGGCTGGACATTGCGCTGGGCATCGGTGGCTTGCCGCGCGGCCGGGTGATCGAGATTTATGGTCCGGAAAGCTCGGGGAAAACAACGCTGGCGCTGCATGTGATTGCCGAGGCGCAAAAGGCCGGCGGCACTGCGGCTTTTGTGGATGCCGAACATGCGCTGGACCCGATCTATGCCAAGAAGCTGGGCGTGGACACCGAGAATCTGATCGTTTCGCAGCCGGATACCGGCGAGCAGGCGCTGGAGATCGTTGACACGCTGGTGCGATCCAATGCGATTGACGTGCTGGTGATTGATTCGGTGGCGGCGCTGGTGCCGCGGGCGGAGATCGAAGGCGAAATGGGCGATAGCCACGTCGGCCTGCAGGCGCGGCTGATGAGCCAGTCGCTGCGCAAGCTGACGGGTTCGATTTCGCGCTCGCGCTGCATCGTGATCTTCATCAACCAGCTGCGTATGAAAATCGGCGTGATGTATGGCAATCCGGAGACGACGACCGGGGGCAATGCGCTGAAATTCTATGCCAGTGTGCGGCTGGATATCCGCCGCACCGGGCAAATCAAGGACCGCGACGATATCGTGGGCAACACCACGCGGGTGAAAGTGGTGAAGAACAAGGTGGCGCCGCCGTTCCGGCAAGTGGAATTCGACATCATGTATGGCGCCGGCATCAGCAAGACCGGCGAAATCCTCGATCTGGGGGTGAAGGCCGGATTGGTGGAGAAATCCGGTGCGTGGTTTTCCTATGACAGCACCCGGATCGGCCAGGGGCGCGAGAATGCCAAGAAATTCCTGACCGAGAATCCGGCGATGCGGGACAAGCTGGAAGCCTCGATCCGCGAGAATGCAGCGGGCGTTTCAGACGCACTGCTGGCTGGCCCGGACGCGGATGACGACATGTAAGGCCTGCTGCGGCGGGCCTTATGGGCATTAAGGGTGGAATAAGTGTCATAATTCTGCTATGAGCGGTATCGCTGGTGCAAAATCATGTCGGCGATCTAGCGTGAATGTCTCGAAATTTGCGGAATTCGCATAGGGTCAGCGGCGCGGGGTAGAAAGCCTTGTTTTGCATCAGTGTCGCCACCCGGTGGTTGCCTCGGTCTCGCCCGGCAGTCACCAAAACAGTTGAACCAACCGCGAGACACGCCTTGCTGCCCCATGTTGCCCCGCTCTCCCTGATCCGTTCGGGGTGCCTGATAGTTTCGGGCAGAGCGGGCTTCCGCCATGGGCAGCCGGCCGCGCGAAGCGAAAGGACAAGACCGGACCATGGCAGTCAAGGCGCTCATTTTCCAGGTAGGCGACAATGTCGTTTATCCCAAGCACGGCGTGGGCCGTGTTGTCGAAATCCAGTCCAGCGAAATCGCCGGCACCAAGCTCGAGCTTTATGTGCTGCGGTTTGACAAGGAACGCATGACCCTGAAGGTGCCCACCAACAAGGCAGAAGGCGTTGGCATGCGCAAGCTTTCCAGCGAGGCGACCCTGAAGGACGCGCTTCTGACGTTGAAGGGCAAGCCGCGGATCAAGCGCATCATGTGGTCGCGCCGGGCGCAGGAATATGAAGCCAAGATCAATTCCGGCGATCTGGTCTGCATCGCCGAGGTGGTGCGCGATCTGCACCGCGCGGAAGACCAGCCGGAACAAAGCTATTCGGAGCGGCAGATTTTCGAAGCGGCGATCAGCCGGCTGGCGCGCGAAGTGGCGGCGATGAAGAACATCGACGAGCCGGCGGCGCAAAAGGAAATCGAGCTGGTGCTGAAGGCCGCCTGACCGGCGACCGCAAAGCCGGACACGGATTGACGGCGTCTCTTCCGCCTGCGGGTGGCAGCGACGCCGTTTTCCATTGCGCCGGGCCCGGCCGGCCGGTATGGCTGCCCGCGAGAGAGGCTTTTGATCGGGGAGTTCCGATGCGCCTGTCTCTTGCCCTCATCCTGTCCACTCTGCTGACTGCACCGCCGGTGCTTGCGGCCGAGCGCAGCTTTGCGATTTCCGCCTTCGACCGGGTCGATCTGGAAGGATCGGCCGATGTCGATATCCGCACCGGCCTTGCCCCCTCGGTGCTGGCAACGGGCGAGGACAAGCAACTGGAACGGCTGGATATCCGGGTCGAAAACGGCGTGCTGCGGATCGGTCAGAAGCGCGGGTCACAAGGCTGGGGCGGCAAGCCGGTGCGGGTGGCGGTGACCACCGGTTCGCTGCTGTCTGCCACGCTGAGCGGCTCAGGCAACATGGGGGTGGACCGCGTTACAGGGCCGTTTTCCGGGCGGGTCAGCGGGTCGGGTACCATGCTTCTGCCCGATTTGAAGGCCAGCTCGCTGTCGCTCGGCATTTCCGGGGCGGGCGACATCAAGGGCGCGGGCAGCTGTGATGACGCGGTGGTGCGGCTGACGGGCAGCGGTACTATCGACGCGTCGCGCCTGCAATGCGCCACACTTCGGGTGGCGGTGACCGGATCGGGCAATGTGAAGGCCAGGGCGACCGGCACAGCGGACCTTGCGATTACCGGATCGGGCAATATCGACGTGACAGGCGGGGCGCGCTGCACCACGCGGACGACCGGTTCGGGCACGACGCGCTGCGGGTAACCGCTGCGGAGTCAGCCGGCGCGATTCAGGTCGCGATGCCGCTGGCGGCGGCGAGGCCGAGGAACAGCAGGAAACCCATGCTGTCGGTGATCATCGTGACGAAGACGGATGACGCGACGGCCGGATCCACGCCCAGACGCTTCAGCCCGAGCGGCACCAGCACGCCGGCCATGCCGGCAATCAGGATGTTGAACAGGGTGGCCATGGCGATGACGAGGCCAAGCGCCGGGCTGGACAGCACCAGGCTGACGCCGAGGCCCAGCAGCAAGGCGATGGTGACGCCGTTCAATATGGCAAGGCGGGCCTCACGCCAGATGGTGCGGCGCGTGTTGCTCTGGGTGAGTTGATCGGTGGCCAGCGCGCGCACGATGACGGCCATGGTCTGGTTGCCGGTGTTGCCGCCGATCGAGGCGACAATTGGCGTGAGCGCGGCGAGCACCACCATCTTTTCGATGGTGGCGCCGAAGCTGGCGATGATGGCCGAGGAGATGAGCGCGGTGCCGAGATTGGCGATCAGCCAGCGCACGCGGGCCTTGTAGCTGTCGATCACCGGCTCGTTGATGTCGCCGTCGCCGGCACCGGACAGCTTCAATATGTCTTCGCCCGCTTCTTCCGCGATGATGTGGACGATATCATCGGCGGTGATGACGCCGGCGAGGCGACCATCGCTTTCCACGACAGCGGCGGAAATGAGCGCATATTTCTGGAAGCGGAGCGCGACTTCTTCCTGATCCATCTCCACCGGGATGAGCGTCTGTTCGCGTTGCATCACGTCACCAACCAGCAGATCGCGCGGGCTGGTGAGCACCCATGACAGGCGCATGGTGCCGATCGGCCGCCGATCGGCATCGATCACGAAGATTTCCCAGAAATCGGTGATGTCGTCCTTGCCGGCGCGCAGCATGTCGATCACGTCGCCGATGGTGAAATGTTCCGGGCAGGTGACCAGCTCGCGCTGCATCAGGCGGCCGGCGGATTCCTCGGGATAGGAGAGCGCGGTTTCAATCGCCACGCGATCGTCGGCGGACATTTCATCGAGCACGGCGGCCTGGTCTTCAGGCTCCATCTCCTCGATGATGGCCACCGCATCGTCGGTATCCATGTCGGCCATGGCTTCGGCGACCTGGGCGGGATCAAGCAGGCCGACAATCTCGTCGCGCACCCAATCATTCATTTCCGCCAGCACATCGGCGTTCAGCGCATCGCCCAGCGCCAGCGCCAGCGGTTGCCGGCGATCGCGTGACAGCTGTTCGAACAGATCGGCGACATCGGCCGGGTGCAGCGGCTGGACGAGTGCGCGGGCTTCGCCGGTTTCATCGGAATCCAGCGCCGCCTCCACGGCGCGCAGGAAGGCCGGTTGCAGACGATTGTCTGCCATGGCGGCCGGCGGTCCGGCGGGCTGGAGGTTGATATCGACCATCTGCGCGTTGCTTGGCCCGGTGGGGAAGCGATTGCAACCGCGCGCGGCGGAGGGCTAGAGCGAGTCTCGTTCTGATTGCATCAGAACGGCCGCTCTAACTTCCTGTTTTTCCGCATGGGTTTTTCGAGGCTGGTGATTCCACCCGACACGGAACATGCTCTCTAGCCGGTCAGCCCAGCAGCCTGCCGAGCAGGCTGCGATCGCGCAGCAATTCGCGGGCGGCATTGTGACCGGGTGCGCCGGTGACCCCGCCGCCGGGATGGCTGCCCGCGCCGCACATGTAGAGGCCTTTCAGCGGGCCCCGATAGGCGCCGTGGCCGAGGATCGGGCGGGCCGACCAGAGCTGATCGAGCGACATGGCGCCGTGCATGATGTCGCCGTTCACCAGGCCGAATTTGCGCTCCAGCCCCTTGGGCGACAGGATGCTTCGACCAAGGATGGACTGCCGGAAGCCCGGCGCATGGCGCTCCACCGTTTCGATGATGGTGTCTGCGGCGGCGGCTTCTTCCGAGTCCCAATCGCGGCCATCGGGCAGCTGCGGGGCGAATTGCTGGCAGAACAGGCTGGCGACATGCTGGCCGGCGGGGGCGAGACTGTCGTCCACGATGGAGGGGATGAGCATTTCGACGATCGGTTGCTTCGACCAGCCGTGCGCCTTCGCATCGATGAAGGCGCGATCCATATAGTCCAGCGTGGGCGCGAGAATGATGCCGCTTTGCAGATGCTCGCCGGGATTGGGCAGGCAGGTGAAGCGCGGCAAGTGCGCCAGCGCGACATTCATGCGGAAGGTGCCGGAGCCGGCCTTGAAGGCGCGCGCCCGGCGGAGGAAATCGGCGGGCAGATCGGACGCATCCACCAGCCGCTCATAGAGCAGCTTGGGGCCGACATTGGACAGGACGGCGGCGGCGGCAATCTCTTCGCCGCTGGCGAGCTTCACGCCAGCCACCCTGCCGCCATCGACCAGCACGCGGGACACCGGGGATTCGAGGCTGATTTCAACGCCGGCCGCGCGGCAGACGCGGGCCATGGCCTGCGTGATGGCGCCCATGCCGCCGACTGCGTGGCCCCAGGCGCCCTTCTTGCCGTTCACTTCGCCGAACACATGGTGCAGCAGCACATAGGCGCTGCCGGGCGTGTCGGGGCTGGCATAGTTGCCGACCACGGCATCGAAGCCGAAGGCGGCCTTGACTGCCTCGCTTTCGAACCAGCTGTCGAGGAAGGTGCGGGCGGATTTCACGAACAGATCGAGCACATCGCGTTGCTGATCGAGCGGCATGCGGGCGAGGCCGCGGCCCTGGCGGGCGGCATCGAGCAGGGTTTTCAGGCCATCGCCGATGTTGGGCGGCGATTGCAGTGCCAGGCTGCGCAGCACTTCGGCGACATTTTCCAGCGCGGCATAATAGGCCGGCAGGGTTTCGGCATCGCGGGCGGAGAATTTGCGGAACTCGGCCTGCGTGCGTTCCAGCCCGCCGCCGAGCAGCAGATAGCCGCCATCCTCCTGCGGCAGGAAGTTGGAAACCGGGCGCTCGATGACGCGATAGCCTTCGTCTGCCAGCTTCATGTCGTGAATGACTTTGGGTTGCAGCAGGCTGACGGTGTAGCTGGCGACCGAATTGCGGAAGCCGGGGTGGAATTCTTCGGTAACGGCAGCGCCACCCACCGTGTCGCGCGCTTCCACGATGCGCACTTTCAGCCCGGCGCGGGCGAGATAGAAGGCGCAGACCAGGCCATTGTGGCCGGCTCCGATGATCAGCGCATCGAGCTTTTTCGTCATGCGCTGTGGCTCCAGCCGGGGGCGGGGGGGGTTGGCAGGCGGCTTTGCGGGATGGCCTCTCGCATGCGGCGGCAGAAATTGCGCAGGCAGACTTCGCTCAGGGCGAGCGGGCCACGGCTGAAGCGTTCGGACTGCATGCCATCCTGCACACGCTGGATGAGCACGGTGTCTTCGGCGTTGACCTGGCGGTTGATGCGCCAGTTCAGATAGCGCGCGGCGCGCATTTCGCGGCGATCATCGGGCAGGGCATAGCTGATTTCGCGGATCAGCGTTTCGCTGGCGGAGACCGGCAGGAACTGCATGAAATCCACCTGATCGGGATAGATGTCGAAAGCGATATTGGGCCACAGCTTGAAATAGAGCCACTGGCGCTGTGCGGCTTCGGGCAGATGATCGGCGCGCGGGAGGAGGGCCTGGTAGGCGCGTTCGCTGGGGTTGGCCGATGGCCGATCGACCAGATCACCCCACATGCGATCGACCTGGCCGCTGGCTTCCACCCCGTAGCTTTTGCCGAACAGCCGGGTGAGGCCGGGATGGGCGATGGGAATGTGCAGGCCATCGGAATAATTGTCGCCGACGTTCTTCCAGTTGACGGCGCGCGGGCGCAGCGTGACGCGGCCGATTGCCCTGAGATCGGCAAACCGGTGCGGCGCTATCTGTGCGGCATAGGGTGCCATCATGCTGGCAACCGAGGGGCCGCCGCCCTGCAGCCGCACGAACAGAAAGCCCTGCCAGCGTTCCAGCTCCACCGGGATCAGCCCGCTTGTGGCCGTGTCGAGCGCCGGATAATCCCGCCGGAAGGGCACGCCGGTGAGTGCGCCATCCAGGCCATAGGTCCAGCCATGATAGGGGCAGACCAGTTTGCGGGCGCAGCCGGACGCGCCATCGACGAGGCGCGATCCGCGGTGGCGGCAGACATTGAGGAAGGCGCGCAGCCCGCCATCGTCACCGCGCACGACGAGGATGGATTCGCCGAGGAAGCCGAGCGAATGCCAGTCTCCGGGATGGGGCACGTCGCTTTCGTGGCAGACAATCTGCCAGCTAGGGCGCAGAACGCGCGCCTTTTCCGCGGCGAAGAACTCGGGATCGCGATACACCCAGCCGGGCAGGCTCCAGTGTTCGTCCGGATCGGTGGCCGGATCGCGGATCATGTGCGCGCTGGTCATGGGGGAAGCGTCTATGCCGGGCGAGCCTGCGGGGCAACCGGCTTGCTTTTCTTGCCGGCGCGGCATGCTATGGCAGGGCGGCGGAGTCGGTATGACCTGCACGGGAGTCTTCATGCCGGACGCGCCATTTCTGCCAGACGATCGCGGACCGGAACGCACCTCGGGGCCAGCCGATTGCCCGTTTCCGGTGCGGGACGGAAACCGGGTGACGCCGTTGATCCTGAGCGCCGACATGTTTCCGGATCTGGAGCGGCTTGTGCTCGGCGCAAACGACACGGTGTATCTGGCATTCCGGGTGTTTGATCCGGACACGAAGAGCCGCTCGGCCGAAGCGCGGGCGCTGGGGCTTGCGGACTGGACCGCGCTTTTGCAGCATGCCGTGCAGCGCGGACTGACGGTGCGGCTGCTGTTGACCGATTTCGAGCCGACGGTGGCGCATGCTCTGCATGGCAGCTCGTGGAGGACCTTCCGCACGCTGGCTATCATGGCCGGGACGCTGGACGCCGATGCGCGGGAGCGATTCGAGATGATCATTGCCCAGCATCCGGGGGAAGTGGGCTGGGCGACCCGGCAGCTGCTGCGGCTGCCCATGGGATTTGTGATCCGGCGGGTGCTGGACGGGCTGAAGGGCACCGATGAGGAGCTGGAGCAGCTGGTGGATGTGCGCCCCGGGCTGTGGCGCTATCACCATCTGCGCGGCGGACGGGCGCGGTTTCGGCGCGGCCCAGCGCCCCGGCTGTGGCCGGCGACACATCACCACAAATTTGCCGTGGTGGACGGAAGGGTTGCTATCATCGGCGGCATCGACATCAACGAGCGGCGCTGGGAGACCCGACACTATGCCCAGCCTGCCGATGAGAGCTGGCACGATGTGAGCGTGCGGCTGGAGGGGCCGGCGGCAGCCGATGCAGCCGAACATTTCCGCCGATTGTGGAACTATGCGCTGCCGCGCTATGTGGAGATCACTCGGCACTGGATGACCAACGCCGAGCGTGTGCTGACCATCGAGCCGCTGGACACCATTGCGGCGGCAGAGGGCCGCCCGGTGCCGGCGCTGGCGGATGGAACAGCGCGGGTGCAGCTATTGCGGACGCTTTCACGCCGCAGCCGCAATGCCTTTGCCGTTGGCCCGGCCGCGCACATTCGCGAGCTGATGCGCGGCTATCGTTCGCTGATCTTTGCCGCACAGAAGCTGCTGTATATCGAGGCGCAATTCTTTCGCTATGGCCGCGCAGCGCGCTGGATCGTGCAGCAGGCCCGACGCGCGCCAGGCTTGCAGATCATCATCCTGCTGCCGCAGGCGCCGGATGAGGTGGCCTTCGGAGGGGAGCGCGACAATCCCGCGCATCGGCATGGCGAATATCTGCAGAGTCGAGCCCTGCTGCACATGAAGGCTCGGCTGGGGGAGCGGATCGGCTTTTTTTCTCTGGCGAAGACATCGCCGTTGACCGACGATGAGCGGAAATATGTGGCGGATCGCGGCGCAGTGTATGGGTCGGGCATGATCTATGTGCATTCCAAGCTGATGCTGGCCGACGATCGCTTTGGGCTGGTTTCTTCCGCCAATATCAACAACCGCAGCTTTGCCTGGGACAGCGAATTCGGGCTGTTGTGGGAGGATGCCGATGGCGTTGCCGACATGCGGCAGCGGCTTTGGGGCCAGCTGCTGGCGTGTTCGCCGGGGGCCGCCCCGGCGCTGGATGGCGGGCTGGCCTATTGGCGCGAAACGGCAAATGCGAACATCCTGAAGCCGCCGGCCGAACGACAGGGCTTTGTCGTGCCATATCAGCTGACACGGGCGCGGCGCTTTGGCCGGCCGGCGTGGTTCGTGCCGGATGATCTGGTATGATGCGCAAGCCGATTCTCTTGCTGGATTCCGGGGTGGGCGGGCTTTCGGTGCTGCGCGCGGTGGCGGCGCGGCTGCCAGAGTGGCCGCTGGTCTATTGTGCCGACTCGGCGGGCTATCCCTATGGTACCAAGGCGGAGGCGCATGTGTCTGCCCGGGTGGCCGGGTTGCTGGGCCGGCTGACCGAGCGGCTGGACCCGGCGATTGCCATCATTGCCTGCAACACCGCATCCACCATTGCGCTGGGGCATGTGCGGCCGGTGTTGGCGGTGCCGGTGGTGGGCACGGTGCCGGCGATCAAGCCGGCGGCGGAGCGATCGAGAAGCCGGGTGATCGGCGTGCTGGGAACGGAGGCGACCGTGCGGCAGGCTTATGTGGACGATCTGAGCGCGCGCTTTGCCGCCGATTGCCTGGTGTTGCGGCATGGCAGCGCGGCGCTGGTGGATGCGGCCGAGCAGACGCTGCGGGGCAAAAGCCCTGACCCGCAGATTTTCCGCGACGCGATCGCCGGGCTGACCGGCCAGCCCGGTGGCGAGCGGCTGGATACCATCGTTCTGGCCTGCACGCATTTTCCTTTGGTGGCAGATGCGCTGGCGGCGGCCTGCCCCTGGCCTATCGCCTTTGTGGACGGGGCGGACGGCATTGCCCGGCGGGCGGCATATCTGCTGGCTGCGTTGGACGGCGAGCGTGCGAGCGGCGCGGCGGCGAACCGGGCGATCTTCACGGGCGGGCTGGAAGGCTTGGCACCCCTGCGGCCGGCGCTTAAGGCTTTTGGCCTGGACAGCGTGGAAAGTCTTTGATGCCGGTTGACGATGAAGCCTTGCTGGCCATGATGCGCAAGCGCAAGGCTGCCACCACGACCTTGCTGGAGCTGGAGCTGCTGGCCATCGACAGCAAGGCGGGCACGACGCGCTATGCGATGATCGCCAAGCCGGAATTCTGCAATCCGATGGGCAATCTGCAGGGCGGGATCATCACCACCGCACTGGATGATGCGGCGGCAACGGCAGTGATCGCCCGCGCCGGGCGGCGGGTCGGGGTGCCGACCATTGAGTTCAAGGTGAGCTTTTTTGCCGCCGCACGGATGCATTCGGAAGTTTTTGCGGTGGGGCGGGTGATCAAGTTCGGCCGTACCATCGTGTTTGCCGAGGCCGATCTGCTGGACGCCTCAGACAAGCTGCTGGCCCGGCTTTCGACGGCCGTTATGCTGGTGGAGGTGGATGGCCCCGGTCATTTTGTGGAAGGCCATTTTGTGGAAGGATCTGCTGGATGACGCTTGCAACCCCTGCCCCAACGCAGCCTGAGATTGTTTTTACCCGCATTGGCCGGGCCGGGGTGGCAACGCTGAACCGGCCACAGGCGTTGAATGCCTTGAACCGCGGCATGTGCGCGGCCTTTCACCGCCAGCTGATCGATTGGGCCGGCGACCCGGCGATCGATCGGGTGATCGTGGAGGGGGCGGGCGAGCGCGCCTTTTGTGCCGGGGGTGATGTGGTGGGCCTGTATCACGCCGGACGGGCGGGCAGCGCGGAGTGGGAGGGCTTTTTCCACGACGAATATCGCATGAACCAGGCCATTGCGCATTATCCCAAGCCCTATGTGGCGCTGCTGGACGGGGTGACGATGGGTGGCGGGGTGGGGATTTCCATCCATGCGCCGTGGCGAGTGGCGACCGGGCGGATGCTGTTTGCGATGCCGGAAACCGGGATCGGGTTGATCCCCGATGTGGGCGGCACGCATGCGCTGCCATTGCTGGCAGGCGAGCTGGGCACCTGGCTGGGGCTGACCGGCGCGCGGTTGAAGGCCGCCGACTGCAAGGCGGCGGGAATTGCCACGCATTTCGTGGAAGCGGAACGACTGGCGATGCTGAAGGATCGGCTGGCGCATGCGCATGAGCCGGTTGAGCATATCCTTGGCACCTTCGACAGCGGCCCCGGTGCGGACAGCATCACCGGCCTGCAGGACGGGATCGATTTCCATTTCGGGCATGACAGCGTGCAGGCGATTCTGGACTCGCTGGATACCGGCGATGACTGGGCCAATGCACAGGCGGCCATCATCCGCGCCATGTCGCCGACGTCGTGCGCGCTGACGCTGCACGGGCTGCGCGAGGGGCGCGGCAGCACGATCGAGGCGTGTTTGAAGCTGGAATACCGCATGGTGAGCGGGATCAAGACGGGCCGGGATTTTTATGAGGGCGTTCGGGCGCAGCTGATCGACAAGGACCGCTCTCCCAAATGGAACCCGGCGGCGCTCGCGGAGGTGGATATCACACCCTATCTGGCGGAACCGGAATGGGGCGATCTGCGGTTCGATTGACCGCTTGGAGCATGTTTCGATCTCGTGGAATCACGAGCATCGAAAACCCATGCGGAAAATCATAAGGATAGAGCGGCCGTTCTGATGCAATCAGAACGAGACTCGCTCTAGCAGGCGCCGGTGCGGCGCCATTCGGCGTGTGAGGCGAAGGGGTGGCCATTGTGCAGGCCCTGGGCATGGATGGTGTAGATGCCGGCGGCGTCGCGGCGGATTTCCGTGCGGCCGGACAGGCTTGCGTTGCATTTGTAGCGGATGACGGCGTTGTCCGGGGCGTCTGCCAGCAAGCTGAGCTGGCAGCCGGCGCCGCCGCGGCCCTGGGTGACCAGATGGGTGATGGACGCCAGGCAGATGGGTGCGAGCGGCTGATCGGCGTTGCCGACCTCAACCGGCTGCCAGAGGCCGGGCGCGAAGCCGTCGGCCAGCACCTTCGGTGCGATGGACTGCGCCAAGGCCGCGATGGGCAGGCAAAGGGCGATCAAGACAATTCGGCGCATAAGCCATCATACGACAGTTTTGCTTACAGGTTGCTAAACTTCGAGCAGAAACTGTTTCGAGCAGAATTCGCAATCGACGGAGATCACGCCATCGGCATTGCGCATGGTCTGGCGCTCCTCTTCCGGAAACTGCTGCAGGACATGGCGGATATGATCGGGCGAGCAGCGGCAGCCGCGCGCCAGCAGAACCGGCGGCAGCACCCGCACCTCGTCCTCGTGAAACAGCCGCCACAGCAGGTCTTCGAGGCCCAGCGCCGGATCGATGAGCTCTTCGGGCGATACGGTTGCGGACAGCGCTGCGACATGCGCCCAGTCGGCATTGCCTCCCTCCACATGCAGCCGTGCCGCACCCAGTTCCGAGCGCGACAGGTGCTGCACGATCATGCCGCCGGCAATCCAGCCGCCATCCGGCTTCGGCTCGGCGGCCAGCCGCACGAGGGTGGGAAGCTGCTCGCTGTTTTCGAAATAGATTTCCGCTGCCTGCTGCAGCGTCTCGCCGCCCAGCTCGACGATGCCCTGATAGCGTTCGCTGGCGTTGGTTTGATCGAGGGTGATCACCAGATAGCCCTTGCCGAACAGCGCGGCGAGCGTTTGCCCGGCTTCGAAGCGGCGATCGAGATCCTGGCTGGCATAGCCGCGAATGGCGCCCTCGCGATAATCCGCCACCAGCAGGGTAACCGGCCCGCCCTCGCCCTTGGCCTGCAAGGTGAGCTGGCCGGCATCCGGCCGCAACAGATCACCCAGCAGGCTGGCGAGCAGCAAGGCCTCCGCCAGCAGCCGGGCAATCTGCGGCGGATAGGCGTGCGCGGCGAGAATCGCACTGACGGTTGCATCGAGACGCACGATCCGGCCGCGCGCTCCGCGCTGCGGCAAGGTGAAACCTAGCAGGCGATCGCTGTCGGGGTTGGTCATGCCGGGTGGCCTGATCCACTGAGTGCCTCCGGCGGGAAGGGGTTTGAAACCCCTTCACCCCCAGTGTTTTTCGTGGTGCATGGAAGGGGGGCGGAGTGGCTGTGGCCTGGGATGAATGCCTGCGGAGCTTTGGCGGTGCGCTGCGGGCGTAGACGGGGCAAAAAGTGAGGGGGTGAAGGGGTTTCAAACCCCTTCCCGCCGGAGGCAGAAGATCTCACCCCAATTTCCCCAATGCCCACAGCAACAGCGCCTTCTGCGCGTGAACGCGGTTGTGGGCTTCGTCCCAGACGGCCGATTGCGGGCCGTCCATCACGCTGTCGGTCACTTCTTCGCCGCGGTGGGCGGGCAGGCAGTGCAGGAACAGGGCGTGCGGGGCGGCGGCGGCCATCAACATGGGATTGACCTGATAGGGCTGCATGGCGCGCAAGCGGTCTTCGGTTCCGGTTTGGCCCATGGAGACCCAGGTATCGGTGACGACGACGTCGGCATCGGCGACGGCGGCGCCGGCATCGTGGTCGATGCTGATGTTGCCGCCGCGCGCGCGGGCGGAGGCGACGAAGCCGGAGTCGGGCGCATAGCCGGCAGGTCCGGCGATGTGCAGCGAAAAGCCCAGCAGGCCGGCGGCTTCGACCAGCGAATTGCAGACATTGTTGCCATCGCCGAGCCAGGCCCAGCGGGTGCCGGCCACCGGGCGGCCGAGCCGTTCTTCGGCGGTCAGCAGATCGGCGACCAGCTGACAGGGGTGGGATTGGTCGGTGAGGCCGTTCAGCACCGGCACGGTGGCGGCGCGGGCGAAGGCTTCGACATCGGCGTGCCGGTTGGCGCGAATCATCACGGCATCCACGAAGCCCGAGAGGACGCGCGCGGTGTCTTCCACCGTTTCGCCGCGGCCCAGCTGCATGTCTCCGGCGGAAAGCGTCATGGCGCTGCCGCCGAGCTGGCGCATGGCGACCTCGAACGACAGCCGGGTGCGGGTGGAGGGCTTTTCGAAGATGCTGGCGAGCATGTGGCCGGCGAGCGGGGCATCAGCGTCTGCCATGCCATTGGGCAGACCACGCCGGCCAGCCTTGCGGCTGTGCGCGTGATGCAACACCGCGCGCAAGCCGTCGGCGCCGAGATCGGCGAGGTTGAGCAGATGGCGCGGCGACCGGTTCATGCCGCCTGCGGCACCTGGAAGGCGGCAGCGGCGGCGGAGAGTTTCTCCACGCACTCGCGGATTTCCGCTTCGCCGATGGTGAGCGGCGGCAGGATGCGCACCACATTGTCTCCGGCGGCAACGGTCAGGATGCCGAAGCTGCGGGCATGGTTGACGAAGGCGCGGCTATCGGCATTGAGTTTGATGCCGAGCATCAGGCCAAGCCCGCGCACATGATCGAACAGATCATGATTGGGGATCATCTGTTCGAGCGCGGCGCGCAGGCGCTGCGATTTTTCCCGCACATCGGCCAGGAACTGCGGCTGGGCGACCACATCAAGGACTGCGCCGATGGCCGCCATGGCCAGCGGATTGCCGCCATAGGTGCTGCCGTGGGTGCCGACCACCATGCCGGCGGCGGCCTTTTCGGTGGCGAGGCAGGCGCCGACCGGGAAGCCGCCGCCGATGCCTTTGGCGATCGCCATGATGTCGGGGGTGATGCCATATTGTTCGTGCGCGAACAGGGTGCCGGTGCGGCCGACGCCGCATTGCACTTCATCCAGCACCAGCAGCAGGCCGTGCTTGTCGGCCAGCGCGCGCAGGCCTTGCAGGAACTCCTGCGTGGCCGGACGGATGCCGCCTTCGCCCTGCACCGGCTCGACCAGGAAACCGCCGATCGAGTCGTCGATGGCGGCTTCGGCGGCGGCCAGATCGTTGAATGGCAGCACGTGGAACCAATCCGGCAGCGGCTCGAAGCCCTTGCGCATCTTTTCCTGATTGGTGGCCGAGATGGTGGCCAGCGTGCGGCCGTGGAAGGCGTTGGAGAAGGTGATCATCCGGAATTTCTGCGGATTGCCGGTGGCATAATGATAGGCGCGCGCCGTCTTGATCGAACATTCCAGCGCCTCGGCACCGGAATTGGTGAAAAACATCGTGTCGGCGAAGGTGAGCGCGCACAACCTTTCGGCAATCGCCTGCTGCTGTGGCGAGCCATAGAGGTTGGAGACGTGCATCAGGCGCGCGGCCTGATCCTGGATGGTTTTCGTGAGGTGCGGGTGGCCGTGGCCGAGCAGGTTGACGGCGATTCCCGAGGCGAAGTCCAGCCACTTGTTGCCATCCGCATCGAACAGATAGGCGCCCTCACCGCGCACCGGTGCCACTTCGCACCGGCCATAAACGGGCATCAGGGGGGAAATCGCCATTCTCGCGCTCCAAAACAAAAAAGGCGGCCTCGGCCGCCTGTTGCATCCTTGCGCCCGATTACCGCTTCAGGCGCGCAATTTCCACCCCGATTTCAGCAATGCATAGCAGGCCCACCACAGCAGCAGCACCAACCCGCCGATAAGGCCCGCGCCAAGCCAGATATTGGCTTCGGCGATCCCGATGAAGCCGGCACGAAAGCCGTCGATCAGATAGAAAAAGGGGTTGGACAGGCTGACCCGCTGCATCGCCGGGGACAGTCTCTCGATCGCGTAGAAGGTGCCGGACAGCAGGGTGAGCGGCTGTACGACGAAGAAGGTGATGGTGGCGGCGTGATCGAACTTGTCGGCCCATATGCCGGTCATCACGCCCAGCAGGGCCAGCAGCAGCGACCCCATGGTGCCGAAATACAGGATGAGAAGCGGGTTGCGGATGGTGACATCGACGCCCGGCCACAGCAGCATGGCGGCATAGATAGCCAGCCCCACCAGCCAGGCGCGGGTGAGCGCGCCGGCAACGAAACAGGCTAGCAGCTCGCCGGTGGACAAGGGCGGCATGAGGACATCGACGATGGTGCCCTGGATCTTGGCGATCAGCAGACTGGACGAGCTGTTGGAAAAGGCATTCTGAACCATGCCCATGACGATGAGGCCTGGCGCCAGGAAGGCGGCATAGGGGACGCCGAGGATATCCGGCTTGATGGGCCCGAGTGCGACCGTGAAAATGGCGAGGAACAGCAGCGTGGTCATGGCTGGTGCCCAGATGGTTTGCAGCTGCACCTTGAAGAAACGCCGCACTTCCTTCACATAGAGGGTTCTGAATCCCATCCAGTTGACACCCGTTATCACCGGAACGCCCGGTTCCGGATGGTTTGAACGGGTCTGTGGGATGGGGGCTGGCGTTTGCATGTGCGGCTGGATGCGCTTCTAGGAGTGTGCGGCCGAGGCGGCAAGCGCGGCTTCACGGATTGAATTTTTGAAGGACGGATATGGCCTGGACCGACGAGCGCATCACCATGCTCAAGACCTATTGGGAAGAGGGTAAATCGGCGAGCCAGATCGCCGAGCTGATGGGTGAAAATCTGTCGCGCAACGCGGTGATCGGCAAGGCGCACCGTCTGGGGCTGGCTTCGCGTCCGTCGCCGCTGAAGCAGGCGGATGCCAAGGCAGGCGGCGCTAGTGTGCCGGAGGCCGGCCCGGAAGGCGCAAAAGCCGAAGCCGCGCAACCGGCGGAAGGCAAAACCGCTGAACCGGCGGCTGTCACTCCGGCGGCACCGCGCAGCCGGGCGGCACGACCAGCCGTCAAGGCCGCAGCGGCGGAGCCGGTTGTGCCGGTGGCTGTGCTTGATATGCCGGTGCCGCAGCCGTTGCCAGTTGCTGCGCGTCCGGCGAGGGTGGCTGCCAAGGGCCCGGTCAAGGGTGCGAAGGTGACCTTGCTCGATTTGAACGACCGCATCTGCAAATGGCCGATCGGCCATCCGGACGAGGCGGACTTCCACTTCTGCGGTAAGCCGGTGAGCCCGGGCTTTCCCTATTGCGGCGAGCATTGCCTGCTGGCCTATCAGGCGCAGATGCCGCGGCGTGACCGTCCGGCCGGGCCGTCACGGCCGTTCGGGCCGAATCTGCCGCGACCGCGCTGACGCTCGTCTAACGCTACTCCGCCGCGCCGCGAATCTGAAGCAACAGCGCCTCCACATGGGCGATGGGGGTGTGGCGATCGATGCCATGGCCCAGGTTGAAGATGTGCGGGCGGCCTTCGAAGGCGTGGGTGATGCGGGTGACGGCGCGCCGGAGCGCTTCACCGCCGGCCAGCAGCGCCATGGGATCGAGGTTGCCTTGCAGCGGCAGGGACGGCGGCAGGGCGCGGGTCGCCCAGTTGAGATCGATTGCTTCATCCAGCCCCAGCGCGTCGACGCCGGTTTCGGCAGCATAGGCGGCAAGCTTTTCGCCGGCGCCCTTGGGGAAGCCGATGATCGGGGTTTCTGGGTGCAGCGCCATGAGCTGCTGCACAATGGCCGCAGTGGGGGCGATCACCCAGCGTTCGAACTCGTCTGGCGCGAGACTTCCTGACCAGCTGTCAAACAGTTGCACCGCGTTGGCACCGGCCTTGATCTGGCCGGAGAGGTAGGTGACCGTTGTCGTGATGATGGCATCGATCAGCGCCTGGAAGCGGGCCGAATCGCGATAGGCCATCAACCGGGCCGGGGCCTGATCCTTGCTGCCCTGGCCGGCGACCATATAGGTGGCAACCGTCCAGGGTGAGCCGGCGAATCCGATCAGCGCCTTGTCTGGCGCCAGCGCGGCGCGGGCTTTGCGCACGGTTTCATAGATGGTTTCGAGATGCTGTGGCTGTGGGGAGAGTGAATCGAGGTTTGTGGTTTCGAGGAGCGGGGTGAGGCGTGGGCCTTCGCCCTCGGTGAAGCTTAGATCCTGGCCCATGGCGTGCGGGACGATCAGGATGTCGGAGAAGAGGATGGCGGCGTCCATGCCGAAGCGGCGGACAGGTTGCAGGGTGATTTCGCAGGCGGCATCGGGATCATAGCAGAGCGCGAGGAAACTGCCCTTCTGACGGCGCAGTTCGCGATATTCCGGCAGGTAGCGGCCAGCCTGGCGCATCAGCCAGACGGGGGGTGGCGTTGTGGCTTCGCCGGCAAGCGTGCGCAGAAATCGGCCGTTCAGGTGCTTGGTCATGCCGGTTGGATTGCGAGGTTGCAGGGCAGGGGTCAACCCCCGGCGAGCTGGGGAGCGTTTGACGCTACAAGCTCTTTTAACATTAAAGATTCATGAAAGGATTGTTGCAGTTGTGCTGGTGTGAATCGTGGGGATAAGATTCTATCCACAGCCTTATTGGCAGCGTGGGACATTTTAAATAATTGGAACAGCTTGCAAATCCGGCTTTTCCGGACAAGTGGCGAGACAGGCGGCGCGGTTGTCCACATGCTAAGATCGGTCGAGGACTGGCGGGTTTTGCCGGGCGGAATGGCGCAATTGCCTTTTCTGGCCGGTTTTCCCGCTGGTTTGCGGCAAGTTGCCCGCTGGTCTATCCACAGAATATGATGCCGATGGTGGCGGGTTGCAGGGGGAGACGGTGAGCGTGCTGCATCTGCACCTGGTTTCGGATTCAACCGGCGAAACGCTGGAGTCGCTGGTGAAGGCGGGGCTGGCGCAATTCGACGATGTGGAAGCCGTGAAGCATTTTTGGCCCATGGTGCGCTCGGAGGGGCATTTGGACCGCGTGCTGGACGAGATCGCACGGCGGCCGGGGCTGGTTTTGTATACGCTGGTATCGGGGCAGGTGCGGGTGCGGCTGGAAAGTCGCTGTGCGGTGCTGGGGGTGCCGGTGATATCGGTGCTGGATCCGGTGATCGAGGGCCTGCAGCATATGCTGGGCCGGCGGGCGACGCCCAATCCGGGCGGGCAGCACGCGCTGGACGAAAGCTATTTCCGGCGGATCGAGGCGATCACCTATACCATGGAGCATGATGACGGCATTGGCGCTGCGGAATGGGATCAGGCCGACGTGGTGCTGGTGGGGGTGTCGCGCAGTTCCAAGACGCCGACCTCAATTTATCTCGCCAACCGCGGCTACAAGGTGGCCAATATGCCCGTCGTTCCCGGCAGGCCGGTGCCGCCTGAGTTTGCGACCTTGAGCGGGCCTTTGGTGGTGGGGCTGACGGTTGCGGCCGAGCGGCTGGTGCAGGTGCGGCGCAACCGGATCCTGGGGCAGGGCGCGGCGGGGGCGGCGTCGCTGGAGCTAAGCTATGCCGACGAGACCCGGGTGAGCGAGGAAGTGCTGTTTGCGCGGCGGCTGTTTGCCGATCGCGGCTGGCCGGTGATCGATGTGACGCGGCGATCGATCGAGGAGACCGCGGCGGCGGTGATCAACCTTTTGAGTTTGCGCGGATGACCCTGATCCTGGCATCCGAAAGCATCTCGCGCGCGGCCATGCTGCGGGCGGCAGGCGTGCCGTTCGAGGCGCGGCCGGCGCATATCGATGAGCAGGGGATCACCGCTGCGCTGCGGGCCGAGGGCGCGCGGGTGCGCGATGTGGCGGATCGGCTGGCCGAGATGAAGGCGGTGAAGCTGAGCCTTGGGGCGCCGGGGCGCTTTGTGCTGGGTTCGGACCAGATGCTGGAAGTGGAGAGGGGGCGCTGGCTGGAGAAGCCGGGCGACGCGGACGGGTTGCGGGCGCAGCTGCGGGAGTTGCGCGGGCGATCGCATCGGCTGCTGTGTGCGGCGGTGATCGCGCGCGACGGGGTTCCGGCTTGGCGGCACATTGAGGCGGCGACCTTGACGGTACGGGCATTTTCCGATGCCTGGCTGGAGGATTATGTGGCGCAGGTTGGCAGCGCGGTGTTTGGTTCGGTGGGCGGCTATCATGTGGAAGGGCGGGGTGTGCAGCTGTTCGAGAAGATCGAGGGGGACCAGTTCGTGGTGCGCGGGTTGCCGCTGGTAGCGGTGCTGGCGTGGCTGCGCGCGGCCGGGATGATGCCGGCATGAAGGCGGCCGGAGTGATCGGCTGGCCGATTGCGCATTCGAAGAGCCCGGTGATCCATCGATTCTGGCTGCGCGCGCTGGGGCTGGAGGGGGACTATTCCCGGCTGGCGGTGCCGCCCGAGCGGCTGGGGGATGCGTTGCGCGGATTGGCGCCGCTGGGGTTTTCGGGGGTGAATGTGACGGTGCCGCACAAGGTGGCGGCTATGCGGCTGGTGGATGTGCTGGATGATGCCGCGCGGGATATCGGCGCGGTGAACATCGTGCAGGTGCTGGAGGACGGCTCTTTATATGGGGCGAACAGCGATGCACGTGGCTTTCTGGAGCCGCTACGGGCGAAGGGGTTTGCCGGACAGACGGCAACGGTGATCGGCAACGGCGGGGCAGCGCGGGCGGTGCTCTGGGGGCTGCGCGAGCTGGGGATTGCGCGGGTGCAGATTGTGGCGCGCGCTCCGGAACGCGGGCTGGCGCTGCTGCGGGCGTTTGATCTGGTTGGCGGCGCGCAGGCGATGGGGGGCGCGCTCCCGGCCGCTGATCTCGTGGTGAACGCGACCTCGCTTGGCATGCAGGGGCAGCCGGCGCTGGCGGCGGACCTTTCGCAGCAGTCGGGTGATGTGACGGTGTACGACCTGGTGTATGCGCCGCTGGAGACGGACCTGCTGGCGGACGCGCGGGCGCGCGGATTTGCGACTATCGACGGGCTGGCGATGCTGATCGGGCAGGCGGCGGTGGCGTTTCGGCTGTTTTTCGGGGTGGATGCCCCGCGCGACCGGGATGCTGAGCTGCGGGCGCTGCTGGTGGCGGGGGCAGAGGCTTGAAGCGGCCTGTGGTGATTGGATTGACCGGCTCGATCGGCATGGGGAAATCGGCGGTGGCGCGGATGTTCCGGCAGCTGGGGGTGCCGGTTTTCGATGCCGATGCGGCGGTGCGGCTGGTGCAGGGGCCGGGAGGAAGCGCGCTGGCGGCCATCGAGGCGGCATTTCCGGGGACGACCGGAGCGGGGGGCGTGGACCGGGCGGCGCTGGGGGCAAAGGTGTTTGGCGACCCAGCGGCGCTGAAGCGGCTGGAGCGGATCGTGCATCCGGCAGTGGCAGGCTTGCAGACACAGTTTTTGCGCCGGCATGCGCGGCGGCGCGCGGTGGTGCTGGATGTGCCGCTGCTGCTGGAGGGGGACGGCTGGCGGCGGTGCGATCTGGTGGCGGTGGTGAGTGCGCCTTATCGCGTGCAGCGGGCGCGGGTGCTGGCGCGGGAGGGGATGGCAGAGGCGAAGTTTCACGCCGTTCTGGCCAACCAGATGCCCGATGCCCGGAAGCGTGCCCTTGCCGATGTGGTGATCGGGACGGGGCGCGGGCGGCTGCTGACCTGGCGCACGGTGCGCGCGATCGTGCGCGCGGTTGGCTGAGGCGCATGGCTTGAAACTGCGCGCGAACGGGCGAATAGTGTGCGCAGCATGCGTGAAATTGTTTTTGATACCGAGACCACAGGGCTGGATCCGCGCGACGGGCACCGCATTGTGGAATTTGCCGCGATAGAGATGCACGAGCGGGTGCCGACCGGGCGCTTCCTGCATCTCTATTTCAACCCGATGCGACCGATGCCGCCGGAGGCCGAGGCAATTCACGGGCTGGGCGACGCGTTTCTGGCCGGCCAGCCGGCCTTTGCATCGAAGGCTGCCGAACTGCTGGACTTTCTGGCAGATTCCATCCTGGTGGCGCACAATGCGCCGTTCGACATGCGCTTTCTGAATTCTGAGCTGGCGCAGGCCGGGCTGGCGGAAATTGCCGAGGCCCGGGTGGTGGATACGCTGGAATTGGCACGCAGGCGGTTTCCCGGCGCCAAGCATTCCCTCGATGCGCTGTGCCTGCGCTTTGGAATCGATCGGTCGGCGCGGGTGAAACATGGCGCGCTGATCGATTCGGAACTGCTGGCGGAGGTGTATGTCGAGCTGACCGGGGGGCGCCAGATCGGCTTTGCCGGGTTTGAGGCCGGTATGCTGCAGGCGGCGGCGGACGCTGCGCCGATCGTGCGCGCGCTGCGCGAGGCACGGGTGTTTGCGGTGCCGGAAGCGGACATGCTGGCGCACGCAGCCTTTGTTGACGGGATGACGGATCCGCTTTGGCGCAAGCTTGAGAAGCTCTGAAGGAGAGAAGCCATGGAAATTCGCGTATCGGGCCACCAAGTGGACACGGGTGCCGCCTTTCGGGAGCATGTTTCGGAGCGGCTGGAGGGGATTGCCTCGAAATATTTTTCCCGCGCAATCGGGGCGCAGGTGACGCTGTCCAATGGCCCGCACGAAAGTTTTCAGTGCGATATCGTGATGCATGTGATGCAGGGGCTGGTGCTGAAGGGTGCCAATCGGGCGCACGGGCCGGCCAATGTGGCCTTTGATGGTGCCGCGGACCGGATCGAGAAGCAGCTGCGGCGCTATATGCGGCGGCTGAACGATAAGAATGGCGCGCAGACGCTGGACTCGCTGCCCTTGGCGGAGCCGCTGGAGAATGCCGACTATCGGATTTTCGAAGCCGCGGCTGATGACGATGCGGCGCCGGACATGCCGCTGACCATTGCGGAGACCAAGGTGGATATCCCGGATGCCAGCGTTTCGGATGCGGTGATGATGCTGGATTTGCGCAACACCACCGCGCTGTTGTTCAAGAACAGCGGGACCGGCGCCTTGAACATGGTCTATCGCCGGGAGGACGGGAATATCGGCTGGGTGGAGCCGCGCGGCTGACCGAAGCTAAGGCTTTTCACGGCTTCGCGCGTTATGACATGGCCATGGATATCGCGGACATTTTGAGCGCCGAGGCGACGCAAACCGACGTGCGGGCGGCGACGAAAAAGGCGTGCTTCCAGCGGGCTGCGGACATGCTGGCGCGGGCGTCGGGGATGCGCGCTGCGGCGATTGCGGCCGCTCTTGCCGCGCGCGAGGAGCTTGGCACGACCGGCTTTGGCAATGGCTGCGCTATCCCGCATGGCCGGGTGGCGGGGCTCGCGCGGATGCATGCCGGCGTTTTGCGGCTGGCAAAGCCGGTGGACTGGGAGGCAATCGATTCGCGGCCGGTGGATCTGCTGTTTGTGCTGATCGGGCCGGCCGAGCCGGGTGTGGAGCATTTGAAGGCGCTGGCGCGGATCAGCCGGATGCTGCGCGACCGGGCGCTGGTTGCCAAGCTGCGCGGTGCGGCGGACGGGTCGGCGCTGTGGGCGCTGCTGGCCGGACCGCTGCTTCCGGCGCGCTCTGCTGCATGAGCGAAGAAGGCCCGCCCTTGCCGGCCAGCACGCTGGTGCCGGCATTGCTGCGGATGGTAAACAGTGCGGGTGGCTTTGCGACCGTGATTCGGCGAGGCAATGCCTGGGGCAGCGCGCTGATTATTCTGCACCGCCGGGCGGATGGCGTGGCGGCGTTCGAGAAAATGCCATCGCTGGATGGTGCACCGGTCTGGCGGTGCGCGGCAGAAGGGGAAGCAGCGGTTGCGGACTATGCTGCAAAGCAGCAACGATTCGATCCGGATATCTGGATCATCGAACTGGATATCGCCGATCCGGCACGGTTCGTCCCGGGATTGCCCGCTGCTGCTTGACCCTTTCGGGCGGATGAACGAGGGCGAATTTGCGCACTGTGATGGCCTGAAGGGCTGGATGCGTCGGCTTTCCCGGGCAGGAAGGCTGGAGTGGAAACCGCGCTTTCGCGTCTGTTGCACGCCCTGATAACGCAAAAATTGAGTCGCCAGGCCCTGCACGGACAGCCCCATGATCGCGCGAATGATGAGTATGTGGATGCAAATGTTGTTTCGGGTTGCAGCAGCCCTTGGCCTTGGAGCAATCCTTCTGGCGGCCGGCGAAGCCCCCGACATGGGCCGCAATGGCGCCCTGTTTTCTTCGGTCGACGAGCCCGTGGTTCAGTTTGACGAAATCGAAATTCCAGCGGCGCCGATGGTCATTCCGTCGGATGAATCGACCATCGTTGTGCATGCACCCGACATCGAGCTGGCCCAGCTTCCCGCAAAGCCGCGCGACCTGTCGGCGCTGGTGGCTGAAATCCGCGCCGAAGCCGACGCGCGCATGGGCGAAGATTTTAAGTGCCTGGCAACGGCTGTGTATTGGGAATCCAAGGGTGAACCTCTGGATGGCCAGCTGGCGGTGGCGCAGGTGATCCTGAACCGGGTGGAAAGCGGCCGTTTTGGCAAGACCATCTGCGACGTTGTGAAAGCGCCGAAGCAATTTTCCTTTGTGCGCGGCGGCAAGTTGCCGGCTCCGGTCACCGCCCAGCAATGGGACGTGGCGCAAGCCATCGCCGCCATCGCGCTGGCCGACCAGTGGCCGGAAGTGGCGCAGGGCGCGACGCACTTTCACGCCACGCGGGTGAACCCGGGCTGGAAAATGCGGCGGATCGCGGCGGTGGGGAACCACGTCTTCTATCGCTAGGCTGCTTCAGCCTTGCCCCGTGTCAAGCACGGGGTGACGAAAGAGTGTGCCAGACCAGCAAGCGCCGCAGGCATGCAAATGGTTCGGATTGGTCGAATCCGCCAATTGAAAAGCCGGCACACATATCGGGGTTTGGGGCCTGAGGCCCCGGCCGCCGGAGGCCATTCTTCCGTGATGGTTAGCCGAACCCGCCATCCCGCCACAGCACAGCCGCGTGGGCGGCGAGCGCGATGAGTGCGAGGGCCGACAACATCATCACATAGTCCCACGGCACCAGCGACCATCGGCCGATGCCGCGGCGGGCGTTCAGGGCGCCGCTGGTGACGAGCAGGGCGAATGCGAGGGCGGCGAGGGTCAATGTGGCTTGCGCGGTCATCGGTGCTTGCTCTTGCGCGGCTTCTTCCTATTTTGCGAGGCTGTAGAGAGGTTGTGCCACCGGGGCGCGGCCAAGGGGAGATTTTTCATGCGGCTTGTGCACTTTCTGGCGGCGACGGCGATTGCGCTTGTTTCGGCTCCGTTGATGGCGAAGGCGGCGAAGCCGATGGCGCCGGAATCCGATGTGGCAGCAATAACGGCGGCGAAGCTGGATGCAGCGATTGCCGGCGCGCATCGCAGCGATGCGAACAAGGCGCGCGATGCCTATCGCCATCCGAAGGAGACATTGCTGTTTTTCGGGCTGACTCCGGATCAGACGGTGGTGGAGATTTCGCCGGGGGCGGGCTGGTACTCGCAGATCCTGGCGCCGGTGTTGAATGGCAAGGGGTTGTATATTGCCGCGCACAACAATCCGGCGGGATCGGCGGGGGCGCAAAAGCAGCGCGCGGCGTTCAAGGATATGCTGGCGGCCAATCCCGAACTCTATGGCAAGTCGGCGGTAACGAGTTTTGGCAAGGGCATCGGCGGCAATATCGCAGCACCAGGGTCTGCCGACATGGTGCTGACCTTCCGCAATGTGCACAACTGGATCGGCGCCGGCTTTGCCGATGAGGCGTTCCGCAGCTTTTACACTGCGCTGAAGCCGGGCGGGGTGCTGGGTGTGGTGGAGCACCGCATGCCGGAAGACCGGGCCGACACCGAGGCGGCGCGCAACAGCGGCTATGTGAAGGTGAGCGAAGTGGTGCGGCTGGCCGAGGCGGCGGGCTTCAAGCTGGCGGCATCGAGCGAGGTGAATGCCAACCCCAAGGACACGGCGGACCATGCCAAGGGCGTGTGGACTTTGCCGCCGAACTACCGGCTGGGTGATACCGACCGCGAGAAATATACCGCGATCGGCGAGAGCGACCGGATGACACTGAAGTTTGTGAAGCCGGCGCAATAGGCGCGCCATTCGAAAGGTTCACGGCCTGTTCAAGGCGGCGGGGTCAAGACCGCCGCTTTGCGGACTTGTGAAACGAAAGTGCGGCGCGGCGTGATACGGTGCGAGCGATATGGGCGGGTTGTGGTGCGCGCGGGACGCGCGGCGCTGCTGCTTGCCCTTTCGCTATCTGCCTTTGCGCCTGCCGCCATTGCCCAGGTGGGGCGGGTGCCGGTGGCACCGCACTCGCCTTCGCGGGCGCAGGAGCAGTGGGTGCCGGGCAAATCCAGCCGCGGCACCTGCGTGGAGGCGGACCGGATTGCCGGCGCGGTGGTGATCAACCCGCGCACGGTGGAGCTGGTGATGAAGGGTGGTGCGCGCTGGCGGCTGCAATTGCAGAGCCAGTGCCCGCAGCTGAGCTATTATGGCGGATTTTACTACAACCAGGCGCAGGCAGGCAAAATCTGCGCGCAGGACCGGATCGTGGGGCGCGCTGGCGGGGAATGCCGGGTGTCGCGGGTGATTCCGATGGTGAAGGCAAAGAAGCGGTAGGTTTCGGCTTCGCGGGGCCGCGCGACGGGGCGATCTCAAACCCGCGCCGCCGTTGCCGAAATGTGACAGGGTGACCCATCGTTGCGACGATGAAGGAATTTGCTTCCATCTGGCTGGACAAGGGGGCAAGGCCCTGATTGTATACGTCTGTCGGCCTGGGGAGGATCGGCAATGAGGGAGAGCCGCCGGCAAGGAGCGGCAAGCGCTGGCTCGGCCGGCGCATCCCGAGGTCGCTATCGTCCCCTGGCCATCGGTTTGGGAGGATGGTTGCATGAAGAAATCGGTTAAGGCGCTCAGGGCTGCATGTGTTTCGGCGGTTTCGCTGTCGGGCCTTTTGGCGGGCGCGGCGTTTGCGCAGGAGTCGACTGTCGCCAGCAGCGGTGTGGAGGATATCATCGTGACGGCGCAGCGGCAGGCGCAAAGCCTGCAGGATGTGCCGATCGCGGTTTCGGCGTTCAGCGCCGAGGCGCTGACGGAAAAGCAGATCAACAATGCCAGCCAGCTGCAGCTGACACTGCCGAACGTGACCTTTTCCAAGGGCAATTTTACCGGTGCGAGCTTCACCATCCGCGGCGTGGGCGATCTGTGTGTTGGGGTGACCTGCGACAGCGCGACCGCCATCCACCTGAACGATCTGCCGCTGTTTGCGACGCGCATTTTCGAGACCGAATATTTCGATCTGGACCGGGTGGAAGTGTTGCGCGGGCCGCAGGGCACGCTGTTTGGCCGCAACGCGACTTCGGGCGTGGTTAACTTTGTGACCGCCAAGCCGGACATGAGCGGGCTGAAGGCCAGCGGCGAGTTCGGCTATGGCAATTACAACGAAATCCGCGTGACCGGCATGGTGAATGTGCCGCTGGGCGATCGTTTTGCCGTGCGGCTGGCGGGCTTTTACCTGAAGCGCGACGGCTATACCGAGAATCTGTTCAACAATACCGACATCGATGGCCGTGACATGTATGCCATCCGCGGTTCGGCGCGGTGGGAACCGACCGACAACACGACGATCGATTTGATGGGCTATTATTTCCGAGAGGACGACGACCGGATGCGGATCCAGAAGCAGCTGTGCCAGCGCGACCCGACCGGGGTGCTGGGCTGCCTGCCGGGGCGGACGGCCTTTGAGCATACGAATGCCAACTCCACCTTCGTTGGAACATTGACGTCGCGGGAATTTCTGGCGGTTGGGACGGGCGCGCTGGGGCCGAGCTTCAGCGGACTGGGTCTTGGCAGCCTGTATGGGCCGGATGCCTATGCGAACAATGTGAACCCGCGCGATGTGCGGCAGGTGAACACCGACTACACGCCACGCTATTTTGCCGACGAATTGCAGATCCAGGGCAAGATCGAGCATGATTTCGGTGGCATCAAGGCCAAGCTTTCCGGGCAATATCAGGAAAATTCGGTCGATTCTCAGCAGGATTACAACCTGACCGTGCAGAACGCGGCCGGCTATGCGCCTGGTCTGGGCTTGCTGGGGGCTTATGCCAATGGCGCGGCAGGGCCGCTGTTCGATGCTGCCTTTTCGCCGTTTTACAATGCAATCCTGCCGCAAGGCGCGGCTGGCGGCGTGTATTGCACCTCGCAGTCGGAAGAAACCGGAACCGGAATTTTCAACGGCAACAGCTTCTGCGATGCAACTCCGCAGGACTATGATCGCTCGAACCAGAAGCTGAAGGGCTGGACGGTTGAAGGCATTGTGTCGTCTGATTGGGACAGCAAGTTCAACTTCCTGCTGGGCGCGATCTACAACCGGGTCGATGTGAGCGAAAACAGCTATTATGTGAATTCGTTCGGTATCGATTATCTTTCTGGGGTTTTGGGCGCGGCTTCATTCATCGGCAATCAGGCTGCAGGCAATACGGCCTTCCCCACGACGTATCTTGGACCGCCGATGTTCCGCAACAACACGGATCAGTTCACGCTGAAATCCTATGGCATCTTCGGTGAGGCCTATTTCGATGCCAGCGATACGGTGCGGTTCACCGTTGGCCTGCGCTACAACAACGATGACAAATATGTGCGCGCCCGTTCGACGCTGGCAAGTTTCCTGATCCCGACCAGCGCGCAGGACGCCTTCGATACACCCTTTGGTGCCGGCTTCGACGCCGACCCGGTGACGCGCTGCCCCACCACCCCGATCGGCGGCACCAATGCGACCGGGATTCCGGGTGCAATCGGCTCGGTGGCCGGGTGCGAGGCTTACCAGGAGCGCAATGTGAGTTTCAGCGAGTTCACCGGGCGCTTTGTGGCGGACTGGCGGATCACTGACGAGAATCTGCTCTATTTCTCCTATTCGCGCGGCTACAAGTCGGGCGGCATCAACCCGCCGCTGCAACCGATCTTCGAAGTGGTGGACACGTTCGCGCCGGAGTTCATCGATGCCTTTGAAATCGGTTCGAAGAACCGCTTTCTGGATGGCACGTTGCAGCTGAACATGACGGCCTTCTACTACAAATATCAGGGCCTGCAGCTCAGCCGGATCGTGGCACGCACCTCGGTGAACGACAATGTGGACGCCAACATCTATGGGTTGGAAGTTGAGGCGATCGCCCGGCCGATCCCGCCGCTGGCGATCAATATCGGGCTGTCGTGGCTGCACACCGAAGTCTCGCAGGACAAATATCTTTCCAATCCGCGCGATCCTTCCGGCGGCCGCAGCGATGCGGTGATCGTGAAGGACATCACCAACGGCTCGAACTGCGCGGTTGTGCCGAAGGCGGCCGGAAGCACGGCGGCGCGCGACCATGTGGCGCTGGTGAATGCGGTCGGCCTTGGTGGGGCTTTGCGGGCACCGACCGCTTTCCCGGGCGACAGTGGCGTGAACGGGGCCTTGGGCGCGTTCAGCATCTGCAGCGCCTTGCTGAACCCGGCCTTCCCGACGACGGCCGCAGTGGATGTTCTGGCGGCAGGTGTTGAGGTCAATCTGAAGGGCAACAAGCTGCCGCAGGCACCGACGGTGAAGGCCTCGGTTGGCGTGCAGTGGACGCAGGAAATGGGCAACGGCATGACCATCGTGCCGCGCTGGGATCTGGCGTTTACCGGCGAAAGCTATGGCAACATCTTCAATGGCCCGATCAACCGGGTGCCATCCTATTCGGTGATGAATGCGCAAATCCAGCTGAACGGGCCGGACGACCGCTGGTTCCTCCGCGGCTTCATCCAGAACATCACGGACAACAACGCGACCACCGGGCTGTATGTGACCGACCAGTCCTCCGGACTGTTCACC
>JAIMJL010000126.1 GCA_020693225.1 Sandarakinorhabdus sp. | reverse complement strand
CTGTCCTGGGTGATGATTCAGAATCAGCAGATCGTCGGGCTGCTACTGGGCGGCGCCGGGGCCATTCTGGTGGCCTATGTGCTCTATGTGGCGGTGGCGAAGCTGCCGCCGGAAGATCGCGACCGGATTTTCGCTGCCATGTTCCTGATTGTCGGCTCCATCCTGTTCTGGGCGCTGTTCGAACAGGCCGGCTCCTCGCTCAACCTGTTCACCGATCGCTCGGTGGACCGCAACATCCTGGGCTGGGACGTGCCTGCCTCGATGTTCCAGTCGATCAACGCGATCTATATCGTGCTGCTGGCCCCTTTCTTTGCAATGCTGTGGCTGGCGCTGGCGAAGCGCGGGCTGGAGCCTTCTGCCCCGGCGAAGTTCGGCCTGGGCATCATCCAGCTGGGCCTTGGCTTTCTGGTGCTGGTCTGGGGCGCAACCGCTGCCGGCGGCGGGCTGACCCCGGTGATCTTCATCTTCCTCATCTATCTGCTGCACACCACCGGTGAACTCTGCCTGTCGCCTGTCGGGCTGTCCGCAATGAACCGGCTGGCACCAGCGCACATGGCCAGCCTCATCATGGGGACCTGGTTTTTCGCATCTGCCACCGGCAATTTTGCCGCCGGGCTGATTGCTGCGGCAACCGGCGCCGAAGGGGCGGGCGCCGAGCAGGCGATCGAAGTCTATTCCAGCGTCGGCTGGCTGGCGGTCGGCGTCGGCGTGGCGGTGCTGCTGATTTCGCCGCTGATCAAAAAGCTGATGCACCTCGATACGCTGGCCGATGCGCCGGTGGCAGGGTCGGCAGAAATCGGCGAACCACAAGCAGCAGGCGTGCATCCGGGGAGAGTGAATTGAGCATGCGTATCGGAGTCTTGACGATCGGCCTGTTGCTGGCCGGCTGTGCAACCACCCAAACCGCAGCGCCCCGCGCAGCGCCCGCGCCGGTGGCGGCCGGTGCCGGTGCCATGGCATCGGCGGAAGGCGCGTTCCAATCCAGCTATCGCCCGTGGCCGGGTGTGGCGACTGTCATCCGCAACGTCACCATCTTCGATGGCAAGGGCGGCCGCATCGACAATGGCGCCGTGCGGTTCGAAAACGGCAAGCTGGTCGCCATCGGGCAGGTGGTGGTGGAAACCAACGCCACCGTGATCGACGGGGCCGGGAAATGGGTCACCCCCGGCATCATCGATATCCACTCGCACCTTGGCAATTACCCTTCGCCGGGCGTCCAGGCGCACAGCGACGGCAATGAAATCACCGGCCCGGTTCGCCCCGAGGTTTGGGCCATTCATGCCGTCTGGCCTCAGGATCCGGGCTTCGGCCGGGCGCTCGCCGGCGGCGTGACGGCGCTGCACGTGCTGCCCGGTTCGGCCAATCTGTTCGGCGGGCGCGGCGCGACGCTCAAGAATGTCTATGGCCGCACCGCGCAGGACATGCTGATGCCCGATGCGCCGTGGAGCCTGAAAATGGCATGCGGCGAGAATCCCAAGCGGGTCTATGGCAGCCGCAACCAGATGCCCGGCAGCCGCATGGGCAATGTTGCCATGATGCGGCAGACCTGGGCCAACGCGCGCGACTACAAGACGCGGATGGCGTCCAATAAGGGCGCGCCGATGAAGCGCGACCTGCAGATGGAGACGCTGGTCGGCGTGCTGGATGGCAATATCCTGGTGCAGAATCACTGCTACCGTGCGGACGAAATGGCCAATGTGATC
>JAIMJL010000010.1:47523-48883 GCA_020693225.1 Sandarakinorhabdus sp. | reverse complement strand
CTAGCGTGGTGGGGAATTGGGCGGCGAGCGAGGCGAGCGCATTTTGCAAGCGAATCTGGACTTCGACCATGGCGGCGCCGTCGCGGGCGATGGATGCGAAGGAATCCGTGATGATGTCTTCGGGGCGCAGGCTGGGGACGTGGACGCGGGTGCATGCGGGAACGGACGGCGTGCCTGCGCTGTAGTGGGAGAGGCTGCGCAGCAGGCGGGCGATGACGTCTATGGCGGTGCCGGGGTCGTTGATTCCGGGCGACAGCGCGCGCGAGGCGATTTCCGACAGCACCAGCAGGCCGAAGCGCGGGTCGCTGTCAAAGCTGCGGCTGCGGCCGATGGAGAAGGCTTTGCGCAGGCGATTTGCCATGGCTTCGTCAATCGGACCGCCGCTGATGTGCAGCAGCGGCTCGCCGGCGTAGGCGAAGCTTCCGGGGAGGCGATCGATCCAGATGATGCGATCCGCTTCGCTGGCGCATGAGTTCAGGGCTTCGATGTCGATCAGTTGGATGAAGCCTGGCTCTGAGGGGACGAGGGTGGCGGCGGTTTCGGGGGGATCGTCGCGGCGTTCGATGCCGCCCAGCCAGGGATTGCAGGCGTGCGCTTTCAGGGCCTTTGCTGTTGCATCTTCCACACGGTCCAGAATGTCTTCCATGCGGCCGAAATGCATGAGGTGCTGAATCCAGTGAATGAGGGCGCCGACCACGAGGGTGACGACCAGCAGGGTTGCGCCGAACAGGATCAGCCGGCCGCCGCCGCCATAGATGCCGATGCTGAGCGCGATGATGCCCACGAGGGCAAACAGGAAGCCGCCGAGGAAGATCGAGAGAACAGTCTGGGTGGTGGTGTCTTGCTGGAGCAGGGCGATGGCGCGCGGGGTGGCATTGGTGGAGGCGGCGGAGAAGGCCTGCACGGCGACCGCGAGCGAGAAGGTGACGACCGACAGCATCGAGGAGGCGAGAATCCCCAGGATCTGATCAACGGCATCGGCGCCGACGAGGTCACCCCAGCGATCCGGGATGGCATAGCCGGCGGCGGTTCCGATCAAGGCCGCCACGACACCGAGCAGCCCGATGAGGACCGCGCGAACCCAGATCTGGCTCAGCAGTTGCTTGACGAGCCAGCGGGTCTTGCTGATCATGTCGTCATTCGGCAGCTGGCAGGTAGATTTCGCTGCCTTTGGCTTTGAATTCGGCGCTTTTGGCGGCCATGCCGGCTTCGATCATTTCGTCGGTGTTTTGCTTGGCGGCGTAGTCGCGGACGTCTTGCGTGATTTTCATGCTGCAGAATTTGGGGCCGCACATGGAGCAGAAGTGGGCGACTTTTGCGCCTTCGGCGGGGAGGGTGGCGTCGTGGTATTTTTGCGCGG
>JAIMJL010000010.1:45711-47432 GCA_020693225.1 Sandarakinorhabdus sp. | reverse complement strand
GTGGCCCTTGGCGAGGTCGGCGGCGTGGGCGGCGAGTTTGTAGGTGATGACGCCGACTTTCACATCGTCACGATCGGGCAGGCCGAGATGTTCTTTGGGCGTGACGTAGCAGAGCATGGCGCAGCCGAACCAGCCGATCATGGCGGCGCCGATGCCGCTGGTGATGTGATCATAGCCGGGGGCGATGTCTGTGGTGAGCGGCCCGAGCGTGTAGAAGGGGGCCTCGCCGCAGACTTCGAGCTGCTTGGTCATGTTGACGCGGATCTTGTGCATGGGCACGTGGCCGGGGCCTTCGATCATGACCTGGCAGTCTCTGGCCCAGGCGCGCTTCGTGAGTTCGCCCAGCGTTTCGAGTTCGGCGAACTGCGCTTCGTCGTTGGCGTCGGCGATGCTGCCTGGGCGGAGGCCGTCGCCGAGGCTGAAGCTCACGTCGTAGGCGCGCATGATGTCGCAGATGTCGTCGAAGTGGGTGTAGAGGAAGCTTTCCTTGTGATGCGAGAGGCACCATTTGGCCATGATGGAGCCGCCGCGGCTGACGATGCCGGTGACGCGTTTGGCGGTCATCGGGATGTAGCGCAGCAGGACGCCGGCGTGGATGGTGAAATAATCGACGCCTTGCTCGGCCTGCTCGATCAAGGTGTCGCGGAACACCTCCCAGCTCAAGTCTTCGGCGATGCCGCCGACTTTCTCCAGCGCCTGATAGATGGGGACGGTGCCGATCGGGACGGGGGAATTGCGGAGAATCCATTCGCGGGTGTCGTGGATGTTGTTGCCGGTGGAGAGGTCCATCACGGTGTCGGCGCCCCAGCGGATCGACCAGACCATTTTTTCGACTTCTTCGGCGACCGAGGAGGCGACGGCCGAATTGCCGATGTTGGCGTTGATTTTCACCAGGAAGTTGCGGCCGATGGCCATGGGTTCGAGTTCGGGGTGGTTGATGTTGGCGGGGATGATGGCGCGGCCGCGGGCGATTTCGGAGCGGACGAATTCGGGGGTGACGTGATCGGGGATTTCGGCGCCGAAGCTTTCGCCGTCCTGGATTTTGGCGCGGATTTTTGCCAGCGCCTCGCGGCGGCCGAGGTTTTCGCGGATGGCGACATATTCCATTTCGGGCGTGATGATGCCGCGGCGGGCGTAGGCGATTTGCGAGACAGCCTGACCGGGTTTGGCGCGCAGGGGGCGCATATTGGGGGTGGGGAAGGGGCTGAGCGTCCGGGCGGCGGTTTTGGTGAATATCCCATTGTCTTCAGGCTTTGTCTGGCGGCCTTCATAGGCTTCCACATCGCCGCGGGCGCGAATCCAGGCGTCGCGGGAGCGCGGGAGGCCGCGCGCGATATCGATGGCGACGGCGGGATCGGTGTAGGGACCGGTGGTGTCGTAGACGCGGACGTTGGGCTCGTTGGCGGAGGCTTCGAGCTGGATTTCGCGCAGGGGCACGCGGATGTCCGGGTGCAGGGTGCCGGGGATGTACACCTTGGTTGAGGCGGGGAGAGGGCCGGTCGTTACGTCTGTGACGGGCTTGGCTTCGAGGGGGCTTGCGATATCGGCCATGGCTTTTCACTCTTGCTGGGCAAGGGCGGGAGCTGGAGTGTGCCAACGCCCTCCCTACGCCGGGTTCAACCGGATCAGGTTCGACGGGTCGCGGGCTGCTGCCTGCCTCTCAGCCGCGCCAGCGGCCCCCCGGGGATAGAGTTATCTTTAGCGACCGCCGGGGCACGAGC
>JAIMJL010000010.1:45412-45554 GCA_020693225.1 Sandarakinorhabdus sp. | reverse complement strand
TCGCAAGGGCGTGGGCAAGCGGGCCTTTGCCGATGCGGCGGCGCTCCGGTTGCTGGCGGGGGAGGGGGCCAAAGGAGAGGACGGGCTTTTCGTATCGCCTGAACATCCGACGGCGCGGCTGATCGCGGCGGGGAGCCATATG
>JAIMJL010000010.1:33784-45334 GCA_020693225.1 Sandarakinorhabdus sp. | reverse complement strand
TTGCAGCCGCTGTTTCGCTCGACCCCGGTGCTGGGGGACTGGCGGACGGTGATCGTGGACTCGGTGGACGAGATGAATGTGGCGGCAGCGAATGCGTTTCTGAAGAATCTGGAGGAACCGCCGAAGCAGACGGTGTTTTTCCTGGTGAGCCACGCGCCGGGGCGGTTGCTGCCGACGATCCGCTCGCGCTGCATGATGTTGCGCTTTGGCGGGCTGGATGATGCGGCGATGCGGGTGGTGCTGGGCGGATTGCTGCCGGAGGCGGATGCCGCGGAGCTGGCGGCGCTGGTGGCGGTGGCGGAAGGATCGCCGGGGGAGGCGCTGCGCTATGCCGGGCTGGACCTGAAAGGGCTGGGGGCCGCCATCGATGCGCTGATGCAGGGCGGCGACAGGGTGGCTTTTGCGCGCGGATTTCAGGCGATCGGCGCGGCGGCGCGGTTCGAGGCGCTGATGGCGCTGGCGCCGCGGCGGATTGCGGATGCGGCGCGGACGGCGCCATCGGAGGCGATGCTTGGGCTGTATGAGCGGGCGAATGGCCTGTGTGCCAACGCGGTGAAGCTTGCCTATGACCGGGTTCAGGTGGCATTCGCGGTTGCCGAGCTGTTGGCCGAGGCCGGACAGCACAGAGGAAAGTGAATTTGCCCGCCATGTCGCGCTATATCGTTACCACCGCCATCCATTATCCCAACGGCCGGCCGCATATCGGCCATGCCTATGAAATGATCGGCACCGACTGGCTGGCGCGTTTTGCGCGCGCCGATGGGCGGGAGACATATTTCCAGACCGGGACCGACGAATATGGACTGAAGATTGCCCAGTCGGCGGCGGCGGCGGGCGTGGGGCGCAAGGCCTTTGTGGATGAAATGTCGTCTTACTTCAGGGCCATGGCGGATGAGCTTCAGATCAGTTTCGATCGCTTTATCCGCACCACCGATGTTGACCATCTGGCGACCTGCCAGGCGCTGTGGACACAGATGCGCGACGCCGGCGACGTTTATCTGGGGCGCTACGAGGGTTGGTACTCGGTTCGCGACGAGGCCTATTATGACGAGGATGAGCTGGTGGTGGCCGATGACGGCACGAATCTGGCGCCTTCTGGCACTGCCGTGGAATGGACGGTGGAGGAGAGCTGGTTCTTCCGGCTTTCGCGCTTTCAGGAGCCATTGCTGAAACTGTATGCCGAGCAGCCGGATTTTGTGATGCCGCTTAGCCGTTTGAATGAGATGCGGGCGTTTGTTGCGCGCGGACTGCGCGACCTTTCGATCAGCCGGACGAGTTTCGACTGGGGGGTGCCGGTGCCGGACAGCGGGCCGGACGATGTCGCGCCGGGCGCTCCGGGGCATGTGATGTATGTGTGGATGGATGCGCTAACCAATTATCTGACGCCTTCGGGATGGCCGGAATCGGGTTGGCAGGCGAAATGGCCGGCCGATCTGCATGTGCTGGGCAAGGATGTGGTGCGGTTTCACGCGGTTTACTGGCCGGCGTTTTTGATGTCGGCCGGGCTGCCTTTGCCGAAGCGGATTTTCGGCCATGGGTTCTTGCTGAATCGCGGCGAGAAAATGTCAAAATCGCTGGGCAATGTGGTGGCGCCTGCCGATCTGGTGGCGACATTTGGCGTGGACCCGCTGCGCTATTTCATGCTGCGGGCGATCCAGTTCGGGCAGGATGGCGAATGGAGCCACGATGCGATCGGGCGGCGGATCAATGCCGATCTGGCGAATGATCTGGGCAATCTGGCGCAGCGGACGCTGGCGATGATCGCCAAGAATTGCGCGGGGAGGGTGCCTGCAAACGGGCCGGCGACGGCGAGCGATGCGGCGCTGATGGCCGAATTGGCGCCGATGCTGGACGAATGCCGGGCGGCGCACGATGCGGTGCGGCCCGATCTGGCGCTGGATGCGATCTGGGCGCGGGTGGCGGCGACCAACCTTTACCTGAATGAAAATGCGCCCTGGGCGTTGCGCAAGACGGATCCGGCGCGGGCCGATGTGGTGCTTTGGCATGCAGCGGAGGCGGTGCGGAGAATTGCGCTGCTGGTGCAGCCGGCGATGCCGGAGAGTGCGGGCAAGCTGCTGGATCAGCTGGCGGTGGCGGCGAGCGCGCGGGGGTTTGCTGCGATCGGGGACGCGCTGATATCGGGGACGGAATTGCCGGCGCCGGTGGGGGTGTTTCCGCGCTGGGTGGCCACTGAGGCGGAATGAGGCTTACCCGCAGCGGTTGATGACTTCGCTGAAGCTGGCGCCGTTGCTGGTCGTTGCGTTGATCTGCACGCTGCCGCCGGCATTGATGACCTGCACCAGCGCCGGGCTGGTGCAGGTGAGCGTCATCAGCATGATGCGGGCGGCAGGGCGGCCCTGCGCCAGTTCCGCGTCTGAGACGGACAGATCCATGCTGCTGTCGTAGTAGATCCTGTTGTCGTCATGACTGACGCCGATCACCCGCCAGTCATTGGCAATCGGGATCGGAAGCCGCATGCGATCCTGCGCGGCGACGGAGGAGAGCAGGGCGGCGAGGGGAGACGGGGCCAGCTGCTGCGGCCGGGCCGGCTCAGGCTGCGGCGGAGCAACGGCGCGCGAACGATCCTCGGCCGCCGGGTCGGTGGCGGCGGGCGGCTGATAAATCGGGGGTTCGACCGGGCCGGGCGGATCATCGGGCGCGACCGGTTCAACGGCCGGGTTCGCCGTGTTGACGAGGCCGATGACGACGAGCGCGGCAACGAGGCCGCCGGCCCATTTCAGCCATGTGGGGAAGCCTTTGCCGGCGGGTTCGGGCAGCGGATCGTCGCGCTTGCGGCGCTTTTCCCGCTCGCGGGCTTCGGCTTCGCGGGCTTCGAGGTCTTTGCGGCGCTGCTCGAGTTCGGATTCTTCCTCGCGCTGGCGCTGTTGGCGGCGCTCTTCTTCCAGATCGCGCTGGCGCTGCTCGCGTTCGGCCTTTTCGCGGGCGAGGCGTTCGCTTTCCAGCAGCTTCAGCTGCAATGCCTTCTGTTCCTCTTCCTCGCGCTGTTTCTGCGCGAGGTCGGCGTCATCTTCCTTTTCGAGGCCGAGGCGGGCCAGAGCGCGCTCGGCGGCGGTGGTGACCAGCACGGTTTCATCGAAGCTGAGCTTGCGCAGCGCGGCAATGGCGAGGCGCTTCTGCGTCTGATCGGTGCCATTGGCGATGCCGATCAGCTGGTCTACCGCGCTGGCGCGGATGAGGCTGTCCTGGCTGTGGACGGCTTCGTCTACCGCTTCGGGGAGTTCGGCCAGCGCCACGGGATTGCGCGCCAGCTGCACCGAGCCGGGCAGGCGGCTCAGCAGCCGTTGCGGGGTCTGGCCGATGCCGTCGCGTTTCAGGCCGCGCCTTGCATAGGTGAACAGGTTTTCCAGCGTGATCCACCCGGTTCCGTGCGGATCGGCCTGGCCGGTTTCGATGCCCTCGATGATGTGGCGGGTGAATTGCGACTGCACGCCCTGCTCGCCGCATTCGCTGGCCCTTTCCTGCGCCAGCTGGTTGCCGGCCGACGCGGTGAAGATGGCGATGCCTTCGTCTTCGTCTGCTGCTTCGGCGTCGCCGGTGAAATCCTGCGCGGCGACATCGATGTCGATCGATTTGAAATTGGCATCCTTCGCGAACGCGCCGCTGTAGCAGGTGTCGACGAAAACGATCTGTTTGGTGGCGGGACTGTCGCGCATGCGATCGTGGAAGAAGCGCGCTTCGACGCCGGTTGCGGCCAGCGCATCGACCATGGTGTCGCGCGCGATGAAGTGCAGATTGCCGCGGCGATCCTTCATGCCGTGGCCGGAGACGAGCATCAGCAGCAGATCATCCGGGTCTGCGGCGGCGAAGAAGCGTTCGGTGGCGATCTTGACGGCGCTCGCCTCGCAATCGGCGCACAGGGTGACCTCGTAGCCGCCGACGTCGGCGCGTTCGAGCAGCGCCTGCATGCGCTTGCCATCGGAGACCGGCGATTGCAGCGGGGTGATGCGCGTGTCGGCGAACTGGCCGTTGGCGAGGATGAGGGCGCGGCGCGCCATCGCCGGCCTAGCCTTGCGCCCGCGCAGCCATGCCGCTGAGGATGGCCATGATTTCAGCGGGCGGGGTGCCGCCTTCCCATTCCAGCTCGGAGTCTCCGGCTTTCAGGCGGATTTTGGTGCCCGGTGGCTGGCGGGTGAGCCATTCGCTCACCGTTCCGACCAGGCCGGGCAGCACGCCGATGCCGGCCTTGACCAGCAGGCCGAGCGCCTCGATCCCCAGCGATTTCGAGCCTTCCGGGGCCGGCCCGGCGATGGCGCGGGTGGCGGATGCGCCGCGCACGGCGGACAGCTCTTCCAGCAGATTGTAAAGTGTTTCCTCGTCGGCGGCATTGCCTTCGAGGTTGATCTGGAAACTGTTTTTCGTTGCGTCTGTCATGCAAGGCCCCTCAACCGCTGCCGGAATGATACCGCGCGGGTGGGGAAACTGTCTAGGCCGCTTAGCCGGTGGCCAGCAGCCAGCCGATATAGCCGGCCCACAGCGCCACCATGGCAGCGCCTTCGAGGCGCGAGATGTTGCGGTTCCAGGCGAACAGGAACAGCAGGAGGGATGCGGCGAGCATGACCCAGGCATCGAAGCGGACGATTTCCGGCGGGAAGGGCGTGGGGGCGATGAGCGCGGTGACGCCGCCGATGCCGAGCGTGTTGTAGATGTTGGAGCCGAGGATGTTGCCGACGGCGATGTCGGTTTGCCGGCGGATGGCGGCGACGATCGAGGTGACGAGTTCTGGCGCGGAGGTTCCAAGCGCGACGATGGTGAGGCCGATCACGGTTTCGCTCATGCCGAGCGCGCGGGCGAGATCGACGGCGGCATCGACCAGCAATTTGCCGCCGGCGATGATGATGGCGAGACCGCCGATGGCGCCGAGCGCCGGGAGGAGCCAGGATGCGAGACCGGCACCGGCAGGCGGGTGCAGGCCGCGATCGACCTGCTCGAACGCTTCGCCCTTGTCGAAGGCGGCGGTGTGGCCCTGCGCTTCCACGGCGCTGGTGCTGCGCTCCTGACGATAGGCGTGAACGAGATAGGCGAGGAGGCCGGCGACGAAGGCGAGGCCGACGATGCGCGTGAGGCCGACGCTTTGGCCGACGAGGAGGAAGGCGACGGCGGACAGCAGCACGACGCTGCCATCGCGCAGCAGGGCTGTGGAGGAGACGGCAAGCGGGAAGATGAGCGCCGAGGCGCCGAGGATAAGCAGGATGTTGGAGATGTTGGAGCCGACGATGTTGCCGACCGCAATGCCCGGCGAGCCGATCATCGAGGCTTCGACCGAAGTGACCAGCTCGGGCATGGAGGTGCCGAAGCCGACCAGGGTGAGGCCGATGAGCAGCGGCGAGACGCCGAGTTTTTCGGCGATGCGGACGCTGCCGCGCACCAGAAGTTCACCGCCGACGATGAGCAGGACCAGCCCGCCCGCCAGCGTGAGAATGGTTATCAACATTGTGCCCCTTTCGCGCGGCGGCATTTGGGGCGGGGCAGGGTGGAATACAAGCGGCCGGCGCATTGAATTTGCGCGGCTTTGTCGCCAGAGACGGGGCATGCTGATCGATAGCCATTGCCATTTGAACTATCCGGGACTGGTGGAGGATGAGGCGGGCGTTGTGGCGCGCGCGCGCGATGCTGGTGTGGCGGCGATGATTTCCATTTCCACGCGGGTGAAGGAGTGGGAGGCGGTGATCGCCGGGGCGGAAAGGCACTGCGATGTTTTTGCGACCGTGGGCGTGCATCCGCACGAGGCGGACCTGCATCCGGATACCGATACGGCACGGCTGGTGGGTGCGGCGCGGCACGGGCGCGTGGTGGGCATCGGCGAGACCGGGCTGGACTATTATTATGACAAATCGGATCGGGCGCGGCAGCGGGCGAGCTTTCGCGCGCACATTGCCGCGAGCCGGGACACCGGGCTGCCGCTGATCGTGCACACGCGTGACGCGGAAGCGGACACGGCGGACATATTGGCCGAGGAGATGGGGCAGGGCGTGTTTCCGATGGTGATCCATTGCTTTACGGCGAGCCGCAGCCTGGCGGAGATGTGCCTTGCGCTCGGGGCCTATATCTCGCTGTCTGGTATTGTGACCTTCAAGAATGCCAAGGACTTGCAGGAGGTGGCCAAGATCATTCCCGAGGACCGGCTGCTGGTGGAGACGGATGCGCCGTTTCTGGCGCCGGTGCCGGTGCGGGGGAAGGTGTGTGAGCCGGCCTTTGTGGCGCATACGGCGGCTTTTGTGGCCGGGCTGCGTGGGGTTACCGGCGAAGAACTGGGGCGAACGACGGCGGCCAATACATTGCGATTGTTTGGGAAGATGCGGCTTTGATGCGGCTTACCATGCTGGGTTCGGGGACCTCTTCCGGGGTGCCGCGGATTGCCGAGCGTGTGGGCGGCGATTGGGGGCAGTGCGATCCGGCCAATCCGAAGAACCGGCGGCGGCGGGTTTCGGTGCTGGTGGAGGCGGACGGGGTGCGGCTGCTGGTGGACACCGGGCCGGATGTGCGGGCGCAACTGCTGGATGCCGGCGTGGGGTGGCTGACGGCGGTTTTGTATACGCATGACCATGCCGATCATTGCCACGGCATCGATGATTTGCGGGCGGTGTTTCATGGCTCGGGCGTGAAGCTGGACTGCTATATGGACAAGGCGACGCGTGCGAGCCTGCGCAGCCGCTTTTCCTATGTGTTTGCAGGGCGTTCCGGCTATCCGCCGACGGCGCGGGCGCTGTTGCTGGACGATGACATGCAGTTTGGGCCGATCCGGGTGCGGCCGTTTTTGCAGGCGCATGGCCCGGTGCATTCGATGGGGTTCCGCTTCGATTGCGGCGGGTCGGCTATCGCCTATTCGACCGATCTGAGCGGCTTGCCGGAGGCCAGCTGGCCGTTGCTGGAGGGGCTGGATTTGTGGGTGGTGGATGCGCTGCGGCGGGCGCCGCATCCGACGCACAGCCATCTGGCCCAGACGCTGGCCTGGGTTGCCCGGGCGGCACCCAAGGTGGCCTGGCTGACGCACATGGACCAATCGATGGACCATGACGCGCTGCTGGCGGAATTGCCGGCCGGTGTGACGCCGGGCTTTGATGGTCGGGTTTGGGAGGCGGGCAAATGAGCGCATTCGGGATTGTTGCGGTGCTGGCGTCGCTGGTTTTGCTGCTGGTTTTGAATTGGGGGCGGTTTCAGGAGATGGGTTCGGCGCGCGTATTGCGGCTGGCGATTATCTGGGCGGTGATCCTGACGGCCGGGGTGCTGGTGCTGAAGCTGCTGGGATATTGATATTCATTTAACATAATATTCATTATCAGATTGCGAGAGCCGGATAAGAAGGGGCCGGATTTTCGGGCCCCTTCTCCCCTTCACGAAATGGCGAGATCGCTACGCAGCGCCAGAGACCGGGCGGCGGCGCGCCGCAAAACCCACCAGGCCAAAGGATGCCGCTTATCGGAGCGGTGAAACCGGTGACCACAAACAAGTCGGGTGAAAAGCTGCCGACGTCTTCATAAATGATGTCCAACGTATCGGTGAAGAAATCCAACCGCCTTGTGCCGCCCTGATCCAGAATGATTTCGACAGACGCATCGATCGTGGCCGTGCCTGCCACAAAAACGCTGCCGAAATCGCACAGCGCCGGGTCATTGCTGACTGCGCCGGCGTAAGTTGAATCCGTGCAGTAGTCGACGGTTTGTCCGATGAGCGTGCTTGCAGCGGCTGGCTGGGCGACAAAGAATGCCATTGCCGGGAGGGTCGTGGCGATAAAAGTGCGAATGTTCATGGTGTATCCCCTTTCCGATGATCGTATCACTGTTTTCACAGTGCAGTTTTCACATTGCAGCAAACACTGCTGGAGCCTGAAGCGAACAGCCGTCTACCACTGCTTTCATCGGCAATTCCTGTGCCAATCGGCCAAGTTGCTGAAAGATATGAACATGCACCCCTCACCCTGTGTTCGGAATGTAAAGTTTTTTGACATTCTGACGAAATTTCTTGCTGTCGGTCTGCGTTAGACGCCTATGCCGGGGCGATGCTCCACCGGGTAGAGAGATCTGCCAGGCCCGTGCGGATGATGTCTGCCAGTATGGCGCGGTCTACATCGGCAAGCCGGTTGATATAGAGGCAGGATTTGCCGATCTTGTGCTTGCCGAGCCCGGCGAGTTGCGCTGAAAGATCGGCGTAACCCGGCATGATATACAGCACGAGATTGGCCTTTCGGGGCGAGAAGCCGGTTGCCAGCGTTTCGCCACTGGTGCCCGAGGCATAGTGATAGGCATAGCGGCCATAGCCGACGATGCCGGCCCCCCAAAGCCTGGGGGCGAAGCCGGTAACGTCGCGAAACAAGCTATCGAGTGCCAGACCGTCTTCGCGGCGGGCTTCTGGCTGTTTACCGGACAGGAAGTCCTGAACGGCCGCCTCGCTATCGGTTGCATGCTCTGCCATTGTTGCACTCCCCTCCCCGGCCAAATGTCTATACTGCGGAATGCGGCCTTGCCAATGATTGGCAGGGTGATGATCCAGGGGCCATCGCGCCGCTGAAGGAGATATTGAATGGCTGGCCGCGCCGGGCAAGAATGGGTTATTCAGCCGTTGCTGGACGTGATGGCGACCTTGCGTGGGCCCGGCGGGTGCGAATGGGACCGTGCACAGGATTTTGCCTCTATCGCGCCCTACACGCTGGAAGAGGCGCATGAGGTGGCGGATGCCATTCAGCGCGGCGATATGGCGGACCTTTGCGAAGAATTGGGGGATCTGCTGCTGCAAGTGGTGTTTCATGCGCGAATGGCGGAGGAAGCGGGGCATTTCGGCTTTGCCGATGTGGCGGCGGGAATCACGGCCAAGATGCAGCGGCGGCATCCGCATATCTTTGGCGATGCAGCGGAAAAGCTGACGGCGAGCGCGGTGAAGGCCAATTGGGAGACGATCAAGGCGGCGGAAAAGCCGCGCCTGTCCGCGCTGGACGGGGTGGCATTGACCCTCCCTGCCCTGCTGCGGGCGCAGAAGATTTCGGCGCGCGCGGCGCGCACCGGGTTTGACTGGCCGGATGCCAACGGAGCGCTGGCGAAGGTGCATGAGGAGATGGCCGAGATTGCCGCGGCCCGCACGCCGGCCGAGCGCAAGGAGGAAGCCGGCGATCTGCTGTTTGCGACGGTGAACTGGCTCAGGCATCTGGAGGTGGATGCGGAAGATGCGCTGCGGCTGGCGACGGCGAAATTCGAGCGGCGGTTCCGGGCGATCGAGACAGCGGAGGGTTTTGCCGGGCTGCCGCTGGATGCCAAGGAGGCGCTTTGGCAGGCGGTGAAGGCGGGCAACTGATCGGAGACCGATCAGATACGTTGGAGCCTAAAGGCTGCGGTAGCGCGCTCTCGCGGCCTCATCCAGGCGGGCCTGCACGTGCAGCATGCCGCCCTCTTCGGTGGTGGAGAGCACCTCGCCATTGGCATGCAGCCAGGCGAGGCGCTTTCCATCCGACGGGTGCAGCGCAAAGGTGACCAGCTGGGTTTGCGCCTTCAAGCTGCCGACCAGGCGCGCCTTCAGCGTGTCGATCCCCTCGCCGGTGAGCGCCGAGACGAGCAGGATATCCGGATCGCGCTGCGCCCGTTCCAGGGCTGCGGCATGGGTATCGGGATCGAGCCGATCGGCCTTGTTCAGCACCTCGATCATCGGGATGGCGCCCTGCCCTTCGAGCACGCCGAGGCTGTTCAGCACGGTGCGCACGTCATCGGCCTGCGCCTCGCTATCGGGATGCGACAGATCGCGGACATGCACCAGCAGATCGGCTTCGATCACCTCTTCCAGCGTCGCCCGGAAGGCCGCCACCAGTTCGGTTGGCAGATCGGACACGAAGCCGACCGTGTCTGACAGGATGACCTTTTCCGCCCTGCCCTTCGTGCCCGGCAGCTCGATGGCGCGCATGGTGGGATCGAGCGTTGCAAACAGCAGATCCTCCGCCATCACATCCGCACCCGTCAAGCGGTTGAAAAGCGTGGATTTTCCGGCATTGGTATAGCCGACGAGCGCAATCACCGGATGCGGCGCTTTCTGCCGCCTTGCCCGGTGCAGGCTGCGCGTACGCTTCACATCCTCCAGCTCTTTCTTCAGCCGGACGATGCGGTCGCGCAGCAGGCGCCTATCGGTTTCGATCTGCGATTCGCCGGGACCGCCCAGGAAGCCGAAGCCGCCGCGCTGGCGCTCTAGGTGGGTCCAGCTTCTGACCAGGCGGCCGGCCTGATATTCCAGATGCGCCAGTTCCACTTGCAGGCGCCCTTCGCTGGTTGCCGCGCGCTCGCCGAAAATCTCCAGAATGAGCCCGGTGCGATCGATGACCTTGGCCTTCAGCGCAGTTTCCAGATTCTTCTGCTGGATGGGCGACACCGCCGCATCGATCACCACCACTTCGCTGCCCGCGGCCTGCACCTCGGCCGCCAGCCGCTCCACCTGGCCCTTGCCGAACAAAGTGCCCGGGCTTTTCTCGCGGATTTTCACCACCTGCCGATCACGAACGTCGAGCCGGATGGCCGCCGACAGCCCTGCTATCTCGTCCAGCCGCGCTTCGGGCGACCGCGCATGCGGCTTTAGACGACCCTTGCCACTGACAAATTCGGGATGGACAACCGTGGCCGGCGAGCCGAAGCTGACCCCCTGCTCGCCATCGAACCAGCGTGCGCCCGCAGCCTGTTCAACCGCGGCCTGTTCAACCGCAGGCCCGCCCGCTTCGCTCAATCGACATCCTCTTGCTCGTCTGCCGTTTCCGGCTCGAACAATTGCACCGGCGCTGCCGGCATCACGGTGGAAATCGCGTGCTTGTAAACCAGTTGCGAGTGGCCATCCCGCCGCAGCAGCACAGAGAAATTGTCAAACCAGGTAATCGCACCCTGCAATTTCACACCATTGACCAGAAACATCGTGACCGGGATCTTCTGCTTGCGGACCGCGTTCAAGAACACGTCCTGCAGATTGTTCGCCTTGTCATTGGCTTTGCTTTTCTCGGCCATCTCAAGATCATCCTTCTTGGCAGGCAGTGGCGCCCACACCCGCGCCGTTGCCCGACGTCGGCCGACGAACCCAACAGCCCGCCTCCGGCAAATGTAAGCCCCGATGCCGCAGTGCACAACCAGCGATGAGCGGTGAGGTGAAAGAAAAGACAGCCGCAGGGGCGCTGCCCCTGCACCCCGGCAGGAGGCTGAGCCTCCTGCACCTCCATGAGTTTTGTGGAAGGGGGGGCAATCGAGAGTGAGGCGTTCATCACAACAGTTGCGATGCCCCTCTTCCACAAAACTATCGGGGTCTGGGGCTACAGGCCCCAGCGGGGTCAAGGGGCGGCGCCCCTGGAGATGCCTTGTCCTTTAGCTCTCTTCCTCGTCGCGGTCGTGCTCGGTGATGCCGAGGGCTTTCAGTTTGCGGTGCAGGGCGGAGCGTTCCATGCCGATGAAGGCGGCGGTTCGGCTGATGTTGCCGCTGAAGCGGCGGATTTGCACTTTCAGATATTCGCGTTCGAAGGCTTCGCGGGCTTCGCGCAAGGGTGTGCCCATGATGTTGCGGGCGGCTTCGTTGGGCAGCAGG
>JAIMJL010000010.1:0-33757 GCA_020693225.1 Sandarakinorhabdus sp. | reverse complement strand
GGAAGTTGATCGAGGTCTATGGTGAGGCTGGCGTGGGCCGGGGCGAGGATGAGGGTGCGTTCGACGATATTGCGCAGCTGGCGGACGTTGCCGGGCCAGGCATAGGCTTGCAGGGCGGCGAGGGCATCGGTGGTGAGCGCCGGGGTTTTGACGCGGCGTTCGGAGGCGAGGCGGGCGAGGAAATATTCCGCGAGGTGGGAAATGTCTTCGCGGCGCTCGGCCAGGGGCGGCAGGCGGACGGGGACGACGTTCAAGCGGTAGTAGAGGTCTTCGCGGAAGCGGCCTTCGGCGATTTCGAGGGCGAGATCGCGCGCTGTGGCCGAGACGACGCGGACATCGACCTTGACGGCGCGGGTGCCGCCGACCCGCTGGAAGGATTGATCGGTGAGGACGCGGAGGATTTTTCCCTGTGTTGTGAGCGGCATGTCGGCCACTTCATCGATGAAGAGGGTGCCGCCGCTGGCCACTTCGAGCAGGCCGGGGCGGATCAGTTCGCCGCCCTGCTCTTCCCCGAACAATTCCTCTTCAACGCGTTCGGGTGCCATGCGGGCGGCGGCGAGGACGACGAAGGGGCGGTCTGCCCGGCCGGACCAGCGGTGCAGCAGGCGGGCGGCGACTTCCTTGCCGGAGCCGGCCGGGCCCTGGATGAGCACGCGGCTGCCGGTGGCGCCGACGCGCTTGATGGTGGCGCGGACGGCGTTGATGAGCTGGGACGAGCCGGTGAGTTCGTTGTCTAGGCCGGCAAGGGTTCGCAGTTCATCGACTTCGCGGCGCAGGCGTTCGGTTTCGGTGGAGCGGGCGACCGCGAGGAGGAGTTGATCGGCCTGGAAGGGCTTTTCGATGAAATCCCAGGCACCGCGCTTGATGGCGGCGACAGCGGTATCGAGATTGCCGTGGCCGGAGATGATGAGGACCGGGAGCGACGGGTCTTTCGCCTTGACGGCATCGAGCAGTTCGAGGCCATCGAGCCTGGAGCCTTGCAGCCAGATATCGAGGATGAGGAGTGCCGGGCGGCGCTCGGCGATGGCGGCGAGCGCCTCGTCGGAATTGGCGGCGGTGCGGGGGCCATAGCCTTCGTCTTCCAGCACGCCGGAAATCAGGGCGCGGATGTCGGCTTCATCGTCGACGATCAGGATATCAAGCGACATGAACGGGGGTGACCTCTGCGGATTCGGGGGCGGGGGATTCCACCAGGGTGCGGTTTTGCGCCAGATCGAATTCGATGCGGGCGACGGCACCGCCTTGCGGGCGGTTGGCGAGATCCAGCTTGCCTTGATGATCTTCGATGATGCGCTTGACGATGGCGAGGCCGAGGCCGGTGCCGCGCGGGCGGCTGGTGACATAGGGCTCGAACAGGCGGTCGCGCAGGTCGTCGGGAATGCCGATGCCGCTGTCTTCGATGGTCACCAGCAGCCGATCGGCGGTTTGGGTGATGCTGACGGCGATATCTCCTGATGCTGTTTCGCTTTTTGAGACAATGGATTCGGCAGCATTCTTGATCAAGTTTGTGAATGCCTGGCCGAGCTGGCGGCGATCGCAGATGAAGGGGGAAATCTCGTCTTGCGCGTGCAGGCTGAAGCGGATGGCCGGTTGCGCCACTTCGGCCAGGAACAGCGACTGGCGTGCTATTTCGGCGATGTTTTCGGCGCGGAAGGTGGGGCTTGGCATGCGCGCGAAGGCCGAGAACTCATCCACCATGCGGCGCAGGTCTCCGACTTGCCGGATGATGGTATCGGTGAGGCTGGCGAAGATATCTTGACCTTCGGTGATTTTCGGGCCGAAGCGGCGTTTCAACCGTTCGGCCGAGAGGCTGATCGGGGTGAGCGGGTTCTTGATTTCGTGCGCGATGCGGCGGGCGACATCGGACCAGGCGGCCCGGCGCTGATCGGAGAGTTGCTGCGAGATGTCGTCGAAGGTGAGGATGTAGCTGCGCGACTGGCCGGTGTCGGCGGCGAGGCGCACGGCGAGCGTCTGGCTTTCCGGATTGCCGCTGGGTGTTGGCCGGCTGCGTTGAATTTCGGCCGACACCCGGCCTTCGGCGCGGGCGGCTTCCAGCAGGGTGGCGAGTTCCGGGGCCATGACCGCCAGCGGGCGGCCAACCAGCCCGCCGGCACCGCTGTCCAGCAGGGCTTCGGCGCTGGCGTTGGCAAGGCGGATGATGCCTTCGCCATCCACCGACAACACACCGGCGGACACGCCCGACAGCACGGCTTCGATCAGCCGGCGGCGGCTTTCCGATTGCGCGTTGGCGCCGAGCAGCGCGGTTTGCTGGGCTTTCAGCTGGCCGGTCATGCCGTTGAAGGCGCGGGCGAGCGCGCCGATTTCATCGCCGGCACCGCTGACCTTGACGCGGGCATCGAAATCGCCGCCGCCGACGCGCTCGGCGGCTTCGGCCAGATCGCCGATGGGGGCCACAAGGCGCGAGGCGAGCAGGATGGCAAACCAGATGCTGACCGCGACAATCAGCAGCGAGACGATGATGAGGATGAGGTTGAAGCGCCATTGCAGGGCGCGGCTGCGCTCGGTGAGCGCCTTGTAGTCGGACAGGGCGGACTGGGTGCGGGCGACCTGTTGCAGGACGCGCGGCTCGACCTTGCGGCTGACGTAGATATAGACCGGGGTGGGGGCCGAGAGGCGGACGACGGCTTCGATGCGATCGGTGGCAGAGGCGACGGCGCGGGCTTCACCGATGCGGACGGCAGCGAGATCGATGCCGGCGAGGCGCTCGGCATTGGGACGGCTGTCTATCCCGGTGTCGGCGAAGACGATGGCACCATCGGGGCCGGGGGAGAAGACGGCGGCTTCGGAGAGGTTGCGGGCGGCGACCTGGAAGGCGAGGCCATCCTGGAACGATACCGAGGCGATGCCGAAATCGCGGGAATAACCGCTTACATCGCTGCCCATGGCGACGATGTCTTCGAGGATGCGGGATTTGTTTTCATCGACATAGGCCTGGGCAACCTGATCGGCGTTGTCGAGCACGGTTTTGGCGCGATCGGAGAACCAGAACTGCACGCCGAACTGGAACAGGAGCGAGGCGAAGATGACAACGAGGATGGTGGGGGCGGCGGCCAGCGCCGCGAACAGCGCGACAAGGCGAACATGCAGCTGCGCCCCTGCCCGGCCGGCGCGGCGGTTGGCGAACAGGATGGCGATGCGCCGCGCGATGAGCAGGAGCAGCGCGAGGAGGGGCAGCAGATTGGCGACGAGCAGCAGGGTGATGGTTTGCGGGCTGAAGCCGGTGGCGGGTGCGCGCTGGCCGGTGAGCACGGCATAGGACAGGATGCCGAGGACGAGAGCGATCGCGGCGAAGGCGATTTCGAGGCTGGGGAAGCGATCCGGGCTGCTGGCCCAGCGGGTGAAGCGGCGGCGCAGATGGCGCATGCGGATGGAGGCGCGCTTGCGGAGCGAAGCATCAGGGGTCGCTGGCGGGCGGTCCATCACGCCTGTCTAGCAAAGAAGCGTGGCAGAAGGAACACAGTTTTGTGCATGCTGTGACCCGAATGCGACGGTTCGAGTGGCCTTCAGCGGGAGCTTCGCCGTTCGCCGGGATCAATTTCACGCACCGTGAGCATTTTGCGCAGGGTGTTGCGGTTTACGCCGAGCAGCCTGGCGGCTTTCAGTTGGTTGCCGCCGGTGAGATCGAGGGCGGTTTCCAGCAGGGGGCGTTCAAAATCGGCGAGCAGGCGATCATAGAGGCCGTCGGCGGGGGTGGGGCCGGTGGCGATGTTCGCGGCCAGCCAGCCGGCAATCAGCGATTGCAGGCTGCTGCCGGGGTTTTCCGGGCGCAAAGTGGGTGCCGGCTGTGGCTCGAAGCCCTCGGCATCGGCGCGGGCGATCCACAGCTCGGCGGCGGCGGCAGTGATGACTTCATCGCGGGCGAGGGCTGCGAGGCGGCGCATCGCGTTTTCCAGCTCGCGGACATTGCCGGGCCAGGCTTGGCTCTGCAGCCAGGCGATGGCGGAGGCATCGAGCAGCTTGCGCGGCAGGCCTTCGGCGACCCCGCGTTGCAGGAAATGATTGGCAAGTTCGGGAATATCCTCGCGGCGGGCGCGCAGGGGCGGCAGGCGGACCGGAACGACATTCAGCCGATAATAGAGATCCTCCCGGAACAGGCCGGAATCAATCAGCCTTTTCAAATCCTTGTGCGTGGCGGCGACGATACGGACATCGGCCTTCAGGCTGCGGGTGCCGCCGACGGTGGAATATTCGCCGGATTGCAGCACGCGCAGCAGACGGGTTTGCGCGTCCATCGGCATGTCGCCAATTTCATCGAGGAACAGCGTGCCGCCCTGCGCCTGCTCGAAGCGGCCGCTGCTGCGAGCGGCGGCGCCGGTGAAGGCCCCGCGTTCATGGCCGAACAGTTCGGTTTCGATGAGTTCGCGCGGGATGGCGGCCATGTTGATGGCAACGAACGGCCCGGTGCGACGCGGGCCGAGATCGTGCAGGGCGCGGGCGACGAGTTCCTTGCCGGTGCCGGATTCGCCCAGCACCATGACGGTGAGATCAGTGGGCACAACGCGGGCCAGCGTGCGATAGACCTCCTGCATCGGTGGCGACCGCCCGATCATCGGCATGGCCTCGCCCGCCGCTTCACCCTGCGGCGCTACCTGATCCGGCGCTGCGATGCGCGTTCCTTCGAGCGCACTTTGAACCGTGCGGGTCAATTCGTTCAGATCAAAAGGTTTTGGAAGATAATCGAAGGCACCCTGTTCGGTGGCCTTGACGGCGGTGCTGAGCGTGTTCTGGGCGCTCATCACGATGATCGGCAGGCCGGGGCGGCGGGCGGCGACCAGCGGAATCATGTCCAGCCCATTGGCATCGGGCAGCAGCACATCGGTTATCAGCACGTCGCCGACACCCTCCTCGATCAGCTTCCACAGCCCGGCGGCGCTGTCGGTGGAGCGCACGCTGTGCCCGGAGCGCAGCAGCGCCTGCCGCACCACGGTGCGGATGCCGGCATCATCGTCAACGACGAGGATCGTGCCGGTGATCATGCGCTTGCCACCGGCAACAGGATGCGGAATGTGGTTTTGCCGTCGCGGCGATCATATTCGATGACGCCGCCGTGATCGCCCACCACCTTGGCGACTTGCGCCAGGCCCAGCCCGGTGCCGCCGCGCCGGGCGCTGACGAATGGCTCGAACAGGTGATCGGCAATGTGTACCGGCGCGCCCTCCCCTTCATCGATGACGCATACCTCCAGCGGCAGGGATACGCTGCGGCCGGAGCCGGGCTGGCGTACCCGGAAGCCCTGGCGAAAGGCTGTTGTCAGCGTGATTTTTCCTTGTGGCGGAGAGGCTTCAACGGCGTTCTTCACGAGGTTGAGAAAGGCCTGAATGAGCGCATCATGATCCCCCATCACCAGCGGCAGCGACGGATCATAGCGTTCGCGGAAGGCAATCCCGGCGCCGAATCCGGCTTCTGCCAGTTTGCGCACATGGCTGAGGACGGCGTGGATATTTTCCGGCGCGAGGGTGCGCGGTCGGGTGTCGGTGAAGCCCTCCATGCGATCGATCAGATCGGCAACGCGATCCACTTCGCTGACGATGAGGGTGGTGAGCTCCTGCCCGTCTTCGTCGACGCTGGATGACAGCAGCTGCGCGGCCCCGCGAATGCCGGACAGCGGATTCTTGATTTCGTGTGCCAGCATGGCCGCGACACCGACCGCCGAGCGCGCTGCGCCCTGGTGGCCGATCTGCCGATCGACCAGCGAGGTGACCGCGCGCGGCTGAAAGCTGAGCGCCAGCCAGCCTTCGGCATCGGGCAGGATGCCGAGCAGCACATCGGCGCGCACGCGGCGGCCACCGGTGAACTCGATCAGCATGTCGTAGGCGGCAATATCGTGGCGCGCGAGGCGGGCTTCATCCACCACGGCGCGCAAGGGCGAATCCTCGGGGAACAGGCTTTCCCAGCCGCGCTCGATCAGCTGCGATTGCGAGCTGTTGAGGAAGGTTTCGCAGGCCACATTGGCCAACGCCACCCGGCCATCGGGCGCCAGCAGCAGCATCGGTGCGGGGAGCGCGTTCCAGATGTCTGTGGGGTGCGGCAGCAGCGCGGCGCGCGGGCGGAGGCTGGTGCTGACGACTGCGTGGGGTGCGCGGCTCATGCGGCGCGGGCGAGCGGCTCGGGCTGGCGGTCACCGAGGGCTGCGTAGAAATCCCGCAGCATGGCCACGACCTCTGCGGGATCGGCGACGAAGTTCACCTTGTTGCGAAACTCGGCCGATCCGGGCAGGCCTTTTGTGTACCATCCCAGATGCTTGCGGGCGATGCCGACACCATTGTGCGAACCATAGAGCGACAGCATGGCATCATAATGTTCGAGGATGAGGGCAAGTTGCGCATCCAGCGGCGGGGCTTGCGGCACCTCGCGCCCTTCCAGCGCCGCCATCACCTGGGCCAGCAGCCACGGGCGGCCATAGGCACCGCGGCCCACCATCACGCCATCGGCGCCCGATTGCGCCAGCGCGGCCAGCGCATCCTGCGGCGAGCAGATATCGCCGTTGACGATGACCGGGATGGAAACCGCCTGCTTGACCTGGGCCACGAATGCCCAGTCGGCGGTGCCGGAATAGAGCTGGTTGCGGGTGCGGCCGTGGACGGTGATCATCTGCACACCGAGATCCTGGGCGATGCGGGCGAGTTCGGGTGCGTTCAGGCTATCGTGGCACCAGCCCATGCGCATCTTGAGCGTGACCGGAACCGAAACCGCCTTGACGGTTGCGGCCACCAGCGCGCCGGCCAGCTTCAGATCGCGCATGAGGTGCGATCCGGCGTGGCCGTTGACGATCTTCTTCACCGGGCAGCCCATGTTGATATCGATGATCGCCGCACCCCGTTGCTCGTTGAGCTTTGCGGCTTCCGCCATCACGCCGGGTTCGCAGCCGGCCAGCTGCATGGACACCGGATTCTCGCTGGGGCACCAGGCCGCCTTCTGCAGCGACTGGCGGGTTTCGCGCACCATGGCTTCGGACGCGATCATCTCCGTGACGGTGAGGCCGGCACCGAAGCGCTTTACCAGCGTGCGGAACGGCCGATCGGTGACGCCGGTCATCGGCGCCAGGATCACCGGCGACGCGATATTCAGCGGGCCGATCTGCAAGGGAGGGAGCGGGTTCATCGGTTTGGGTAGGGTCTGCCTGTTTTTCAGGCAGGGGCATAGGGCATAACCCCCTTTTCGGCAAGCGCGGGTGCGCCTATCGAGGGGCGGTGACGCCTGACGCCCCTGCCCCACCTGTTGTGCGCTTGCCTGCTGCTGCCCCTGTGGTGGCCGCGATGATCGTTGCGGCCGGGAAAGGTGTGCGCGCGGGGGACGGGGTTCCCAAGCAATATCAGCGGCTGGCCGGTCGCAGCCTGCTGGCGCATGCGGCGGGGGCTTTTGTGCGGCATCCGGGCATCGACCTTGTGCATGTGGTGGTGGCGGACGGCGAGCAGGCACGCGCCGAGGCGGCGCTGGACGGCTTGCCGGTTTCGATCGGGATCGGCGGCGGCAGCCGGCAGCAATCGGTGCGGCTGGGGCTGGAGCAGCTGGCCGGGGCCGGCGGCGTTGACCGGGTGCTGGTGCATGATGCGGCGCGGCCGCTGGTGCCGGCAGACATGATCGGCCGGGTGCTGCGGGCGCTGGACAGCGACGGGGCGGCCTGCCCTGCCCTGGCGGTGGTGGACAGTTTGCGCAGCGGCGAGGCTTTTGTGGACGGGGTTGTGCCGCGCGAGCGGCTGTGGCGGGCGCAGACGCCGCAGGGCTTTCATTTCGAGCTTTTGCAGGCGGCGCATGCCGGGGCGGCGGAGGGCGCGACCGACGATGCCGAGATCGTGCGCGCCGCGGGCCACAAGGTGGCGCTGGTGCCGGGCGACGAGCGGGCGATGAAGGTGACCTTTGCCGATGACTTTGCCCGCGCCGAAGCCTTGCTTGCCATGACAAGCTGCACCGGCACCGGCTTTGATGTGCACCGCTTCGGGCCGGGCTACCATCTCTGGCTTTGCGGGCTGAAAATCCCGCATCGGCAGGGTGTTATCGGGCACAGCGATGCCGATGTGGGGCTGCATGCGTTGACCGACGCGGTGCTGGGGGCGCTGGGGGACGGCGATATCGGCATGCATTTTCCGCCCACCGATGCGCGTTGGAAAGGGGCATCGTCTGACCGCTTTCTGGCGCATGCGGCAGACCTTGTGGTGGCGGCCGGCGGGCGGATCGTGCATGTGGATGTGACTATTATCTGCGAGGCGCCCAAGGTGGGGCCGCACCGCGAGGCGATGCGGGCGCGGATCGGCGACATTCTGGCCGCCCATCGCCCGCGGGTGAGCGTGAAGGCCACCACCACCGAGGCGCTCGGCTTTACCGGGCGCGGCGAGGGGATCGCGGCGCAGGCGGCGGCAACCATCATTCTTCCGGATTGGGACAGAGCATGAATTTCGGGCCGGAGCTGATCGCGTTGGCGGAACGGATCGTGGAGGAAAATCGCGCGCTGGGGCGGCGGATCACCACCGCCGAGAGCTGCACCGGAGGGTTGGTTTCTGCCGTGATCACCGAGGTTCCGGGGGCGTCGCAGGTGCTGGAGGCCAGTTTCGTGACCTATTCCAACGAAACCAAGGTGGCCTTGCTGGGGGTGAGTGCCGATATCTTGGACACGCTGGGCGCGGTGAGCGAGGCGACCGCCTGGGCGATGGCGCAAGGGGCTCTGAAACGCAGCGGCGCGGATGTGGCGGTTGCCGTTTCCGGCATTGCCGGGCCGGGCGGCGGCAGCGAGAAGAAGCCGGTTGGCACGGTGGTTTTCGCGCGCGCCTTCCGCGAAGGGGTGCAAGGCACCGAAGTGGCCGACACGCACCATTTCGGCGACCTGGGCCGGGCGGAGATCCGCCGTCAGGCGACGTTGGTGGCGCTGAGGCTCCTGCTGCCATAGAGCTTCAGCGCGCGGGCTTCGAAGCTGGACACCATGCGTTTGAAGGCTTCGTGAAAGAAAGCGCCTGCAAGCCGTTCGAATATCTTGGATTTGAATTCGAAATCGACATCGAAATCCAGCCTTGTGCCGCCATCGGCGGTGGGGTGGAAGCGCCAATCATTGCGCAGATGCTTGAGCGGGCCGGAGACATAATCGACATCGACATGCGACGGCGACACGAGCTTGACCCGGCTGGTGAAGGTTTCGCGCAGGGATTTGAAGCCGACCGACATGTCGGCCACCATGGCCGTGTCGCTGCTTTCGCGCACGCGGACGGCGACAACCCAGGGCAGAAACTCCGGATAGCGGCGGATGTCGGCCACGAGGTCGAACATTTCCTGCGGCGACCAAGGCAAAGTGCGGGATTCGCTATGCCGGGGCACCTGCGCCTGCCTTTGCATGCACCGCATTGCGGGCGGCCGTTTCATTGTGGGCGGCCTGTCTGCTCGCCTGCATCTTCGCGAAATCATCGCCGGCGTGATAGCTGGAGCGGGTGAGCGGCGAGGCCGCCACCAGCAGGAAGCCCTTGGCGCGACCGATGGCGGCATAGCTGGCGAAGGCCTTGGGCTCGACGAATTCCACCACTTTCGCATGGCGCGGCGTGGGTTGCAGATATTGCCCCATGGTGAGGAAATCGATGTCGGCCGAGCGCATGTCGTCCATCACCTGGTGCAGCTCCATCCGCTCTTCGCCGAGGCCGAGCATCACGCCGGACTTGGTGAAGATGGTGGGATCGAGGCGCTTCACCTGCTCCAGCAGGCGCAGCGAATGATAGTAACGCGCGCCGGGGCGGATGGTGGGATAGAGGCGCGGCACGGTTTCCAGATTGTGATTGTAGACGTCCGGCCGGGCGGCGACGATGCGCTTCACCGCTTCTTCGGCCTTGTTGCGGAAATCGGGGGTGAGAATTTCGATCGTGGTGCCGGGGGCGCGCTTGCGGATTTCCTCGATCACCCGGACGAACTGGGTGGCACCGCCATCGGGCAGATCGTCGCGATCCACCGAGGTGATCACGATATGTTTGAGGCCGAGCTCGCCGGCGGCTTCGGCCACATGCACGGGCTCCAGAACATCGACCGGGCCGGGCATCCCGGTTTTTACATTGCAGAAGGCGCAGGCGCGGGTGCAGGTGTCACCCAGGATCATCACCGTTGCGTGTTTCTGCTGCCAGCATTCGCCGATGTTCGGGCAGGCGGCTTCCTCGCACACGGTGTTGAGATTGAGCCGCCGCATCAGTTTGCGGGTTTCGGCAAAAGCGGGCGAGGTGGGCGCGCGCACACGCAGCCATTCCGGCTTGCGTGTGCGGATGGGGGATGCGGCGGCGTCGGTCATACAGTGTCCTTAGGATTTCGCCCTGCGCAGGGCAATCGCCTGGTGCCCCGCGCGCGCAACCGTCGCAGACGGACTTATGGCCGGTCAGTTGGCGGCCGGTCTCACATAGACCCGTTGGCCGGCCAGCCAGGTTTCCTGCACCTGCACCTTGGGAAGGTCTGCTGGCGGGATGCCGAAGGGATCGCGGTCCAGCACGATGAAATCGGCCCATTTGCCTTCGCTGAGCGTGCCCACCTTCGTTTCCGCGCCGCCGGCATAGGCGGCATCGAGGGTGAAGCCTTTCAGCGCCAGTTGCAGGCTCATCGCCTGATCCGCGCGCCAGCCGCCGGGGGGCTGGTTGTTGCGATCCTGCCGGGTGACGGCGGCGTGCAGGCCATAGAAGGGGTTGGCGGGTTCGACCGGCGTATCGGAGCCGAGCGCGGTGCGCACCTTGGCCTGCCGGAGGGTTGCCCAGGCATAGGCCCCCTCCAGCCGCGCCTCGCCGATACGATCCCCGGCCATCGCCTTGTCGGATGTGGCGTGGGTGGGCTGGATGGAGGCGATGATCTGCAGTTCGGCAAAGCGCGGGATGTCGGCGGGGGCGATGATCTGTGCATGTTCGATGCGGTTGCGGAATGTGTCGCCATAGGTCGCGCGGAGTTCGGCAAAGCCATCGAGCGCCTGCCGGTTGGCGGCGTCGCCGATGGCGTGGTGCGCCACCTGATAGCCGAGGAAATTCGCGCGGCTGACCAGGTTTTTCATCTTCGTGTCGTCGAGGAATTGCAGGCCTTTGGTTGCGGGCTCGTCTGAATAGGGTGCCAACAGCCAGGCACCGCGGGAGCCGAGTGCGCCGTCACCATAAATCTTGATGCCTTGCAGGCGCAGGCGATCATTATACAGCCAGGGGGTTGGTCGCAGGGGGGAAATTGCCTCCATCGCCTCCATTCCGTGCGCATAGGCGGTGATGCGCACGGTGAGCCGGCCGACATCGCCGAAGCTGCGATAAAGGGCCCAGGCGTCCGGGCGGGTGCCCATGTCATGAATGCCGGTGAGGCCCAGCGCGGCGAAATGTTTCAGCGCAGCGGCGAGAGCCTCTTCGGAGTCGCCGGCGGACGGCGGCGGGACCACCTTGCCGATGAGCGCCATGGCGCTATCGATGAACAGGCCGCTGGGGTTGCCGGCGGCGTCGCGGATGATGCGGCCGCCGGCGGGATCCTTCGTTTTTGCGGTGATTCCGGCGGCCTTGATGGCGGCGCTGTTGGCCCAGCCGGCGTGGCCATCCACCCGTTCCAGCCAGGCCGGCCGATCGGCGACGGCGGCATCGAGCTCGGCGGCGGTGGGAAAGCGGTTCAGCCCCCAGGCGACCTGGTTCCAGCCCATGCCCTTCACCCATTTCGCCGCCGGATTGGCGGCGGCGTAGCGGCGCGCCTTGTCTTGCGCATCGGCGAGGCTGGTGGCTGGCGCGAGATCGAGCAAACGCAGGCTGAAGCCCACATCCATCACATGCCCGTGCGCGTCGATCAGGCCGGGAAAGATGGTTTTGCCCTTCACATCGAGGCGATAATCGCCGGCTGCCAGCTTCGGCTCGGCGGCACCTTCCCTGAGCGTTGCCAGCAGCTTGCCATCATCTCCGATGAACAGGCCGGAGAAGCGGCTGAGCGAGCCGCTTTCGCCGATGGTGTAGCCGTTGGCGTTGACGATAAGCGTTTTCGCGTCTGCGGCAGTGGCCAGCAGCAGCGCGGCGAAAATCCAGTGTTTCATGCCAACCGCCTGATCAACGAGGATGTGTCCTGCCGCTGGCCGCCCATGGCCTGCACATCGGCATAGAATTGATCGACCAGCGCGGCGACCGGCAGCCGGGCACCGTTGCGGCGGGCTTCGTCCAGCACCAGCGCGAGATCCTTGCGCATCAGATCGACGGCGAAGCCGAAATCGAAGCGGCCCTCGATCATGCTTTTGGCGCGGTTGTCCATCTGCCAGCTTTGCGCAGCACCCTTGGAAATCACATCGATGACGGCGGCGGCATCGAGACCGGCCGATTGCGCAAAGTGCAAGGCTTCGGCCAGCCCCTGCACCACGCCGGCGATGGCAATCTGGTTCACCATCTTGGCCAGCTGGCCGCAACCTGCCGGGCCGAGATGGCCGGTCATCCGCGCATAGGCGGCGAGGATGGGGCTGGCGGCGGCGAAGGCTTCGGCGCTGCCGCCGCACATGATGGTGAGCTGGCCGGCCTCGGCGCCGGCCTGGCCGCCCGATACCGGCGCGTCGACGCAGTGATAGTGCGGATTGTCGGCTGCGATCTGGCGCGCCAGATTGGCCGAGGCGGTGCTGTGATCGATGAACAATGCACCTGCGGGCAGGCTTTGGAAGGCGCTGGCGGTGACCTGGCGGATATCGTCATCATTGCCGACGCAGGTGATGAGGGCGTCTGCCGCTTCGCAGGCAGCAGCCGGGGTGAAAAAGGGTGTGCCGCCATAGGCCGATGCGAAGCGTTCGGCCTTGGCCGACGATCGATTGAACAGGTGCAGGGTGTGGCCCGCGGTGCGCAGATGCCGGGCCATGGGCCAGCCCATGACGCCAAGGCCGATGAATGCGATGGTTGCCATGGCAATGGCATGCCGGGCGTTTTGCTCCGGCGCAAGTGTGGCGGTTTGCATGCGCGGGCCGGCATGGGCTAGGCGAGCGGAAACGATATGAAGGCATGAGTATATGGCAAGTCTTTCCCCGGCCCCGGATGCGCCCGCTGGTGACGCATTGGCGATTGGCCCCGACGATGTGGTGCGGGCGGCGGCGGCCATTGCGGGCCAGGTGGTGCGCACGCCGACGCTGGAAAGCCGCACGCTGGGCGAGCTGACCGGCGCGCGCATCTTTCTGAAGTTCGAGAATCTGCAATTTACCGCTGCCTACAAGGAGCGCGGGGCGCTGAACCGGCTGCTGGCGCTGAGCGATGACGAGCGCAGGCGCGGGGTGATCGCCATGTCGGCGGGCAATCATGCGCAGGGACTGGCCTATCACGCCAAGCGGCTGGGCATTCCGGCAACCATCGTGATGCCGCGCTTCACCCCGCTCATCAAGGTGCAGCAGACCGAGGGGCATGATGCCGAAGTGGTGCTGCACGGCGAAAAGCTGGAGGAAGCAGCGGCGCATGCGCACATGCTGGCCGAACGGCGCAGCCTGGTTTTCGTGCATCCCTATGACGATCCGCTGGTGATGGCCGGGCAAGGCACGGTGGCGCTGGAAATGTTCGAGGATGCGCCGGACATCGATACGATGATCGTGCCGATCGGCGGCGGCGGGCTGATTTCCGGCTGTGCCGTGGCGGCGCAGCGCTTCTCGCCCAAATGCGATATTGTGGGCGTGCAGGCCGAGCTTTATCCTTCGATGCGCTCCACCTTGCTGGGCGAGCCGGTGGTGGCGGATGGCGACACGCTGGCCGAAGGCATTGCCGTGAAGGTGCCGGGCACATTGACGGTGCCGTGTGTGCGCAAGCTGGTTTCCGACGTGTTGCTGGTGGGTGAGAGCGACATGGAGCGGGCGGTTTCCATGCTGCTGGCGATTGAAAAGACGGTGGTTGAAGGGGCGGGTGCCGCGGGCCTTGCGGCGATTCTGGCCAATCCGCGGCGGTTTCGCGGGCGCACGATCGGGCTGATCCTGTGTGGCGGCAACATCGACACGCGCCTGCTGGCCAATGTGCTGCTGCGCGATCTGGTGCGATCGGGCCGGCTGGCGCGGTTGCGCATCCGGCTGCGCGACCGGCCGGGGCAGTTGTTTGGCGTGGCGCGGGTGTTCGACCAGCAGCAGGTGAATATCCTGGAGGTGTCGCACCAGCGGATCTTCACCAATTTGCCGGCCAAGGGGCTGGTGACCGAGATCGAATGCGAAACCCGCGGTGCCGACCATCTGGAGCGGCTGATCGAGGCGTTGCGCGGATCGGGCTATGAAGTGAGTCGGGTGGAATTGGCCTGAGCTTGCGAAAGCAGAAATTGCCGCCAAAACGGATATGGTGTTTGCGTTGTTAACTGCGTTTGCTGCTGGCATTGGCGGTGTGACTGCCGCAGGAGAGCGCGTGTCGGCGGAGGGGTCGGCGGATCTGGCGCCGGGCGCTCGATTTTGACGCAGGCGATTGCCCAGCAATCGATTGCGCTGGCCGCTCCCTTTGTGCAAAATTGCACTACCGGCCGTTATGGGCTTGGGATGCAGCGCCACGTGCAGGTGATGGCTGGGATACGGAATGCGGTTCGAGTGAACGACGGGACGAACGATCGCGCTGGGCCAGACAGGGCCGCATGGCAGCGGCGCTGCATGCCTGCTTGCGGTTGCGTGCTTGCATGACCGACCAGCCAACCCGGTTTCCGCGCTTTTTCGTGACCGCCGAGAGCGCCTGCCCCTATCTGCCGGGGCGCACCGAGCGCAAGGTTTTTGCCGAGCTGCGCGGGCCGGATGCCGCGCGGATGAGCGAGGGGCTGGGCCGCATCGGTTTTCGCCGCAGCCAGAATGTGGTTTATCGGCCCAGCTGCGAGGGCTGCAATGCCTGTGTTTCGGTGCGGATCGTGGCGGACTCCTTTGTTCCCACCGCATCGCAGAAGCGGATCATCAAGCGCCACGCTGACCTGGATGTGGCCGCCTGCGACCCCTGGGCGACCGAAGAGCAGTTCGCACTTCTGAAGGCCTATCTGAAGGCGCGGCATCCCGGTGGCGGGATGGCGAGCATGGACGGCTATGATTTCGCGGAAATGATCGAGACCTCGCCGGTGGACACCGTGGTGGTGGAATATCGCGAGGCGGCTGCCGATGGGCGGCCGGGGCGGCTGATCGGCGCCTGCCTGACCGACAAGCAGTCCGATGGTCTTTCGATGGTGTACAGCTTCTATGAAACCGGGCCGGGCGCGCGCAGCGGGCTTGGCACCTACATGATCCTCGATCATGTGCTGCGCGCGGCCGCCGTGGGCATGCGGAACGTGTATCTTGGCTATTGGGTGAAGGGCAGCCCGCGCATGGATTACAAGCGCAACTTTGCCCCGCTGGAGCGGCTGACGGCGCGCGGCTGGCAGGAGATGCCGGCCGAGCCGCAGCTCAAGCAATCCGGATTTTTCGCCGCAATCGACTAGAGGGCGCGCACAGGCTACGGTGGGTGTCATGAACAGCACTGCCGTCACCCAGAATGTTGCCCTGTTTGCCGAGCTCGCGCGGGACTGGTGGGATCCCGATGGCAGCTCCAAGCTGTTGCATCGGGTGAACCCGGCGCGGCTGGGCTATATTCGGGCGGCGGCAGTGGCGCATTTTCATCTGGACGCGAAAAGCCGCCGGGTGCTGACCGGGCTTTCGGCGCTGGATGTGGGGTGTGGCGGCGGGCTGGTGGCCGAGCCGCTGGCGCGGATGGGGGCGACGGTTTCCGGGATCGATGCCGGCGAGGATGTGATTGCGATCGCCCGCGAGCACGCCCGGTTGCAGGGCCTGGCGATTGACTATCGGGCCGGTGATGTGACGGCCCTGGCGCGGGCGATGCCGGCTAGCTTCGATATCGTGACCTGCATGGAGGTGGTGGAACATGTGGCCGATGTGCCGGCCTTTCTGGCGGCGCTGCGCGGGCTGCTGAAACCGGGCGGGCTGCTGCTGTTTTCCACGCCCAACCGCACGCCGCAAAGCTGGGCCGTGCTGATTGCCGGCGCCGAGCGGATTGCCAAGCTGATTCCGCAAGGCGGGCACGAATGGAAGCAGTTCATCACGCCGGACGAGCTGACGCAGAAGCTGGCGATGGCGGGCTTGCGCGTGACCGATATCCAGGGCCTGAGCTGGTCGCCGTTCAAGGGCTTTCACATCTGCGACGATACCGGCATCAACTATATCGGGACCGCAGTGCCGGTTTAGCAGGGCCGTTTCCGTGTGCTATTTCTTGCGGTCCGGCACCGCGAAGCGGCCGCTGACGCGGCTGCCGGTCTGGCCGCTGGAGGATTTGCCATCGAGCGTGGAGCGGCCGCTGGCGAGATCGATGGTCAGCCGGTTGCCATTCAGGCGGGTGGTGCCACGGGTGAGTTTTACATCGCCGATCAGGGTGAGCAGGCGCCTATCCACATCATAGATGCCGAAGCGCGACGTGGCGCGTTCCGATGGCGTGGTGACGCGGACATTGCCATCGGCATCGAGGCGGCGGATCACCGGATCGCCGTTCGCGGGGCGGGCATAGACGATCTTGATGCGGTTGGCCTCCAGCGTGAGGCCGCCCTGCACCACGCGGACATTGCCGCTGAAGATCGCCTGGTTCTGCGCGTCCAGCACTTCGATCCGATCGGCATCGACATCGATCGGCGCGCGGGTATCCAGACCCTTCAGCGCCGAGGTGGCAAGCGATTGCGCGCATGCGGGATGCGCGGTGACGGCGGCGGTTGCCAGCAACAGGGCAGCAAGGGCAGGTTTCATGAGGCTTTCCGGCTGGGGGTGATGCGCATGCTGACACGCTCTTCGAGGATGACGCGGCGGCCTTCGATGTCGGCTTCGAAGCTGCCGGCGGAGAAAGTGCCCATCGGCAAGGTTCCGGACACCGGATCGGTCGAGGTTATTCGGTTACTGTCTATGTCCACGAGGATGCGGCTGCCGTCCAGGCTGTAGCCGCTGGCGGCGCGAGCCTCTACTGGGCCCTGGATCAGTACCTGGTTGCGCTCGATCAGGAACTCCCCCTGTGGCGCGGTTACGGTGGAGAGGCCATCGGCGCGACGAATTTGCGCGGTGAGGTCGGTCAGCACGACGACGGGGACGGCGCTGCTTTTCTGCACGCCGGATTCGGCGCGGATCTCGAACGGCTCGCCGGCACCGGTTTCGCCGCGATAGGTTGCCTCGGTCACCCGCATGCGCTCATCCGCCTTCATGGCGCTGTCTTTGGAGAGCAGGAAGCTGAACTCCTGCGTGGCTGAAAGCGGCAGGGCAATTAGCACGGCCAAAAGCGCAAGGCTGGCCAGCGGCAGGGCAATCTTTGCCACTGCCACGGCGGCATCGCGGCTGCCGCCGGGCAACATCGAGCGGCGGCGCGCTTCGCGTGCGGCTTCGGCCCGGGATGCTATGCTGGCGGCCATCGGCGCGATCAGATATGCGCGAAAATATCGATTTCCGGCCAGCCGGCCAGATCGAGCTCTGCCCGGTGCGGCAGGAAATCGAAACAGGCCTGGGCCAGCGCGGTGCGGCCTTCGCGGGCCAGCCGTTGCTGCAGGATCGGCATCATCTGGTGCAGATAGCGCACGTCGGATGCAGCATAGTCTTTCTGCGCATCGCTGAGAACGGCGGCGCCCCAGTCAGACGATTGTTGCGCCTTGGAGATTTCCGCGCCGAGCAGTTCGCGCACCAGATCCTTCAGCCCGTGCCGATCGGTGTAGGTGCGCACCAGCCGGCTGGCGATCTTGGTGCAGAAAACCGGCGCGGCCATGGTATCGAGATAGCGTTTGATGACCGCCAGATCGAAGCGGCCGAAATGGTACAGCTTGAGCCGCGACGGATCGGCGAGGATAGCGCGCAGCACGGGGGCGGAATAGTCGCCGGAAAAGCGCACCAGATGTTCGTCACCCTGCCCGTCTGCCAGCTGGATCAGGCAAAGCCGGTCGCGATGCGGGTGCAGGCCCATGGTTTCGGTGTCGACGGCGATCGGGCCGGGGGCGAAAACGTCGGCGGGCAGATCGCCTTCGTGCAGGTAAATGGTCATCGCATGCGCCTTAGGCCGTTCGTGCGGCAACGGCAATGCGGATGGCGGCTGACAGCGTAGGCTAGGTGAAGGCGACCCACAGGCCAAGCAGCAGAGCATAGCCGCACGCCATTCCCGAAAACAGCGCGGCCCAGAGCCAGCGATGCTGCTGTTCGTGCGGTTGACCCACCGGGGCACTCCTCTTCCGACCAGCGGTTGAAGTTATCCACAGGTGCGGCAGTGTCAAGCAAAAAGCGAATCATCGGATGAGGCGCATCAGCCATAGCGGCGACATATGCATCGATCCGCCGCACCGCAATTCCGCCAGCTTGGCGGAAGGCCGGCAAGCGCCCAACGCTGCAGCGCATGATGCCACCCCCCAGGCCGCGCGATGCTGCAACGCTGATCCTTGTCCGGCGCGATGCGGCGTTGCCGCGCATCCTGATGGGAAGGCGATCGGCTGGCCATGATTTCATGCCCGGCAAATGGGTTTTCCCTGGCGGCCGCATCGAGCGCGGCGATTATCATGCCGCTGCCTCGCGGCCGCTGGCCGACGATGTGGCGGCGGCACTTGCCGCCACGGCGCGGCTGAAGCGGCAGGATGGGGCAAGGCTGGCGCGCGCGCTGGCTCTGACGGCGGTGCGCGAGACGTTCGAGGAAACGGGGCTGGCGCTGGGAGCAATCAAAGATGCGCGGCTGGTCGCTGATCTGGCCGGGTTGCGCTTTGTGGCGCGCGCCATCACCCCGCCGGCGCGGCACAAGCGATTTGATGCCCGGTTTCTGATGGGCGATGCCGAGGCGCTTGCTTCGCTGGTTCCAACTGACAGCCGGGAGCTGGGCGAACTGGCCTGGCTGACGCTGGAGGATTGCCGCGGGCTGGATCTGCCGACGGTGACGCGCGCCGTGCTCGACGTGGTGGACGCCCGGCTGCGTGGGGAGGACGGCGCACCGCCCTTCTGGCGCTGGACGCGGGGCCGGGCTGACTCGGCGCTTTAATCCAGATTCGGGCGCAGCCAGAGGCGGGCCTGATCGAGATCGACGCCGCGCCTTCCGGCATAGTCTGTAAGCTGGTCCTCACCGACCCGCGCGACGCCGAAATAATGGCTTTGCGGATGCGCGAAATAGAAGCCGGAGACTGCCGCCGTGGGCCACATGGCGAAGCTTTCGGTGAGCGTGATGCCGGTGGCTTCGGGCGCCTGCAGCAGATCGAACAAAAGCGGCTTCAGGCTGTGATCCGGGCAGGCCGGATAACCCGGCGCCGGGCGGATGCCCTGATATTGCTCGCGGATCAGGGCGGCATAATCGGGGGCGGCTTGCGGCTCATAGCCCCAGTATTGGGTGCGGATGCGGTGGTGCATCGCCTCGGCGAAGGCTTCCGCCAGACGATCGGCCAGTGCCTTCAGCAGGATATCGCTGAAGTCGTCGTGCTGGGCCTGAAACTCTTGCAACCGTTGTTCGATGCCGTGGCCTGTGGTGACGGCGAAGCCGCCCATCCAGTCCGCTTCGGGGCTGACGATATCGGCGAGGCAATCATTGGCGCGCCCTTCCCGCTTCACCACCTGCTGCCGCAGCATCGGCAGCCGGGCCAGCAGGTGGGCGCGGCTTTCGTCGGCGAAAACCAGAATATCATCGCCCTCGCGGCGCACCGGCCAGATGGCGGCTACGCCCTTTGCGGTCAGCCATTTTTCCTGAACCAGACGCTCCAGCATGGCCTGCGCATCGTGCCACAGGGTGCGGGCGGCAGCACCGACCACCGGGTCTTCGAGGATTGCGGGATAGTTGCCATGCAGTTCCCAGGCGCGGAAAAACGGGGTCCAGTCGATGAAGGGAACCAGTGTTTCAAGCGGGAAATCGGCCTCCACCCAGCGCCCGGTGTGCGCCGGACGCACCGGTGGTTCGGTGGCAAAATCAACTTTCAGCCCGTTGGCGCGGGCTTCGGCCAGCGGCGTGAGCGGCGATTGCACGCCCGACCGCTTCAGCCGGATATCGGCATAATCATTTGCGATTTCCTCGACATAGGTTTCGCACAGGGTTTCGGAGACCAGGGTGGAGGCAACACCGACAGCGCGCGAGGCATCCAGCACATGGATGGTGGCGCCGGAATAGGCCGGCGCGATGCGCAGCGCGGTGTGCACCTTGGAGGTGGTGGCGCCACCGATCAGCAGCGGCATGGTGAAGCCGGCGCGCTGCATTTCCGTTGCCACCGTGACCATTTCATCGAGAGAGGGCGTGATGAGACCGGACAGCCCGATCATGTCGGCCTTCTGGTCTTTCGCGGTTTGCAGGATGGTGGCCCAGGGCACCATCACGCCCAGATCGATGACCTCGAAATTGTTGCACTGGAGCACGACGCCAACGATGTTCTTGCCGATATCGTGCACATCGCCCTTCACCGTTGCCATGACGATGCGGGCCTTGGGAGCCGCGCCCTCTTCCTTCAGCGCCTCGATAAAGGGCACCAGGTGCGCCACTGCCTTTTTCATCACGCGGGCGGATTTCACCACCTGCGGCAGGAACATCTTGCCGGTGGCGAACAGATCGCCGACCACGTTCATGCCGTCCATCAGCGGACCTTCGATGACGGAAATGGGCCGGTCGGTCAGCAGCCGCGCCTCTTCGGTGTCGGCCACCACATGCGCATCGATGCCGTTGACCAGGGCATGCTCCAGCCGCTTGCCCACCGGGAACTCGCGCCAGGCCTCGGTCGCCTTTTCCGCGACCACGCCGCTGTTGGTAAAGCGGCCGGCAAGCGTGATCAGCCGCTCGGTGGCGTCCGGGCGGCGGGCCAGCACCACATCTTCGGCGGCTTCGCGCAGATCGGGATCGAGCTGATCATACACATCGAGCTGGCCGGCGTTGACGATTGCCATGTCGAGCCCGGCGGGGATGGCGTGATAGAGGAACACCGAGTGCATTGCGCGACGCACCGCTTCATTGCCGCGGAAGGCGAAGCTCAAGTTGGACAGCCCGCCGGAGATACGGGCGTGCGGGCAGCGCGCCTTGATTGCCTTGCAGGCTTCGATGAAATCGAGCGCGTAGCGATCATGCTCTTCGATGCCGGTGGCGACGGCGAAGATATTGGGATCGAAGATGATGTCGGCCGGATTGAAGCCGTCTGCCAGCAGCAGATCATAGGCGCGGGCGCAGATTTCCAGCTTGCGCGCGGCGGTGTCGGCCTGGCCCTGTTCATCGAATGCCATCACCACGACAGCGGCGCCATAGCGGCGGACCAGGCGGGATTGCGCGAGGAACTGCGCCTCGCCTTCCTTCATGCTGATCGAATTGACGATGCATTTGCCGGCGACGCATTTCAGGCCGGCTTCGATGATCGCCCATTTGGAGCTGTCCACCATGAGCGGGATGCGGGCGATGTCCGGCTCGGCGGCAATCAGCTTCAGGAAGGTGACCATGGCGGCCTCGCTCTCGAGCAGGCCTTCATCCATGTTGATGTCCAGCACCTGCGCGCCATTTTCCACCTGATCGCGCGCCACATCGAGCGCGGTGGTGAAATCGCCCGCCATGATGAGCTTCTTGAAGCGGGCGGAGCCGGTGACATTGGTGCGCTCACCGATGTTGATGAAGCGGGAAGCGGCGTTGGCGAAGGTGTCGGTCATGCGAAAACAGCGGCCTCCAGGCCGGACAGGCGAAGCGCCGGGGTGAGAACGGGAACCGCGCGCGGCGGCAGATCGGCGACGGCGCGCGCCATGGCGGCGATGTGCGCCGGCGTGGTGCCGCAACAGCCGCCCACGGCGTTGATCAGGCCCTGCTCGGCCCAATCGCGGATGAAGCCGCCGGTGGTTTCCGGCAGCTCGTCATAGGCACCCATGTCGTTGGGCAGGCCGGCGTTGGGATAGACCAGAATGGGGCTGTCCACCCTGGCGGCGAGCGTTTGCACATGCGGGCGGAGCTCGGTGGCGCCGAAGCTGCAATTGAGACCCACGGTGAGCGGCTTCACATGCGCAATCGAGGTCCAGAAGGCCTCCACCGTTTGCCCGGAGAGGTTGCGCCCGGCCAGATCGGTGAGTGTCATCGACAGCATCACCGGCACACGGCGTTGCCGGGCTTCTTCGGCCTCCATCGCGGCAAAGGCGGCGGCCTTGGCGTTCAATGTGTCGAACACGGTTTCGATCAGGATGAAATCGACCCCGCCTTCCAGCAAGGCATCGATCTGTTCGCGATAGACCGCTTTCACGCCATCGAAATCGACTTCGCGGTAACCGGGGTCTTCCACCTTGGGGCTGAGCGAGAGGGTCTTGTTGGTGGGGCCGAGGGCGCCAACCACGAAGCGGCGGCGGCCGTCGCGCGCGGTTGCCGCGTCGGCCTCGGCGCGCAGGATGCGGGCGGCGGCGCGGTTGATATCGCCGACCAGATGTTCGAGGCCATAATCGGCCTGCGAAATGGCGTTGGCGTTGAAGCTGTTGGTGGCAAGGATATCGGCCCCGGCATCGAGATAGGCACGGGCTATGCCGGCAATCGCTTCCGGGCGGGTGATGTTCAGCACATCATTGTTGCCCTTCTGATCCAGATTGACCGAAAGCTGGCCGCGATAGTCCGCCTCGACCAAGCCGAGCGCCTGGACGGCGGTGCCATAGGGGCCGTCTTTCACGAGGATTCGCTCGGCGATGGCCGCGTTGAAGGCGGCTTCGGCTTCGGAGGGCGCGATCATGAGCGTTTTCCCAGCAGGTGACAGATGGCAAAGGCCAGCTCGGCCCGGTTCAGCGTGTAGAAGTGGAAGTGCCGCACGCCGCCGGCATAGAGGCGGCGGACCATTTCGGCGGCAACCGTTGCTGCCACCAGCTGGGCCGCATCGGGGTGATCGTCCAGCCCTTCGAACAGCCGCGCCATCCAGGCCGGGATGGCGACATTGCAGGGCGCCGACATGCGGACGGCGGCCTGAAAATTGGCCACCGGCAGGATGCCCGGCACCAGCTCGCCGGCGATTCCGGCGGCAGCTGCGCGGTCGCGGAAGCGGAAGAAGGTGTCTGGCTCGAAGAAAAACTGGGTAATGGCGCGCGACGCGCCGGCATCGAACTTGCGCTTCAGATGATCGATGTCTGCGGCGGCATCAGCGGCCTCGGGATGCACTTCCGGATAGGCGCCGACGGAGAGATCGAACGGATGCTGCGCGGCCAGCCCGGCGACCAGCTCGGCGGCGTCGCCATAGCCATCCGCCGTGCGCTGGAACGGCTGGAACTGGCCGTCTTTCTTGGGCGGATCACCGCGCAGGGCGACGATGTGGCGGACGCCGGCCTGCCAATAGGCATCGGCGATTTCGGCAATGTCGGCCTTGCTGGCCTCCACGCAGGTGAGGTGGGCGGCGGCCGGAATGCCGGTTTCGGCCACGATGCGGGCGACCGTCTGGTGCGTGCGCTCGCGGGTGGAGCCACCGGCGCCGTAGGTTACCGAGACGAAGCGCGGCTTCAGCGGTGCGAGTGTCTGCACCGACTGCCACAGGGTTTCCGCCATCTTCTCGGTTTTCGGCGGAAAGAATTCGAAGCTGACTTCGATGTCGCCGGGAAGATCGGCAAACAGCGGCGCGTTGCCGGCGCGGCGAAGTTCCGCGGCTGCATCTTCAGCGGCTGGATCTTTGGCGGCTGGATCGATGATTGCGGCGGTCATGCGGGTCTTCCCTGCCAGAGTACAACGGTGAGTTCGGGGCCGTGATGCCGCGCGGCCACGTCTGCCTGCAGGCCGGCGGAGTTCATCCAGCCGATCACCGCGGCATCCTCGAACCCGAGCCGCACGTGCTGGAAGCGCGAGCGGAAATCCTCGCGCGCGTGCGGGGCATAATCCACCACCAGCAGCTTGCCGCCGGGCGCGACCATGCGGGCGGCTTGCGCGAGAACGCTGGCGGGATCATCGGCAAAGTGCAGCACATGATGCAGGGTAACGGTATCGAAGCTGTGCGGTTCAAACGGCAGCGCGCGCATATCGGCCTGCCGCACTTCGGCGATCGGAAAATCGCCTTCGGCCAGCTTGGCCCGCGCCAGCCGCAGCATTTCCGGCGAGCGATCGATGCCGATGGCGCTGGTGGCATCGCCGCCCAGCAACTCGATCATGCGGCCGGTTCCGGTTCCGATATCGAGCAGGCGGCCGACGCTGCCACCGCGCGCGGCGGCCAGAATGTCGGCATCTATCGCCGCTTCGGGCGCTTCCAGCCCGCGTATGAGATCCCATTCGGCGGCGTGGGCATCGAACCAGCTGTCAACTGCCTTCTGCCGGCCGGTTCTCACCTGGGCCAGCCGCGCGCGCTCGGCGGCGATGATGTCCCGCCCGGCGAGCAGACTGTCAACCAGCGCATAGATTTCCGCAGTTGGCACATTGTGCCCCAGGCCGACGAACACCCAGGCCCCTTCCTTGTTGCGGCGCACCAGCCCTGCCTCGGCCAGAATCCGCACATGCCGGGAAACGCGCGGCTGCGACTGATCGAGCACCTCTGCCAGCTCGCCCATCGCCAGCTCGATGTCGCGGATCAGCAACATGATCTTCATCCGCGTGGGGTCGGCGAGGGCGGCCAGGATGTCGAGCAATCGCTGCATGGGTAAAGACTTAAGGAACTCTTTATATCAAGTCAATCGGGCGGCGGGCTGACGCACCGCTTTGTCGCATGCCGCTTGTGCTGCTTCGCTTCGGCTACTAGGCGGGCGGTATGAATCCCAAGACCTTAGCGCCACTGGCACTCTTGCTGATCGTAGCTGGATGCGCCCACAGCGGCGAGCGCTTCGAGCGGGCGGCATCCATGGAGGCGGCGGCGCTGGATCCGTGGGAGCGCACCAACCGCAAGATCTATGCGACCAACCGGGCGGTGGATCGCGCGGTGTTGAAGCCGACTGTGAAAGCCTATCGTGCGGTGATGCCGGGCGCGGCGCAGCGCGGCATCCGGAACGTGTATGACAATTTCAACGAGCCGCAGAACTTTGTTCATGCCGTGTTGCAGGGCAAGTTTGCCAGTGCGTTCCGGGCGCTGGATCGGACGCTGGTGAACACCGTGCTGGGGGTTGGCGGCCTGGCCGATCATGCCACCGGAATGGGGCTGGAGGAGCAGCCGCACGATTTCGGCCAGACGATGGCGGTTTATGGGCTGCGTTCCGGGCCGTATCTCGTGATGCCGTTTTTCGGGCCATCGACCTTGCGCGACGGCATCGGCTTTACCGTGGATTTCGTGGTCGATCCGGTAGATTTCGGGGCGCGGGAGGTGTTGAACACCGGCGGGCGGATTGCAAAAATCGGCTTTCGCGTGGTGGATGCGCGGGCTTCTGTTGCGGAGAGCGGCGAGCAATTTCTGACCGGATCGGCCGACGAATATGCCACCGTCCGCTCGGCCTGGCTGCAGCTGCGCCGCGCTGAGCTCTTTGATGGTGCGCCCCCTGCCCTGCCGGACGAGGATGAGGAAATTGTGCCCTATGACAGCCCGGCTAGCGAACCAGCGCCCGCGCCATCTCCTGTTCGCGCGCCTGATAGCGCGACAGCGCCTTCCACACCGGAAACTGCCGATCGGGCTGCTGCCCCGCCGCAATTCTGAGCAGTTGCAGGCAGAACCAGGCCTGCACGCCGAAGCCGTTCAGCATTCTGACCAGCGCAAAGCGGCTGTTCGGGGCAAGCAGGCCCGGCCCCAGCCGCAGCTGTGATTCCATCGATGGCAGGACATGCTCTGCGTTTTGCAGCAGCAGGTTGGGGCCATCCACCTCGACGCACAGCGGCCGGGCGACTCCGATCAGATCGCAGGCACCGGATCCGAGCGCGGCCTGCATGGCGGCTGCCGAGCGAAATCCGCCGGTGACCATCAGCGGCAGTTTCACCGCTTCACGCAGGCGTTCGGCCTCGGCCAGGAAATAGGCCTCGCGGCGGGCGGACCGCTGTTCGCCTTCGGAAAGGCCATTGGAATCCATCATCCGCGGCTGTTCATAATTGCCGCCGGACAGCTCCAGAAAATCCACCCCTTCGGCTTGCAGCATTTGCGCCACGGCAACGGATTCGTGGGTGGCAAAGCCGCCGCGCTGGAAATCGGCGCTGTTCAGCTTGACCGCGATGCCGAAATCCGATGCCGTTGCGGCGCGGGCCGCGCGCACCGCCGCGATCAGAAAGCGCGCGCGATTCTCCAGACTGCCGCCCCAGCGATCGGTGCGGCGGTTGGCCAGCGGCGACAGGAAGCCGGACAGGAGATAGCCATGCGCGGCGTGCAGCTGCACGCCGGAAAAGCCGGCTTCGCGGCAGTGGGCGGCGGCAGCACCGAAGCGGGCGATCAGCACCTCGATTTCGCTTTCCGTTAGCGGTTCGGGGGTGCCGAACTGTTTGCCGGGCAAGGCGACGGCAATGGCGCTGGCGGCCCCTGGATGCGGATTGACGCTGGCGGGGGTTTGCCGACCGGCGTGCGACAGCTGGGCGAACACCGCGCCGCCCTTACTGCGCGCGGCGGTTGCCAGCCCGGAGAGCGCGGCGATTGCGTCTGCGTCTTGCGGCCCGGCCAGGGCAATGTTGCCGGGCCGTTCCAGATGCTGCCGATCGATCTGGATGTTGCCGGTGATGCTGAGGCCGAGCCCGCCTTCTGCCCAGCGGCGATAGAGGGTGGCATGGGCGGGAGTGGCGCGGTTGCACGGGTCGGCCAGCCCCTCGGTCATGGCGGATTTGGCGATGCGATTGGGCAGCGTGATCCCGCAGGCGAGAGTGATCGGTGTTGCAAGACTTGCCATCGCGCTCGCATAGACGGTGCCAGCCTTGGTTGCGAAGGGACGGTTATGAGAGGATGGGCGATTCTGCTGCCGGCGCTGCTGGCGGCCTGCGGAGACAAGCCGGCGGATGCGCCGGTTGCCACCGAGCAGGCGACGATCGCGCGGTCGGTGGCCGATGTGGAAGCCGCCGAAGCAGCGGCTGCGACGCCTTTGCCGCTGCAGGCGCCGGCGGCGGAGGTGCCCGCCAAAGACTAGCGCAGCATCAGCCCGCCATCGATGGCGATCGATTGCCCGGTGATGTAGGCCGAGCGCGGCGAGGCGAGATAGAGCACCGCCTGTGCGACCTCCTCCGGTTCGCCCCAGCGCCGCATCGGAACCGATTTCAGCAGGCGCTGTTCATAGGCGGCATCGCTGCGCTGCAGCTCGGTCATGCGGGTGCGGATGAAGCCGGGGGCAACCAGATTGACGCGGATTCCGTCGGGCGCCCATTTGTCGGCCAGCGCGCGGGTGAGGCCCAGCAGCCCGGCCTTGGATGCTGTGTAGGCCGGCACTTCGCGCAGCGCGAGGAAGCTGGAGAGCGATCCCATGTTGACGATCGTGCCCCCGCTGGCTTTCAATGCTGGATGAAAGGCCAGCGCCATATCCATGACACTGTTGAGATTTATATCGATCACGGTGCGGAAGCCGGACGCGGTATATTCATCCGGACGGCCGGTGCCGGCGTTGTTGACCAGCACGTCGAGCGGGCCAATTGCAGCGGCCAGCGCCGTGGCTGCCTCAGGGCTGGCGAAATCGGCGCGAAAATATTCAAGGCCATCGAGGGCATCGGCATAGTCTTTGGCGCTTTCGCGCGTTCCGGTGATCATGACGCTTGCCCCGGCGGCGCGGAAGGCCTGCGCGGTGGCGTGGCCGATGCCCTGGCTGCCGCCGGTGACGAGCACGCGCTTGCCGGCGAACTCCGGCCACAGGTTGGTCATGCGCACTCTCCTCCACTTCGCACCGGCATGACGCCGCGCTATTTTTGCGCTCTTGCAGCGCATGGTAAAAATCGTCATGCACGCTCGGGTGCGACAGGGGTAGAGTGGTCGGCTGCTGGCGACAGCGCTGGAAAATGACAGGAGACGGGGATGACGATGCGATTGGTGGCGGGCGTGCTGCTGCTTGGGCTGGCGGCTTGCGGATCACCGGATGTGACGGTGGCTGAAACCGAGGACGGCAAGGTGACCCGCTCCGCCGATGGCACCTACAAGGCCAGCAACAAAGACGGGGCCACGATGGAAGCCTCCACCTCGGCGGACAGCGCAACGGCTGCTGCAGCGGCCAAGGCGCTACCGGACTTTGCCCCGCTCTATCCCGGCGGCAAGGTGCTTTCCTCTATGACGCTGGATGATGGCAAGGGCAGCACCGGCAATGTGGTCACCATCGAAACGGCAGACGATTTCCAGAAGGTGCTGGCTTTCTATGACGGCAAGCTTGCCGGCAGCGGGATGGACTCGAAGATGCGGGTGGATCAGCCGGGCATGGCGATCCGCGGGGTGGGCACCGAGAATGACATGGGCACGATGATTTCGATCAACGATGCCGGCGACATGCGCACCATCAGCATCACCCACGGCGCGAAGAAAATCGATTGACGCAGCCACAATCGCCAGCTGCCGGCGGCGGCGCAGCAGGATAGCAGGTTCGCCCATGTTTCTGGCTTTTCTGGACGAGCTTCGCGCTGCGAAAATCCCGGCCTCGCTGAAGGAGCATCTCATGCTGCTGGAGGCGTTGCAGACCGGGGTGATCGAACGGCGGGTGGAGGATTTCTATTATCTGTCACGCGCCGTCTATGTGAAAGACGAGGGGCTTCTTGACCGGTTTGATCAGGTTTTCAGCAAGGTTTTCAAGGGTCTGGAAACAACCATTGAGACGGGAGCTGTGGAAATCCCGGAGGAATGGCTGCGCAAGGTGGCCGAGTTGCATCTTTCTGACGAGGAGATGGAAAAGCTGAAATCGCTGGGCTCCTGGGAGGAGATCATGGCGACGTTGAAGCAGCGGCTGGAGGAGCAGAAGGAGCGCCACCAGGGCGGCAACAAGTGGATCGGCACCGGCGGCACCAGCCCTTTTGGTGCGCATGGATACAATCCCGAAGGCGTGCGGATCGGCCAGGAGCAGAACCGGCACAACCGCGCCATCAAGGTGTGGGACAAGCGCGAGTTCAGGAATCTGGATGCGACCGTTGAGCTGGGAACCCGCAACATCAAGGTGGCGCTGCGCCGGCTGCGGAAATTTGCGCGCGATGGTGCGGCCGACGAGCTGGACCTGGATGCAACCATCAAGGGCACGGCGAAGAAGGCCTATCTGGACATCGTGATGCGGCCGGAGCGGCACAATGCTGTGAAGCTGCTGTTGATGCTGGATGTCGGTGGCTCGATGGACCCGCATGTGAAGGTGATGGAAGAGCTGTTTTCCGCCGCAAGGAGCGAGTTCAAGCATCTGGAATTCTTCTATTTTCACAATTGCCCCTATGAGGCGCTCTGGCAGGACAACAAGCGCCGCTGGAGCGAGCGCACGCCGACCTTCGAGTTGATGCACAAGTTCCCGCACGACTATAAGCTGCTGTTCGTGGGCGATGCCTCGATGAGCCCGTACGAGATCAACTATGCCGGCGGATCGGTGGAGCATTGGAACGAGGAGGCCGGCGAAGTCTGGATGCAGCGGCTGACGCAGGTGTATCATTCCGCCGTGTGGCTGAACCCCATTCCGGAAGCCCACTGGACGCATTCGCAATCGATCCAGATGATGAAAAGCCTGATGGCGGGCCGGATGTTCCCGCTGACGCTGGAGGGTCTTGACCGCGCCATGCGCGAGCTTACCCGGACGCGCTGACCGCCAGCTGATCCAGTCGCAGGGTGATGATGAGGGCGTGATCCTGCGCGGCCTCGGCGGCAAGGGCGGGATTGCGGGCGGCAATTGCCTCCACCATCCGCAGCATTTCGCCGCCGCGGCTGTCGGCGGTGTAAATCTGCAGATCGATGGTGGTGAGGGCATCGATCATGGAGCGCGTTTCATTGAGTAGCTGGGCGGCGGCCAGCTGGTAGAAGCTGTTGCCGGTAGCAGCGGCGATGCGGGTGATGACGTCGCGATAGGCTTCCGCGCGCGCCGGCGCGTCCAGCGCGGCAATGGCGGAATCCATCCGGTTGCGGGCGGCGAGCAGGCCGGCGATGTCGGCTTCGCTGGCGGCCGTTGCTGCAAGCTGCGCCATGGCGATGAGGGTGGGCGCGATGCGCGCGGAGAGATTGCGCCCCGGGCGCGTGGCGGCAACCCGGAAGCGGCCATCGGCGGCCTGTTCGACCAGGCCTTCGGCTGACAGTTGATTGAGGATAGCCTGCACATGGGCGAGGTCGACGCTGGTCTGGCTGGCCACCCAGGCCGGATCCAGATCGGCGGTGGCGGACATGGTTTCGACTTCGAGGAGATGCCGCAACCGATGCACAGCGGCCTCGATCGATGGATCTGTTTTCGGATCTCCCGTTGTGCGGTTCACGTGCCTGCCCCCCTTCCATTTGCCCGCAGTACCATCCACGCAGACATAAGATTATAGCAGATTGGACATTTGGTAACCAGCCGGACATGCAGCGCGCGTATCGACCGAGCAGATATATGCCACCTGATCAGGCCACTGCGCCGCTTTCCATGAGGGTGGCGATGCTTTGGGCGAAATAGCCGTGCGCTGCCAGGATGGCGCTGCTGTCTTCGCCGGCTTTGGCGAGCCGTGGCGGTGATTGCATGCGGGCGCCGTCCAGCTCGATGGGAATGGCCGGCAGCAGGGTTTGCTGGCCATCGGGCAGGGTGACCGGCACCAGCCCGCCGCTGGCAAGCAGATGCGGATCATCGAACAGGTCTTCCGGCCGGCCGATCGGGGCGAACGGCAGCCCGGAGCCATCCAGCCGGGCGATGAGTTCGGCCTTGGTGAGTTGCTGCAGCCGCGCGCGCACCTGCGGCATGATCCGGTCTCGCGCCTGCACGCGGGCGTTGTTGGCGCGCCATTCGAGATTCGCCCAAAGCTCCGGCAGATCGAACAGGGCGCAGAATTTTTCCCACAACGCATCTGTGACGACGCCGACGAACACCGAATCGGAATCCGCCGTTTCGAACACATCATAGATTGCCCAGGCGCTGATTCGCGCCGGCATGGGCGCAGCGGCTTTGCCGGTGACCGCCTTTTGCGCCATGTGCTGGCCGACGAAATAGACGGTTGTTTCAAATAGCGCGGCGGCGACCTTGGCACCTTTGCCGGTGCGCTGCCGCTCGGCCAGCGCGGCGAGCGCGCCGATCACCGAAAACATGCCGCCCGCCACATCGATAACCGACGCGCCGGCCCGCAACGGCTTGCCGGGCGGCCCGGTCATATAGGCGAGGCCGCCCATCATCTGCGCCACTTCATCGAGCGCCGTGCGCTGCTCATAGGGGCCGGCGAGAAAGCCCTTTTCCGTGACATAGATGAGCCTGGGGTTGGCCTCTTGCAGGGCGGCATGGCCCAGCCCCAGCCGGTCCATCGCGCCGGGGCGGAAATTTTCGATCAGGATATCCGCCTGCAGCGCCAGATCGCGCGCCACGGCCACGCCGGATTCGGATTTGAGATCGAGGCAGATGGAGCGTTTGCCGCGGTTGTACATCGGGAAATAGCCGGCGCCGGAGCCGAGCAGGCGGCGGGTGGCATCGCCGCCGATCGGCTCCACCTTGATGACATCGGCGCCCAGATCGGCAAATATCTGGCCGGCCGCCGGCCCCATCACCATGTGGGTGAATTCGACGACCTTCAGACCTGCGAGCGGTGTTGCGGACATGGTGGTTCCCCGATGCTTGTTGCGGGCAGGCGATTGGCCCATATGTCCGGACAAATCCGGCAACACAAGATGGCGAGGCGGTTATGGCAATCCTGGATGGAATCGACGTGCTGGTGAGCGAAGTCGGGCCGCGCGATGGCTTGCAATCGATTGCGCCGGTCATGCCGACCGCGGCCAAGAAGGTCTGGATCGATGCACTGGTGGCGGCGGGCGTGCGCGAGATCGAGGTGGGGAGCTTTGTGCCGGCGCATATCCTGCCGCAACTGGCCGATACCGGCGAGATCGTGGCGCACGCCCGCCAACATGAAGGGCTGCATGTGGCGGTGCTGGTGCCCAATGCGAAGGGTGCGGAAGCGGCGATTGCCGCCGGGGCGCACAAGATCACCCTGCCCTTTTCGGCCTCTGAAACGCACAGCCTGAAGAATCTGCGGCGGACACACGCTCAGGTTTATGAACAGGTTGAGATCATTGCCGAACGGTTGCGCCTGCTGCCGGCGGAAAGCCGGCCGCAATTCGAGGGCGCGATCTCGACCGCTTTCGGCTGCACCCTGGAAGGCGCCATCCCGGACGATGCCATTTTGCGGATTGCCGGGCATCTGATGGCGTTGGGCTGCGACGAAGTGGGGCTTTCCGACACCACCGGCTATGCCAATCCGGCGCAGGTGAAGCGGCTGGTGCGCGCGGTGCATGCGGAGATCGGCGCGGCGAAGATGACCGGACTGCATTTGCACAACACGCGCGGGCTGGGGCTGGCCAATGTTGTGGCCGGGCTGGAGGCGGGAATCCGCACCTTCGATTCGTCGCAAGGCGGGCTGGGCGGCTGCCCGTTTGCGCCGGGGGCTTCGGGCAATATCGTGACCGAGGATCTGGTTTTCATGCTGGAGGCGATGGGGCTGCGGACCGGAATCGATCTGGATTGCCTGCTGGTGGCGCGCGAGACGCTGGCCAGGGCCCTGCCGGATGAGCCGCTCTATGGCTTTCTGCCCGATGCCGGTGCGCCGCTGGGCTTTGTTCCGGCCGGATGAGCGCGGTTGAAGCGGCGGCGGAAATGCCGCATGAGACCTGCATTCGTTAACAGGAGGTTTGCATGGGTTTGTTTTCGACTTTGAAGGACAAGATTTTCGGCCATGCCGAAGCCAAGGCCGCCCCGGCCCCGGCAGCGCCTGTGGCGGCCGCTGCTCCGGCGGCACCCGTTGCGCCGGCCCCTAAGGCGGTCGATGTGATGGCTACGCTTGAGCATATGGCGAAGGAATCGGGTCAGCCTTCCAACTGGCAGACCTCGATTGTTGACCTGATGAAGCTGGTTGGCATGGATTCGTCGCTTGCCTCGCGCAAGGAGTTGGCGGCTGATCTGGGCTATACCGGCGATACCAATGATTCGGCTTCGATGAACATCTGGCTGCACAAGCAGGTGATGGCGAAGCTGGCCGAAGCCAAGGTTTGAGCTGTTCCGGGGGGAGGGTTCGCCCTCCCCTCTTTTGCCTGCGCTTTTTCAGCTGCGCAGCACGAAGAGCGCATAGTCGGCGCGCAAATTGGGTTGCCATTGGATCGGCTGATCGCCTGACAGATAGGCTTCGCGCTCGATGGCATAGCCTCGCGCGGCGGCGAGAGCCTTGAAATCCCGCACCGTGCAGAGGTGGATATTTTCGGTTTCGTGCCAGCTTTCGGGCAGGTTGCGGGTGACCGGCATTTGCCCCTTGGTGAGCAGATCGAGGCGCACCCGCCAATGGCCGAAATTGGGGAAGGCCACCACCGCACGGCGGCCGATGCGCAGCAGTTCCGCCAGCACCTGCGCCGGCGCGCGCATGGCCTGCAGGGTTTCCGACAGGATGGCATAATCGACCGACTGATCGGGGAAGGCTGCGAGGTCGCGATCGGCGTCGCCCTGCACCACCGAGAGCCCGCGCCCGACGGCGGCGGCAACGCGTGCGCCATCCAGCTCTATGCCGCGCCCGTCGACCGAGCGATTGTCCTGCAGCCAGGCCAGCAGGAGGCCGCTGGAGCAGCCGACATCGAGCACCGAAGCGCCCGCCGGGATTTGTTGCGCAACCTGCGCCAGCCGGGGCGGCAGGCCGGTCATGCGCGCTGCTCGCCGGCGCGCAGAAAGCCATCGACCACGGCGTTGAGGCCGGGGACATCCAGCAGGAAACTGTCGTGCCCGTGCGGGCTGGACAGCTCGACGAAGCTGACGTGCCGGCCGGCGGCGACCAGCGCCTGCACGGTGCGGCGCGATTCGGCGGTGGGATAGAGCCAATCGGAATCGAACGACACGATGCAGAAGCGGGCGTTTGTGGCCGCAAACGCCCCGGCGAGCTGGCCGTCATGAGCCGCGGCGAGG
>JAIMJL010000097.1 GCA_020693225.1 Sandarakinorhabdus sp. | reverse complement strand
AAGCTCTGTTCCATCGCCACCAGCCGGGCATGGCTGATGGTGTTTGCATGGGCCTTCAGGCCCAGCAGGATTCGCTCGGCGGGGCCGGAAAACAGGTCGACCGGGCACCAGTCTGGCCCATGTGCGATCGTTTCAGCCATGCTGGACTGGATCGCCTCAAGCGAAGGCACGGGTCTGTTCCGGCTGTGGAAGTTCCTTGCGCGACACGGATGCAATCCGTGCGTCCGCCTGCTCCAGCTCGGCAAACACGGCAGCAAAGGGCGGCACATTGCTGTCCCGCTCCAGCAATACCGGCCTTGGCCCTGCGCGCTGCAAAAAGTCGTCCAGCAGCCGCCAGCAAAGCTCGCCAACGGCCGAGCCATGGTCATCGATCGCCAGCGGGCCGCTTTCGTGCGCTTCGATCGCGTGGCCGGCTATGTGGATTTCTGCAACCAACGCGGGGTCGGTGGCGGCCAGAATGGCGTGCGGGGACAGACCCAGATTGATCGCGGAGACGACAATATTGTTGATATCCAGCAGTAGGCCGCATCCTGTGGTTAGCGCCAGCGCAGAGAGAAACGCGGCTTCTGTCATGGTGTCACCTGCGAACGCCAGCATCCGTGATGGATTCTCTATGAGGATCCGCCGCTTCAGCCGATCCTGCACCCGGGACACTTCACCGGCGAAATGGTCCAGTACGGTTTCGGTCAGAGGCAGTGGCAACAGATCTGGAAAGCGAGCATCGCCCGTTGAACACCAGGCGAGATGATCGGACACCTCAGCTGGCTGATAGCGATCGCACAATGCTGCAAGCTGATCGAGTTCGGCTCCGTCGCAGCCTTGTGCCCGGCCCAGTGACAGACCGACCGAATGAAAGCTGAGCGGAAAATGCGCGGCGCATTCGGTGAGCAGCCGATGCGGCGGGCCACCGTCGCCGAAGAAATTCTGGGGGTGGACTTCGAGAAAGCAAAGTGGGCTGCCCCGCCCGGCAAATCGACCAAGTGAGAGCACATCGGCTGCATGCTCGGGCTTCAGCCCGAGGCCGGCACCAGGGGGGAGTGCTGTGCAGCTTTGCATGGCTCTGGCCTTTCGCGGGGCAGCCCGAGTTTTGTCAGGCCTTGAGGTCGCGGGAAAGCGGCGTCAGCGAGCCCTTGCGACCGCCCGGCAAATGCATCGGCGACTTGGCGTCAGTTGCTGTGCCGAACTTGGCGCAATCACCCTTGTTGACGAATTTCCACGCATTGCCCTGATAGTTTACCGTGGAGGTGCCAGCGCAGCTGGTGCCGGGGCCGGCGGCGCAGTCGTTGGCACCTTTCAGGGAAATGCCATAGCATTTTTCCTTGGAACCGCCCGCCACCTGGGCGGAAGCCGGAGTCGTTGCAAGCGCCGCTGCAGCGGCAAGGGTGGCGGCCATCAGGCCCAGCTTGGCAGTTGTTGCAGTCATACGAAGGTCCTTCGTGCTTTGCGGGTGGGGCACCAATGCCCTCACATCGGTCAATTCGCCCAACCGCGCCTGCCGGTTACAGCAGCTGCGCCAAAATGTTTGGTCTGGGTTCATCCATCGAGATTGCGGAGTTGCACTCCGCATGACATGCTGTACCCAAGCGAGCGGGAGTGTGGCATGCAACATTTTGACGTTCTGATCGTCGGCGCAGGGCTTAGCGGCATCGGTGCTGCCTGGCATCTGCAAGACAAATGCCCCGGCAAATCCTATGCGATCCTCGAAGGGCGCGGTGCCATCGGCGGCACATGGGACCTGTTCCGCTATCCAGGCATCCGATCCGATTCCGACATGTACACGCTGGGCTACAAGTTTCGCCCCTGGACCGAGCAGAAGGCCATTGCCGACGGACCCAATATCCTGCGCTATGTGCGCGCCACCGCCAGCGAAGCCGGCATTGATCGGCATATCCGTTTCAACCACAAGGTCATCAACGCCAGCTTCGACAGCAGCACCGGACTTTGGACATTGACCGCGGAGACGCCGGAAGGTCCGGCCATCTTCACGGCAAATTTCGTGCTGATGGCGGCCGGCTATTATAGCTATGACAATCCGCACAACCCGACATTCGAAGGCGAGGCCAGCTTCCAGGGCACCATTTTCCACGCGCAATTCTGGCCCGAAGCGTTGGACTATCGCAACAAGCGCGTCGTGGTGATCGGCTCCGGCGCTACGGCGGTCACCATTGTTCCGGTCATGGCGAAAGACGCAGCCCACGTCACCATGGTGCAACGGTCTCCCACCTGGATGGTGTCGCGGCCATCGGAAGATCGCTTTGCCATCTTCCTGCAGAAAATCCTGCCGCCCATGGCGGCTTACAATGTGGTGCGCTTTCGCAATATCCTGCTGGGCCAATGGGTATTCAATTCGGCCCGGAAAAATCCGGTGAAGGCCAACGCCAAGCTGCGCGACATGCTGGCGAAAGAGCTACCCGCCGATACTATCGATGCCCACTTCACGCCGAAATACAATGTCTGGGAACAGCGCCTGTGCCTGGTTCCGGACAGCGATTTCTTCAACGCGGTGAAAGCCGGCACCGCCAGCATCGAAACCGATCATATTTCCCGGCTCGATGCCACCGGCATCTCGCTGCAATCCGGCAAGCATCTGGATGCTGATATCGTCGTCAAGGCAACGGGGCTGCGGGTGCAGGTGCTTGGTGGTGCCACGGTCAGCGTTGATGGCGTTTCCATCCCCAACACCGAGCGCACCATCTATCGCGGCATGATGCTCTCCGATATTCCAAACCTCATCTATGTCTTCGGCTACTTCAATGCCTCATGGACGCTGCGGGCCGATCTCACCTGCGAATATGCCTGTCGCCTGATCAATGAGATGGACGCGCGCGGCATGCCGATTGCAGTGCCTGTCATGGGGCAAAGCAATCTCGAGCTTGAAACGCCGCTGTTGACGTCGGGCTATGTGCAACGCGCGCAGGAAACATTGCCAAGGCAGACAACGCAGGATCCCTGGCGCGATACCCAGAATTATCTGAAAGACCGCAAATCCATTCACGACGATCCGCTGGACGACGGGGTTTTGCAGTTCAGGCCGCTGGAGCGCAAGGTATTGCAAGCAGCCGATTTCGCCGAGGCCGCCGAATAGTCAAAATCCCGCGCGCCTCAGGCCGGCGAAGCAATGCCACCGGCTTGCGGCAGGATAACAGGTGCGATCTCTGGCGCCGGAGGCGTGGCATCCTGATAGAGCGCAAAGAGGCGCTCGAAATGCTGGGCAGGCGTTGAGATGTGGGTCCGCCGCGCGCCGATGGCCGCAATCCGCAAGGCATCATGATCGCGCGCAAAAAGTCGATGGATGGCATGGGCTGCACCGCCTGAATCGCCGGGGCGATAGAGTTCACTCCAGTCCGGATGGGCAGCATCGGTGCAGCCGCCTTCTGATGGCAAGACCAGCGGAATGCCCGAGGCCAGCCCTTCGCTGGCGACAAGCCCAAAGGTTTCGGCCCGGCTACCATGCACCATGGCGTCGGACGAGGCGAGAATGCGAGCGAGTTGCTCCCGGTCACCGATCTGCCCCATCAGCTTGACATTGCCGGCCGCGGCCGCCGCCCGGGAAACACCTTCATTGGCGAAGCCGTTGCCGATTTGCAGCATGGCAAAGCCTTCGTCGCGCAGGGCCCCGACCGCGTTGAATACCACCGGCCATTGTTTCTCCGGATGGTGCCGGCCAACACCCACCAGCAGCTTGCCGGATGGCCCAAGGCCGAGATCTGCCAGCAGTTGCCGCCGCAGCCCATTGTCACGCCGCTTCGGGTGAAACAGCTCGGTATCAACCCCAAGCGGCACGAGGTCCGAAGTGATATTCCCGTGCCGGAGGATGCGGTCGCCAAACCAGCGCGAGCCAACAACCACGCTGTGGAAGCGGCGCGCGGTGCGGGCCATGTAGCGCCAGCCCGGCCATGCCAGCCGGTCCACGCTATCGGCGGACATCCAGCTCTGCAGCCACACCTGCGGGTGCGCTGCGATCGGGTCGGCATGCATGAACAGGGCCTTGTGCGCCCGGCGCGCGGCATGCCCCTGCCAATTGGCAACAATCCACGCACCGCGGAAGGGCGACGACGCCTCCACCACATCGGCTTTCAAAGAGTCCAGCAGCGCATGCACCGGCGCTGCCTTCCAGAAGATGTGATAGCGCGTATCGATCGGTATCGCGGGGGCTTTCACATAGATGATCTGGCCGCCTTCCCGGGGCTCGATCCGGTCTTCCGGCCCCGGCGCAATCACCGACACTTTCACGCCATGCTGATGCGCAAAGGCCAGCTTGGCATCGATATAGGTTTTCACCCCTCCGCCCAGCGGGGCATAGAATTCGGCAACGTCAACGATATGCATGCCTGCTACCGCCGCTCTGCCGTGCGCAGCTCTTCCTTCGGGATCGGCCGCATCGCCAGCCCCCGCAGATAGTTCAGCGTGACCACTTCTTCGCTGACGCCCGCGCCATAGGCAACGGCCACGTCTTTCGCTTTCGGTTTCGACAGCCCCACCTTCGGATTGCGCGTGAAAGTCACCCCATCCTGGCGAACATTGAACTTACGCACTCCGGCTGGCGAGTGAAACGCCCCTACGGCATAGGTGCCCGGCCCCGGCAGCTTCACGCAGACTTTGGCCGGGCCGGAGGGCGGCGGTGTGACTGTAACCCGCTGGTAAGCCTTGCCTTCGGCAACAAGCGCATGGTGATCGCGCAGAAAATCCCCCTCCACGCCCGGCCACAGCTCAACCCGCACGGTGCCCTCGCGGCTTTTCAGGCCATCGATCGTCAGCAGCAAGGCATCTGCCGTGCTGCCTTTGGCGCACAGTGCAGCATCCGGGCCGAGAATCGGCGCTTGCGCCGACGCCGGTGCCGCCAGCAGAAGAGCCAGCCCGAAACCAAGCTTCATGCGCATCACCCGCTCCTTCCGGCAGCAGCGGCTGCCAACTCGCCTTCATCCACACAACGCACGGTTGCACCGTTGCGCTCCACCAGGGTTGCCAGCGCATAAGCAATCCCATGCCCTGCCACATGCAGCGCACCGGCCGCGGCCATCAGCGCCGCAACCTGCGGCGCAGAATCGCCGGTGAGAGATACGCCGATTGCGGCAAACAGCAGCTCCTTGTTCGGCAGAAACGGCAGCCGGGTCACCACCATCCGCAGCGCACCCAGGACGAACCAGGTTCCAACATCCACCTCCGGCAGCGCGATAATCCAAGCCAACAGCAGCAGGGTCGATCCAGCCAGCAGGCGAACCGAATGCAACAGGAACAGCAGCATGTTTTCCCGCGGGGCAAGGCTGAGGACCTTCGCCGAAAACAGCAGGATCAGCAGACTAACCGAAATCACGAAGGCAAAGCCAAAGCCGACATTGCGCATTGTTTCGCCGGCGAAGGCATCCTGCACCGCCGGGCCGCCGCCCAACGCCAGCGCCAGCGCCAGCATCAGCAGGGTCGCCACATTGCCAGCCAAAGCGGAGGTAATGGCCACATCTTTCACCGCAGCCAGAGGTGTTGCGCCCACCACACGATCCCCAAGCGCCCGCTTAGCCCACATGAACAGATAGGCGTCTCCGGAATAGCCGAACACGGCGTCATTGAGGACGCGCTTCTTCGAAAAGACCGCAAGCGAACGCGGCGTCAACGGCCACCAGCGGCGAAAGATAATGTACTCGGTGACCGGTGTTGCCATGTAGGAAAGCGCGACAAGCAGATAAAACAGCGGGTTAGTCGGAAGCACCTGCCAGACCGCGCGCCAGCCGATTTCGGCCATTTCGTGCAGCAGATAGGCAAGGATGGCCGCCGTAAGCGCCATCCCCAGCAGCTTGCGAATGGCAGCGGGAGGGGATAGCATGGCTTGCCACTTCTTCAATGCAGCCTGCATTGCTTTAAAAGGGGTGGTAGGTTCGGACACCCTTCATCCCTAAGGGCAGATTGCGACCGGACTTGGGCAGCATCTTGCCCGAATTGAGCCGCAATCAGAACGGAATCGGCGAACCGTCCCAGGCAAAAAAGCCGCCACTGTGCTCAGGCTCCAGGCCATCGATAACCTGCCACAGATAGGCGGCACTTTGCTCCGCCGAGAACAGCTTCCCCGGCGCCACCCCGCGCTGGAACGGTTGCGACAGGCCGGTGTCGACCGTTCCGGGATGCAGGGCCACAATGATGGCGTTCGGGTTCTTCCGCTTCAGTTCGACCGACAAGGTGCGCACCAGCTGGTTCAGCGCTGCCTTTGAAGCCCGATAGCTGTGCCACCCGCCGAGGCGATTGTCGGAAATCGAGCCGACGCGGGCCGACAGAACGGCAAACACCGAGCGCTCGCCCTTTCGCATTCGCGGCAGGAAATGCTTGGCTACCAAAGCCGGCAACACGGCGTTCACATGGAAATTTTCCAGCATCCAGGCAGCTTCTATCTGCCGCCAATCACGCTCCGGACCTTGCGAATCCCGATGCAAAAGTCCGGTGGCTACAATCACATGCGAAAGTCCTTCGCCAGAATGGGCTGCAGCGTGGGCCAGGCCGGCGTCGGTGCCGCCATCAATTGCGCCGCGCGAAGGCAGGGCAACCTGGGCACCGCGCGCTTCAACCTGCGCTGCCATCGCGCCGCCAATCCCGCCGGACGCGCCGAAAATAACCACATTCTCCATCGACCACCTCGTCTGCTTGTCGGTTATCTGTATCAACCCCTAGCCGACATGCTAGTTTGTGCAGCCAAGGCATTTTGGAGGCGCGACAATGGGTCCTGTTCGCATGGTGGTTCCCCAACCAAAGCGGCTGCCGCGCCTCACAGAATTTGCCGAAAAGCCGTCTGCAAATGCCGAAGTGCGATTTCTCGATCGCCTCGGCCAGCCGGTCGGCCGCCGCCGAAAAATTGCAATCCCGCCGGATGTGTCCATCGAGGCGCCGGCGTCCGGTGGAACCGTTGTGCACACCACTGCCGGGCAACCCATCGCCTTCATGACTCGGCTGCCTGCCGGTGCATCGAGCTTCACTCTGGAAGCTGACGGCTACGCACCATTGACCGCCAGTATCCTTGCAACCGCCAGCCCCAGGCCGAAAAAGCCGAAAAGCATCAAGCGGTTCGGTGCCAAGTCCGCGCCGTTTGTGCTGGCGGTTCTGGCCGAGCGGTTCAACCGCGAAGCCGATTTCCATGCCCATTGTCGGTCGCTGCTGGAAGCCATCGAAGCCACGCCACCGTTCAACGAGCGTCCGGGCCGTGTGGCTGTCGAGGCGCTATACTGGCAGACCGATCCTGCCACCGGCCAATTTGGCCCGCTGCATATCGGCACAAGCAATGATCTCATTTTCGGGGATCGCCCGCTTGCCGCGGCCTTTCTGAAAAAGGCCAGGGTTCGTGCCAATCGCGCCATCGTTCTCATCAACCTGCGCCGGCGCGGGGGTGCCGGAGGGACCGCCGACTTCCCGGCCTGGGTCGGCAATGAACCGTCTGCGACCGACCCGTGGGAAGCGGTTGCCATTCACGAGCTCGGCCATGCCTTCGGGCTGGGCGACGAATATGACAGCCCCAACCCCGCGCCGCCTCCCGGCATCGAGGCCAACATCAGCCGCTCTGCGAATCCGGCGTTGGTGCCCTGGGCACATCTCGTAAACGCACCGGCCTCCATTCCCACGGCCACGACCGGGCAGGGGGGCGCCTTGCCTATGAACCTGGTCGGCACCTTCCAGGGCGCCCGCTACGACC
>JAIMJL010000125.1 GCA_020693225.1 Sandarakinorhabdus sp. | reverse complement strand
TTGCGTCGCCATGTGGGCCGATTGGTGGGGCTTCAAGATGGAAAGCTATGACGGCATCCAGGAAAATCTGCCCTTCGTGCACGCCAGCGGCGGCTGCGCCATCACCCACAGCGACGATGCAGATGGCATCCAGCGGCTGAACCAGGAAACCGCCAAGGCGCTGGCCAATGGCCGGCGCATGGGCCTGCAGATCCGCGACGAGGAAGCCTGGACCTGGATTGCCATCAATCCGGCCAAGGCGCTGGGCATCGCCGACAAGGTCGGCTCGCTGGAGCCGGGCAAGCAAGCCGATGTGGTGCTGTGGAACGGCAATCCCTTGAGCGTCTATTCGCGCCCGGAAAAGGTGTGGGTGGATGGTGCCCTGCTCTACGACAGCAATGATCCCAAGCGGCGGCCGGTCAGCGATTTCGAACTTGGCCAGCCCGGTGAAGGAGACCGGAAATGAAGCGTCTGTTCCTTGCACTGTTGCTGAGTGCCACACCGCTCGCCGCGCAGGAGCGTATCGCCATCACCGGCGGCAAGGTGGTCACCAATGCCGGGGCCATTGTCGATGGCGGCACGGTCCTGCTGCAAAACGGCGAAGTGGTCGCGGTGCAACCTGCCGGCTCCTCCGTGCCCGCCGGCTATCGCAGTGTCGATGCCAGCGGCAAATGGGTCACGCCCGGCATTATCGCTGGAATCAGCCAGATCGGCGTCGCCGAGGTAAGCGGCGTGAGCGAGACCAACGACACAGAGGCCGACAAGTCGCCGGCGTCTGCGGCGCTGATGCTGGATGGCGCGTTCAACCCGAACGAAACCTCGATCGCCGTAACCCGGGCCGAGGGCGTGACCGCCGCCATCGTCGCCCCGTCACCGGGCCGCACGCTCTATGCCGGGCAGGGCGCGATCATCTCGCTGGCCGATGGCATGGTCGCGCCAACACGCGCGCGCGCCTTTCAATATGTCGCCTATGGCGAGGCGGGTGCGCAAATTGCCGGTGGCTCAAGGCCTGCTGCATGGATCGAACTCACGAATGCGCTGGAGGAAGCGAGGCGGCTGCAGGCCGGGCTGGTGGTCCCGATGCGCGATCAGCATCGTGACCTGCGTGTCACGCGCGAAGATGCCGAGGCCCTGACTCTGGTGTTGCGCAGCGCCCAGCCGTTGCTGGTGCGGGTGGATCGCGCGTCCGATATCCGCCAGGTGCTGAAATTGCCCTCCATGTATCCGGGCCTGCGTCTCGTGCTGGTGTCTGCCAACGAAGGCTGGATGGTGGCAGACGAGATTGCCCGCGCCGGAGTGCCGGTGATCACGCTCGGCATGAACAATCGGCCAGACAGTTTCGAGGCGCTGGGTGCCACCATGTCCAATGTCGGGCGCATGGTGGCGGCCGGCGTGAAGGTGGCGCTGGGAACCCCCGATCTCGATGCCTCCTTCCAGCCGCGCCTGTTGCCGCACTATGCCGGCAATCTGGTGGCGCAAGCAAAGCTGTCCGGCGCGGTCGGGCTGACCTGGGAGCAGGCCTTTGCCGCCATCACCCGCGCCCCTGCGGAGATTTTCAATCTCGGCGCACAAGGCAGTCTGCGCGTCGGGGCGCCGGCCGATGTGGTGGTGTGGTCCGGCGATCCGCTGGAGCTTTCCACCCATCCGGAGCGCGTCTTCATCCGCGGCGTGGAGCAATCGCTGGAAAGCCGCCAGACCAAGCTGGCGCGGCGCTATCTGCCGGGTCAACCCACGGGTGACCTGCCCGTGGAGTATCGCCGCTAACTGTTAGCGCCGCTTGCCGAACAAACCGCCGAGCAGGC
>JAIMJL010000124.1 GCA_020693225.1 Sandarakinorhabdus sp. | reverse complement strand
TGGCGGGATCGGTGCTGCTGGATTCCGGGCGGGTCCAGGCTAGCGGAGACACCAATGCGGGGGTCGAGTTGGCCGGCATTTTCGGCCCTTTGAACTTTGCGGGCGAAGTGCAGCACGCCTGGCTACACGATACTGTCCCTGGCGGCCTGTCGCAGGTGACGGCCGGCTATGCCGAAATCGGCTGGTATCTGACCGAGGGGGACAGCAAGGCCTATTCGATCGGTCGCTTCGGTCGCACATTGCCTGTGCGCCCGCTGGGCAAGGGTGGAGCGGGCGCGTGGCAGATCAGTATGCGGGGGGATTGGGCCGTTGCCGGAGCGCGACAGCGGCTGTTGGCAACCAGTCTGAACTGGACGGCAAGCGATGCAGTGCGGTTGCTCGCGCAGGTCAGCCGGGTGCGCTATCAGCCGGGCGACGGCAGCGGCGCAAAGACGGCGACCATATTCGGCTTGCGGACGCAGCTGATCTACTGACCAGTTGACCTACTGAAACCTGTCGGGCGGGCCGGGCAGGGGATCCGGTTGCTGCGCATCGTCGGTTCCGCTGGCGTTGGAAAAGAACACCAGCCCCATCAGCGCGGCCCCCAGCATCAGCGAGGAGAAGATGCCGAACGACACGGCGAGGATGAAGTGCAGGTGCATCGGCGTGTTGGTGAAATAGAGCCAGGCCATGCTGATCGCGATGAGCGCGAAGGTGATCGCCAGCATGGCCAGCATCAGCTTTTTGTAGCGGCGTTTGGCGTCTGCCATCGCGGATGAGGGATTGGGTGCATTCATGTCTTTCCATTCGGCGCAACTTGCGCAACATTCAATGGCATAACGTCAGTCCGGGGAGGGCTGGCGGAACTGGAGGTGCTGATGACGATCGCAACCATCCTGGGGGCCAAGGGGCGCGACGTGGCGACCGTTGGGCCCGATGCCACGGTCGGCGAGATTGTGGCGGATCTCACGACTCGGCGAATCGGCGCCGTTCTGGTGCTGCAAGCCGATGCCGTGGTTGGCGTGGTATCCGAACGCGACGTCGTGCGCGGGCTTGCCGCCCACCAGACTGCGGTTCTGGCGCTCAGGGCAAGTGACGTGATGACTTCGCCTGTGATCACGATAGCGCCCGGCGATTCGGTGGCGAAGGCCATGGAATTGATGACCGATCGGCGAATCCGGCACCTTCCGGTGCTGGATCATGGCCGACTCGTTGGGCTTGTATCGATTGGAGACCTGGTGAAGCAGCGAATCGCCGATGCCGAGCGCGAGGCACTGGCTTTGAAGGATTACATCGCGAGCGGTTGAAACTTTCCGGAAATTGCGTATAGTGGCTCTCCCAGCGGCTTTCCGGCCTGATCGCGAAAAATCGCTATTGTTACGGAAAAAAGCTGTTGACGGGCGCCGGCTGCATCGCCATATGCCGCCTCCGCAGTCAACGACGGCTCGCGGCGACCTTCCGCTCCTCCGGAGCAACTCCTTCGGGAGAGAAGCCGCTGCCCTTCGCCGGGGACACTCCCAACAAGCCGCAAGGTTTGGCCGGTCTTTAAAAGCCGGTGGGGGCAAGCGTCGCTCTTTCTCATTGTTGGTTTATATGAAGGGACATGTGGACGGCGGTCCCAGCCCCCGGAGCTTCAAGGTCCGGTGTGGTTGGTAAACCAGGCTGTCTATGTGTCTCAACGTACCACTTGCTTCATTGGCTTAGGAACTTCGGTTCCAGGTTCAATGGAGAACAAGAATGATTGGTTGGTCGCGAGGCCAGCCAAGCTAGTAATCGTTGTGCAAGAGATAGCTCCTTGAAACGGGATGCACATCGGGTTTTCCCCTGATGGCATTTCGGAAATGAACTTGAGAGTTTGATCCT
>JAIMJL010000096.1 GCA_020693225.1 Sandarakinorhabdus sp. | reverse complement strand
GGTGGCAACGGCTGCGGCATGCGCTTCGCGGATGGTGGCGGCAAGCTTGTCGAACAGCATCGAGACAAGCGTGTGCGGCGAGGCGGAGGCCAGCCGGGCTTCGAGATCGACGGTGCGGTATTCGCGCAGTGCGGCGCGTTGCAGGGCGGAGGCGGGAGGAAGGGGTATGCTGCGCGCGGGACGAGCGGGGGTGTAGAGCATCGGTCAGGCTCCTGCGGCGGGATTGCGGATGTTACCGGTCATAGCGGCGGCTCCAGATATCGATTTGCTGGGTGAGGAAGCTTTGCGTGGCGCGGCTCTGGCCGACGGCGCGATCGAGCGCGGCGAACTGGCGGGTCATGGTTTCGCGGTAGCGGTTGATCTTCAGATCGAGGGCTTCGCGCTGGCGGCTGATTTCGCTGGCCTCGCGCTGCAGCGCGGTGGGTTGGCCGGCGCTGCCTTGCGCTGCTGCGCGGAAACTGTCTGCCAGCTGGCGCAAGGGGCCGGCCGGGGACAGGATCGTGCCGCGTGCATTGAGGGCCGTCACGATTTTTTCCACCGAGGCAGGATGATCGCGCACCGCCGCTTCCAGCCGATCGACATCGATGGTGAAGGCGCCTTCGCGGGTGATGCTGAGGCCGAGTTGCGAGAGGGTTGTGGGGGCGCTGCCTTCGACCGGGACCAGCGGCTTGCCGAGCAGTTGCGCGAGGCCGGCGACGGCGCGGCGGGTGGCGCCATCGGAAACCAGCGCACCGGCCGATCCGGTGGCACCGCCGCCGGCGGTGAGACTGCGGCCCAAGGCGGCCAACTCGTTGAAGGCACTGGCGATATCGGCGACGGCGACGGTCAGCTCGGTATCGTCGCGGTTGGCTTCCAGGGTAACGAGGGTGCCGGGCTGCGCCTTGGCGAGCGCAAGGCGGGCGCCGGGGATGAGGTCGTTGATGGCGTTGCTGGGACGTTTCAGTGTGACGCCATCGATGGCGACTTCGGCATCGAGCGCGGTGAGGGTGCGATCGAGGCCGCCGGGGACGCTTTGGTTGAAATCGAACGCCTGCAAGGAAGGATCGCCGGCGGAGGTGACGGTGAAGCCGGACGCTTCGCCGGAACTGCCGCGCAGCAGCAGGCGGCTGCCATCGGCATCGCTGACGATCTGTGCCTGCAGCGGGGCGCCGGAAAGGGCTGCGGCATCGTTGATGGCGTTTTTCAGGCCGGTAAGCGAATCCTGATCCGGGCCAATGGTGACGACGAGGTCGGCGAGTCCGCCGGCCACGAACCCCTCGGCCACCGTGGCACCCGCGACCTTGCCGAAGCTGATGGTGAGCGTGCCCTGCCCGACGGCGGCTGCGGCATCGGCGATCGGGGTGGACGACAGGGTCTGTGCGCGGGCGAGCTGTTTCACTTCCAGCGTCTGGCGCGGGATGATGGCACCGGGATCGACCCGCATGGTGAGGATGGAGGGATCGGAGATGGTAGGGATGCCGCCAAGCACGCCGGAGGCGACGCGGCTGTCCAGCGCGCCCACCAGACTGTCCAGCGCCGCGCGATACTGGCCGAGCGCCGAAATGCGCGCATCGACGCGCGCCTGGCGGGCATCGAGCAGGCTTTGCCTTGGCGCCCGCTCGGCCGCTGCCAGCTGGCTGACGAGGCTTTGCACATCGAGGCCCGATCCGGCGCCGAGGGTGTTGATGATGGTGGGCATGGCAAGGTCGGTTACGGCATGGGGAAGAATGGCTTAAGCGGCCGGTCTTGTCGGGGGCGGCAGGGGATGCTAGCGAGATTTGCAAGGGCGCGTGCGCCGACGTGATGCAACTGTCAGGAAATGCGCCTATCCGCATCCTGCACCCACCGCTTCCCGGTCGCTGAGCGCTCCTAGAAACTGTCTGCAGCTGCGGCGTATGTGCGCCGTGGCTAGCCGACGACAAGACGTTCGGGGACCGATGACGGCGATGGAAGCAAGGATATGTGCGCTGCGGGCGCCGGGCACTTCGCCCAGAGCCGGTATCGCCGTTCGTTGCCTTCCGGCCTGTTTGCGGAACGCCCTAAGCCACCTTCACCCGCATGATGCGCCTTCGCCAATCGTGGCGGCGCATATTTCATCACACGCACATCACATACGCGCCCATGGCCTTGGCCGGGGCGCAAGGAGACTTTTTCATGGCAACACGCATGCTGATCGACGCCCGCCACCTGGAAGAAACCCGGGTTGCCGTCGTCAAGGGTAACCGGATCGAGGAGTTCGATTTCGAGGCCGCCGCCCGCAAGCAGATCAAGGGCAATATCTATCTCGCCAAGGTAACTCGCGTGGAGCCGTCGTTGCAGGCGGCGTTTATCGACTATGGCGGCAACCGACACGGCTTTCTGGCATTCTCTGAAATCCATCCGGATTATTACCAGATCCCCAAGGAGGATCGCGAAGCCCTGCTGCGCGAGGAGCAGCGGCTGATCGAGCAGGGTGGCGGTTACGACGAGGAGGCTCCGGGATTGCCGGATGCCGACGCAGACGGTCAGTCTGACGGCGACGATGCGTTTGAGGACGGCGGCGAATCCGGATCGGATGATGGCAGTGCGGATACAGCGCCGCGGCCGCAGCCGGAAGAGCATGGCGGAACGGAGGAGGACGGCAATGATGCGCTGCGTCGCCGCCGCATGGCGCTGCGCCGCCGCTACAAGATCCAGGAGGTTATCCGCCGGCGCCAGGTGATGCTGGTGCAGGTGGTGAAGGAAGAGCGCGGCAACAAGGGTGCGGCGCTGACCACCTATATCTCGCTGGCCGGGCGCTATTCGGTGCTGATGCCCAATACCGCACAGGGCGGCGGTATCAGCCGCAAGATCGCCAATGCCGCTGATCGCAAGCGGTTGAAATCGATCATGGAGGATCTGGCGCTGCCCGGCACGATGGGGGCGATTGTCCGCACCGCCGGGCTGGAGCGCACGCGCACCGAAATCAAGCGCGACTTCGATTATCTGACCCGGCTGTGGGACGAAATCCGCGAAACCACGCTGCATTCGAGCGCGCCGGCGCTGATCCACGAGGATTCGGACCTGATCAAGCGGGCCATCCGCGACATCTATTCGCGCGATATCGATGAAATCTATGTGGATGGCGAGGCCGGCTACAAGCAGGCGCGCGCTTTCATGAAGATGCTGATGCCGAGCCACGCCAAGAAGGTGCAGCTCTATTCCGACCCGGTGCCGCTGTTTCACCGCGCCGGCGTGGAGGGCCAGCTTTCGGCGATGATGAGCCCGGTCGTGCAGTTGCGTTCGGGCGGCTATATCGTGATCAACCCGACCGAGGCGTTGGTGGCTGTCGATGTGAACTCCGGGCGTTCGACCCGCGAGTATAACATCGAGGAAACCGCGCTGAAGACCAATATCGAGGCCGCCGAGGAAGTGGCGCGGCAGCTGCGGCTGCGCGACATGGCGGGCCTCGTGGTGGTCGATTTCATCGACATGGAAAACAACAGCAACAACCGGCGGGTGGAGCGGGCGTTGAAGGATGCGTTGCGGCAGGACCGCGCGCGCATCCAGGTGGGCCGCATTTCTGCCTTCGGCCTGCTGGAGATGAGCCGGCAGCGGCTGCGGACCGGTATGCTGGAAGCCTCCACCCATGTCTGCCCGATGTGCGATGGCTCCGGCCTTGTGCGCACGCCGGCAAGCGCGGCGCTGGCGGCGCTGCGGTTGCTCGAGGAAGAAGCGGTGAAGGGCCGCGCCAGCCAGTTCCGGCTACGCGCCGACCGACCAGTGGCGGTGTATATGCTGAACCGCAAGCGCACCGAGCTTTCCGAGCTGGAAGAACGCTATGGCATATTGATCGAAGTGATGCCTGACGATGCATTGGTGGGGGCACGGCTGGAGATCGATTCCAATGGCCCGCCGCCATCGCGGCCGCCGCTGGCGACCGGATTTGGCAACCAGACCCGCACCGTGGCGGAGGATGAGGAAGACGAGGATCTGCCCGAATTCGACGAGGACGAGACCGAAGAGGACCGGGAGGACCGGCGCGAACGCGAACGCGAACGCCAGGAAGAGCGTGGTGATAGGGGCGAGCGCGGCGACGGTGACCGCGAAGGCGGCCGGCGCAAGCGGCGGCGGCGGGGTGGTCGCGGACGCGACCGCGACGATCGGGGGCCGCGCGAGGAAACAGCCGATGCCGAGGGCGCCGATGCCGAAGCAGGCGATCCGGCCGAGCAGGCTGAAGCCGGGGCAGAAACGGCAGCAGATGATGGCCGCGAACCGCGCAAGCGGCGGCGGCGGCGGCGTGGGCGCGGGGGTCGTGGCGGAGAAGGCACGGCCGAAGCTATGGCGGAAAGCGGCACCGATGAAGGCGGCGATGATCATGTTGCAGCGGTGGAAACCGATGCCGCTAAAAGCACCGCCTCAGCTGACCCGGATGTGGTGGAGCCGGTGGCCAAGCCGACCCGGCGCCGTCGGGGTGCCAAGGTCGCGGCAGAAGCACCTGCGGCAGGCGCACCTGTCGAAGACGGTGCAATTGGCGAACCGGATAGCGCAGTAGCCGATGCAGACCCCGCGCCTGCGGTGAAGCCCGTGCGACGCAGCCGGGCGAAGGCCGCGGTTGCCGAGCCGGTCGATGCGGCTGTTCCGACGGAAGCGGTGTTCGAGCCGAATGACGAGCCGGTGAAGCCGAAGCGCGGCCGCAAGCCGAAAGCGGATGCGGTGGCGCCGGAGGGTGCAGACCAGCCGGTGGCGAAGCCGAAGGGCCGGGCCAAGGCGGTGCCGGTTGCGGCACAATCGGAGGCGGAGCCGAATGATGCGGAGCCGGTGGCCCCGGATGCGGTGGCGGCTGATGCGGGCGCTGCCGGCGGAACTGGCGATGATCCGGCGCAACCGCCGCGCCGGGGCTGGTGGCAGCGTACATTTGGCGCTTAGCGCCTGGCGCTTGCCGGTGCGATTTCGGGCGCGGCCCTTTGCGGGGCTGCGCCCAAGCCCTATCTTGGCGGCATGACGACGCTGGACGCCCCTGCCGATGGCTTTTCGCCGGTTGCAACCGGCGCTCCGGGGCGACTCGCTCTTGTGGCAGAGGCGCGCGCGCTGGCAGAGCTGGCAGCGTTCAAGCGGGTGCGCGCCGAACTGATCCGCGAATTGCCGCACTGGCCGACCCGCTCGGTTCTCGTGCTGCCCGGCTTCATGTCCAGCGATTTGGCGACGGCACCGCTCAGGGGTTGCCTTTCAGCCGTGGGGCACAAGGTGTCGGGCTGGGGGCGCGGGCGCAACTTCGGGCTGCGGCCCGGCGTTTTCGAGGCGCTTGAGGCGCGCTTTCTGGAGCGGGTGGCCGAAGCCGGAAGGCCGGTGGCGCTGATCGGCTGGAGCCTGGGCGGGCTCTATGCCGTGGAGCTGGCGCGGCGCTATCCGCAGGTGACGCAGCAGGTGATCACGCTGGGATCGCCGGTTTCGGGGCAGCTGACGGCGAACAATGTCTGGCAATTGTATGAGCGGCTGGCCGGGCATGCCATCGATGCGCCGCCGATCGACTGGCAGCCGGGGGCGCTGCCCGACATGAACTTCACGGCGATTGCCGCAGCCGGCGACGGGGTGGTGCATCCGGAAGCAGCGCATGCCCGACCGGGGCCGCTGGTGGAAAATCTGGTGGTGCCGGGATGCCACACCGGGCTTGGCTGGAACCCGCACGCCATCCGCATCATTGCCGATCGGCTCGCCCGGCGCTAAGGCCGCGCGGAATTTCGGAGGATATCATGGCTTCCACCTGGCTTGGCGTTATCATCATCGGCTTTTTCGTGGGGCTTCTGGCGCGCATCATTTCCAGCGATCCGCGCAATCCGCAGGGGTGCCTGCTGACCACCTTCCTTGGCATCCTGGGGGCGGCGCTGTTCACCTGGATCGGGCAGTTTGCCGGGATGTATGAGAGCCATGAATATGCCGGCTTTCTTGGCGCGACCATCGGCGCGGTGATCGTGCTGGCCATCTGGCGGGCGCTGGTGGGGAATAAATAGCCACCGCCTTGCGAATCCCGCAGCTGTTGCGGTGCAACTGTGCTATCTTATTTGGGGGCATCCTGCGCGCGGCCCCATCCCTGTTCTGCAAGGGGTCTTGCCAGGGCCGCGCCATGTCTGCCGGGTATGGCTTTCGCTGCGCGAGTCTCCGGCTTGTTGAATCGATAGCACATGACATCTTCCTATCCCTCTCTCGCGCGCAGCCTGGCGGCGGCGATGGTGTCGTCGGCGCACGAGCCGCTGCTGCTGCTGGACGGAGAGCTGGGCATCGTGGCGGCAAGCCTCTCCTTTTGCTGCGCATTCGGGATCGATCCGGATGCCATCGAGGGGCGCATGATTGCCGCGCTGGGGGTGGGCGAGTGGACGTCTCCGACCTTGTCCAACCTGCTGGCGGCAACCGTGACCGGCGGCGCGGAGGTGGACAGCTATGAGCTGGACCTGCAGCGCGAGGGGCTGGAGACGCGACGGATCGTGGTAAACGCGCGCAAGCTGGACTATGACGACTCGGACGGCATCCGGCTGTTGCTGGCAATTTCCGACGTAACGGATGCACGCGCGCACGATCGGCAGCTGGAAGATCTGGTGCGCGAAAAGGCAATGCTGCTGCAGGAATTGCAGCACCGGGTGGCAAACAGCCTGCAGATCATCGCCAGCGTGTTGATGCAGAGCGCGCGGCGGACGATTTCCGAGGAATTGCGGGCGCAGCTGCATGCCGCGCATCATCGGGTGATGTCGGTGGCCGCGGTGCAGCGGCAGCTTTCGGCGACCGCGCTGGGCGATGTCGCCATCGGGCCCTATCTGCGGCAATTGTGCCAGAGCATCGGCGCTTCGATGATCCCAAATCCAGAGCGGCTGCGGCTGGTGGTGCAGGTGGATGAGGCCGAAGTGACGCCGGGCGCGTCGGTGAGCATCGGGCTGATCGTGACGGAGCTGGTTATCAACGCGCTGAAGCATGCTTATCCGGAAGGGCGGAGCGGCAGCATCCGGATCGGCTATGCCGTGGCGGGGGCGGATTGGACGCTGTCGGTGGAAGATGACGGAATCGGCATGCCGACCGGCGAACATGCGCCGAAGGCCGGCCTGGGTTCGGTTATCGTGCAGTCGCTTGCCAAGCAGTTGCAGGCGGAGGTGGCCGTGACCGATGCACAGCCCGGAACACGGGTGTGCATCCGCCATCGGGTGGCGACAGATACGCCGGAGCTGGCGGCGGTCTGACATTGCGCGCTGTGGGGGCTATTTGCCCTGCAGATATTTGTCCAGCGTCGCGTGGAAATGCCGGATGCGGCTTTCCTGGTAACGGCCCAGCTCCACCCTGCCATTGACCGAGGATTGCAGGCCCTCCTGCACATAGGGCAGGTTGGCCATGTCCTGATCATAGACGCCGCCGAGCCGGCCCCAGGCGGTGACGGTGCTCCAGGGTTCATCCTCTTTCAGGAAGATCCTGTCGGCCGCGCGCGGCACCGGGCCATCGGCCGGAGCCTTGGCGAGAACGCGCACCTCCATCAAGGTGCTGTTCTGATCGGGCCAGGGCCGCCAGCGATAGGAGATGTTGGACATGAACCCGCCCCAGGGGGAGACGTTGGGAAAGACATTGTAGGTCCAGGCATCCAGCAATTCGGCATCGGCCGCGCTGGCCGCCAGATCGGGATAGCCGAGAGCTGCCAGCGCATCCCGGTTGCGTTGCCCGAGTGCGGCGCGGGCGCGCTGGCCGGGTGCCAGCACCAGCGGCTCCATTTCGGTAGTGTTGCGGCCGGCGCTGTCGTTCCAGGCATCGAGGATGGCGTCTTCTGCGAGCGGGCCGAGATGCGGGCTGGGGATGCCGAACGGGGTGAGCGCGAGGTTCACATGATCGCCCCAGGTGGAATAACGGCTGTTGGCGTCGCCGGTGTAGGGCAGGATTTGCGGGTGGGTG
>JAIMJL010000009.1:36954-51493 GCA_020693225.1 Sandarakinorhabdus sp. | reverse complement strand
TCCATTTCGCACAATCGGTCGCGCAGCGTTTCGCCTTTGCTCGTTTCGCGGCTCCAGCCGATGTCCAGGCCGGCGAGGTCGCTCATCTGGAAGGGGCCCATGGGGAAGCCGAAGTCGGTCATGGCGCGATCCACGTCGGCCGGCATGGCGCCTTCTAGCAGCAGTTCGTTGGCGGCCTGTTGGCGGCGGCTCAGCATCCGGTTGCCGATGAAGCCGGGGCACACGCCTGAAACCACGCCGATCTTGCCGATCTTCACGCCCACATCCATCGCCGTGCGCAGCACATCGGGCGCGGTTTTCGCCCCGCGCACCACTTCCAGCAGCTTCATCACATTGGCCGGCGAGAAGAAGTGCATGCCCAGCACGTCCTGCGGTCGGCTGGTGGCGGCGGCGATTTCGTTCACATCGAGATAGCTGGTGTTGCTGGCGAGGATAGCGCCGGGCCTGGCGATGCTGTCCAGCTTGGCGAAGATTTCCTTTTTCAGCGCCATATTCTCGAAGATCGCCTCGATGATGAGGTCCGCCTCGCCAAGGCTTTCATAGGTGAGCGAGGGCGTGAGCAGCGCCATGCGCTGTTCCACCTGCTCGGCGGTCAGCTTTCCGCGCGCGGCGGAGCGTTCATAATTGCCGCTTATCACCTTCAGCCCGCGATCCAGCGCCGCCTGTTCGCGTTCCACGATGGTAACCGGCAGGCCGACGTTGAGAAAGTTCATCGCGATGCCGCCGCCCATGGTGCCGGCGCCGATGATGCCAATGCGGCTCACCGGGCGCGCGGCAACGCCCTCCAGCCCGGCGATTTCGGCGGCCTTGCGTTCGGCGGCGGCGATATGCGCCAGTGCGGCGGCTTGTTCTGCGTCTGTCATCTTTCCCTCTCCCGTTTCCATGCCTACATGGCTTTGCAGGAGAGAAGCCCATGGACGCAAGACTGGTGAGCCGCGACAGCCTGAGGGGCCTGGACCTGCGGGCGGAGATCAACCGGCTGCGGCGCGAGAAGAACGCCATCATCCTGGCGCATTATTACCAGACGCCCGATCTGCAGGACATCGCGGACTTTGTTGGCGATTCGCTCGAACTCAGCCGCAAGGCTGCGGAAACCGATGCCGATGTCATTGCCTTCTGCGGCGTGCGCTTCATGGCCGAAGTGGCAAAGATATTGTCGCCGCAGAAAACGGTCGTCCTGCCCGACATGGACGCCGGATGCAGCCTGGAAGACAGCTGCCCGCCGGACGAATTCGGCCGCTTCCGCCGCAGCCGCCCCGATCACATAAGCCTCACCTACATCAACTGCTCGGCGGCGGTTAAGGCGCACAGCGACATCATCGTCACCAGCAGCAGCGCCGAGAAGATCATCAATGCGCTGCCGAAAGACCAGAAAATCCTGTTCGCGCCGGACAAGCATCTGGGTGCCTGGCTGAACAAGAAAACCGGCCGCGACATGCTGCTGTGGGATGGCACCTGCATCGTGCACGAGGCGTTTAGCGAAACCGAGCTTCTGAAGCTGAAGGCGCTGTATCCGGACGCGCCGGTGGCGGCGCACCCGGAATGCCCGGCCTATATCCTCGATCACGCGCACATGATCGGCAGCACCAGCGCCATCCTGAAATTCGCGCTGGAAAGCCCGGCCGAAACCATCATCGTGGCGACCGAGCCGCACATCATTCACCAGATGGAGAAGGCGGCGCCGAACAAGACCTTCATCGGCGCGCCCGGTGCCGACGGCAACTGCTCGTGCAACATGTGCCCCTATATGGCGCTGAACACGATGGAAAAGCTCTACCTCAGCTTGCGCGATCTCACCCCCGTGATCGAAGTGCCCGAGGCGCTGCGCCTGCGCGCGCTGCTGCCGCTGAACCGCATGCTGGCAATCGCCAGCGGCGCGGCGACCGATCTGACCCCTGCACAAACCTTTCCGCCCGTGACCGGCGACTGACCGAAGGATAGCCATGCGAACGCTTGCGATTGCCGCCCTTATGCTCGCCACTCCTGCCACCGCCGATCCCCACCAGTGGCTGGAAGATGTCACCGGCGAAAAATCGCTGCAATGGGTGCGCGAGCAGAATGCGAAGTATCTGCCGGAGCTTGAGGCCACGCCCGGCTTCGCCGATTGGCGCGCGAAGGCCGAAACCATCCTGCAAGACCCGCGCCGCATTGCCTATCCCACCGGCGCGTCTCCATCGGGGGTGACGGCAACCCAGGTGTTCAATTTCTGGCGCGACGAAAACAGTGTCCGCGGAATCTGGCGGGTGTCCCCGCGTGCCGCCTTCGATGCCGGCAAACCGCAGTGGACAACATTGCTCGACATGGATGCGCTGGAAGCAGCCGAAGGCAAGAATTTCCAGTTCGGCGGTGCCACCTGCCTGCCGCCCGCCTACACCCGCTGCCTTGTCGGTCTTTCGGTCGGTGGCAAGGACTCACAGGAGGTGCGCGAGTTCGACATGGTGGCGCGCCGGTTCGTGCCGGCGGGCGAAGGCGGCTTCGTCAGCCCGGATGCCAAGCAGACCCTTGCCTGGCTCGATGAAAAACGCCTGCTTGTTGCCACCGCCGCCGGCCCGGCCACCACATCGGGCTATGCGCGCGAAGTCCGGCTCTGGCAGCGCGGCACAGCCTTCAGCAGCGCCAAGCTGCTGCTGACCGCCGCCGAAACCGATATGGGCGTCTGGCCGGCGGCCTTTGGCGAGGCCGAAGGCCGCCGCACGGTTATCGATCAGCGCACAAGCTTCTGGACCGGCAAGCTGCGCCACCTGATGGCCGACTACAGCCTTGCAGACAGCCCGCTTCCCGACGACGCCGATTTCCAGTTCATCGCCAACCTGGGTGGCCAGTTCGGCGGTCCACGCGCCTATGCGCTGCTGCGGACCGCCTTCAACGGCATCCCGGCCGGCAGTCTCGTGTCATACGCGGTCCCCAATGTCGGCTCGTTGGGAGCGGTCGAGCAGGTTTTCACCCCCGGCCAGACCCAGGCGATCGCCGGCGTCGATGCCAGCGGGCAGGCGATCTACATCAGCCTGCTGGACAATGTGGCCGCCAAGCTGATCCGAATGTCGCCCGGACCCGAGAGCCGCAACGGCTTCACCTGGCAGCTGGGCGAGGTCGCCATTCCCGCCAACAGCGCGCTCGGGCTCATTGCCACCGACGATGCCGACACTGTCTACGCCAATGTCCAGGGGTTCACCGAGCCCAGCCGGCTGATGCGCGCCACGGGCGGCGCGGAGGCCACCACGCTGGCCTCGGCGCCCGCCTTCTTCGATGGCGCGAAGTTCGATGTCTCGCAGCGGTTTGCCAGCTCGAAGGATGGCACGAAAGTGCCTTTTTTCGTCGTCCGCCCCAAGGGTGCCAAGGGGCCGCTGAAAACGCTCTACTGGTCCTATGGCGGCTTTGAAATCCCGCTCACTCCCGCCTACGCCCAGCCCGAAGTGCAATTCTGGCTGGAAGCCGGCAACCAATATGTTGTGGGCAACATTCGCGGCGGCGGCGAATATGGCCCGCGCTGGCACCAGGCGGCGCTGCTGGAAAAGCGCCAGAACAGCTATGACGATCTGCATGCCGTGGCCGAAGATGTGAAGCGGCTGGGGCTGGCATCGAAGATTGCCGTGCATGGCCGCTCCAACGGCGGCTTGATGGCGTCCGTTGCCTATACCCAGCGGCCGGATCTTTACGACGCGGCCCTCGTCGGTGTGCCGCTGGCCGACATGAAACGCTATCACCTGTTGCTGGCCGGGGCCTCATGGATGGGCGAATATGGCAACCCCGACACCAGCGACTGGGACTTCATCAAGGCTTACAGCCCGTATCAGAACATCCGCAAGGACGCGAAATACCCGCGCGTGTTCTTCTACACCTCCACCAAGGATGATCGGGTGCATCCCGCGCATGCGCGGAAAATGGCAGCGGAAATGCAGGCCCAGGGCCACCCGATCTATTATTACGAGAATATCGATGGCGGCCACGCCGGCGTCGCCAACCTGAAAGAGAGTGCCTATCGCTATGCGCTGATGCTGGCCTATCTCGCCCGCGAGCTGAAATGACCGACTATCCGGCCCTTGCGGGCTTCGATCTGGGCGCCTTCGTGCAATCCACCCTTGCCGAAGACCTCGGCGGGGTTGCGGATGCTACCCGCGACCTGACGGCAACCGCCTGCCTCCCCGCCGATGCCAGCCTGTTTGCCGTGCTCGCCACCCGCGAAGCGGTCACGCTTGCCGGCCTGTCGATTGCCAAGCTGTTTTTCCGCGCGCTCGATCCGGCAGCCCATGTCACGCCGATGTTCAACGACGGCGTGTCGGTTCCGGCCGGCACCCAGCTGATGCACATCAGGGGCAACGCCCGCGCCCTGCTGGCTGCCGAGCGGTCGGCGCTCAACACCGTGCAGCATCTCACCGGCATCGCCACCCTCACGCGCGCCTATGTCGACGCCATTGCCGGCACCGGTGCCACCCTGCTGGACACGCGCAAGACCCTGCCGGGCCTGCGGCACCTGGAAAAATATGCCGTGCGCATGGGCGGCGGCAGCAATCACCGCATGGGGCTGTGGGACGCGCCGATGGTGAAGGACAATCACATCGCCGCCGCCGGCGGCGTGACGCAGGCGGTTGCCGCCTGCAAGCGCGCCGGCCTCGCCAACATCACGGTGGAGGTGGATCGGATCGATCAGATCGAGGCGGCGATTGCCGCTGGAGCCGATCGGCTGTTGCTGGACAATATGGCACCCCCGTTGCTGCGGGAGGCGGTTGCGTTGGTCGCCGGTCGGGTCCCTACGGAAGCATCTGGCGGGGTGAACCTTGGCACCATCCGCGCCATCGCCGAAACCGGCGTCACCTATATCTCGGTCGGCCGTATCACCCAGAGCGCACCCGCTGCTGACATCGGGATGGACTATTCCGGCTGACCGTCGGCCCAGGGCTGCGACCGCAGCACGGTATCCTTCTGGCCGCGCGCCTCGAACCGCGGCCGCATCCAGCGATACCAGAACCAGTCTTTGGCGGCAGGCGGCGAGACGTGATAAACAATTCGCTCCCAAAGCGTCCAGCGGACGCCGCCGCGGTTTGCGCGGCGGGTGGAGGGCTCCACCCAGAGCGCGGTGGAATAGCGGATCCGCCCCTGCTTCATCAGCCGGTGCGCCAGCTCATGGTCCTTCAGGACATAGGGCCAAAGCGCGGCGGAATAGCCGCCCGACGCACGAAACCGGTCGGTGCGCATGAGGTGCGCATAGCCGCCACCATGCGCCTGGTTGCGCAGGACATGCGGGATGATCGCGCTGTAGAGCCACCGCTTCGATCGCTCGGCCAGTCTGTCGGCCGCGCCGCGCGAATTGTGCGCGATATAGCCGACAACATCCTCAGGCGCCTCGTGCATCAGCCGGTCGGCGGTCGCCAGATACCGGGGTGGATAGCGGGTGTCGGCATCGCAGATCGCGAGGAAGCGGGTCTCGACAGCGGCAACGCCCCGCGCCAGGGCATGCACCTGCCCCGGCTGCGCCTCGTCCAGCAGCAGCGTGGCAATGTCGCGCTGCTGGCTGGCCCATTCGCGCGCCAGGGCCGGGCCTGCATCGGTTGAGCCATTGTTGACCAGAATCACGCGGAACGGCCGATGCGTCTGCGCCGCAAGCGAAGCGAGCGTGTCGGGCAGAAACTCTGCCTCGTTGTAATAGGGGATGACCACCGTCCAGCCCGCCGCGCGCATGCCGATGCTTTTGCGGCAATTCTTCGGGACAGGCAAATCTGCCTGCAGGACGACAGCTTCGGCTTGTGCATCGGCGCGCAAAGCGGCACCCTCTTGCCATGCAGATGCTGAAAATCTTCCGCGCGCCGGAATGGCAGGCCTTTCAGGAAAGCGGCCGCTTCGACGGCTCGGCCGATGATGTCCGCGATGGCTTCATCCATTTGTCCACCCAGGCGCAGCTGCAAGGCACGCTGGAGCGCCATTTCGCGAGCGAGGCCGGCCTCGTCATCGCCACCCTCTCGGTCGGCAGCGATCCGGCGTTGCGCATGGAGCCGTCGCGCGACGGTGCCCTTTTCCCACACCTATACCGGTCGCTCGTTCAGCAGGATGTTGCCGCATGGAGATTTGCCGAGTGACCCGCGTCCTCCTCATGCTGGGCATGGTGTCCCTTGCCGCCTGCTCGCAAGGCCAGCGCGCCACCGCATCGCCGGCCACCTATCATGTGGATTATACCGGTGGCTCGGACTCGGCGGCCGGCACGTCCCCCGCCACCGCCTGGAAGCACGCGCCGGGTGATCCCAATGCCACCGGAGTGCCGGGCCGGCTTCGCCTGCAGCCGGGCGACACGGTGCTGCTGCGCGGCAGGGTGCCCTATCGTGGCGCGATCACCCTGCGCTCCAGCGGAACGGCGGATGCCCCCATCACCTACAGCGGCACGGGTTTTGGTGCCGGCCTTGGCATGATCGATGGCAGCGAGCCGATCCGCAGCGTGCGACCCTGCAGCAGTGCCGCCGACTGCGGAGGCGCCGGCAACTGGCAGCAGCTGCACCGAATCACCTTCACCCAGCCCAACACGCGCCGGCTGGTCCTGTTTGGCAAAACCAATCCTTACTGGCTCAGCCAGGTGCCGCACGCCAGTGATCCGTTCCTGGCCGAAGACACCAGCGACTATGTCGTCACGCCGCTCTCCAGCCTGGCGGAGCTGCAAGCTGGCCGGTTGCAATCCCCGGAGCTGGCCCGCGCCGCAGCATCTGGCGGCAAGCTGGAGCTTGCCTTCTGGGTCGTGCCGAATTTCGTCCGCCGGGTGCCTGTGCTCGCGGTGGAGGGCGATACGCTGCGGTTCGATCCGGAAGGGATCCGCTTCTATGAAGACCGGGACGGCCGTGCCGCGCTCAGCGGCAGCTTTGCCGGCATGCACATGCAAGGCATGTTCCTGCAGCTGTCTGACGGCGTCATTATCGCCCGCCTGCGCCCGGAAGACAGCATCGATACTCTGGCGATTGGCGCCGGGCGCTTTGCCATCGAAGCCGCGGGCCAGTCCCACATCCGCATCACCGGCATCCACTTCCGCAATCTCTCCGGCAGCGCCGGCGTGCAGGGCGAAGGCCGCGCCTTCTCCTCCACCGGACCAGGCGCAACCGACATCGAACTCAAGGGCAATCTGTTTGGCCCGGCCTTTATCGAGGAGAGCAATTCCGGCCTGATCCGCGTGGTGCAAGGCCGCAACATCCGCTTCATCAGCAACCGTATCGAGAATATATCGGTGGGCACCGCGATGTCGCTGGGCGGCCACAATGTCGGCGATCTGCTGATCGAGGGCAATGTCATCCGGCGCATCGGCCGATCCGGCATTTACATGCTGGGGCTGGAGGGCGCCACTGTGCGCGGCAATATTCTTGCCGAGGTGCGGGGCATCCATGGCAACGCCATCACCGCCTATCTGGGCAATCGCAATATCCTGATCGAGGGCAATTGCGTTGTCTCGTCCGATCGTCCGATCACCTATCATGGCGATCGCACCCCGGAGCTGGTGAACGGCATCACCATCCGCAACAATATCCTTGTGGCGGCGCCCGGCGGGCAGGCCGCGATCAATTCCTGGGGCCGGGATACCAACACCGTGACCATCTCCGGCAACATCCTGGCCGGCGCGCGCCACGGCATCCTGCTGAACGGCAGCGACCGCAACGTGATCGTGGAAGGCAATGATACCTCGGGGATTGCCATCAACGGCACCGCCGGGCCCGGCTGGCGCATCGCCAATAACAGCGAAAACCTCACCCTTGCACGCGCGGTGTCCGGGCATTTCTCCGAAGACGGCTGCAGCGTTCCGGAAAGCCGCCTTGATCTGAAGGTTGTGCGAACGCCGAACTGAGCGGCGCCATTCTTCTGCGCAGCAGGCAAACGGCCGCTCTATCCTTTTGATTTTCCGCATGGGTTTTCGATGCTCGTGATTCCACAAGATCGAAACATGCTCTAGTCAATCAAACAGCGACGACACCGAGCTTTCGTCAGCAATCCGGCGCATCGCCTCGCCGATCAGCGGCGCGATGGTCAACGTGCGGATGTGGCTGGCCGAACAGACCGCGCCAACCGGCTGGATGCTGTCGGTCACCACCAACTCCTTCAGCAGCGAGCCTTCCACCCGCGCCACCGCGCCGCCAGACAGCACGCCATGGGTGACATAGGCGGCAACGCCGGCCGCTCCCGCCTCGGTGAGGGCCTGCGCCGCGTTGCACAGCGTTCCGGCGGAATCGACGATATCGTCGATCAGGATGCAGAAACGGTCTTTCACATCGCCGATGATGTTCATCACTTCGGATTCGCCGGGCCGCTCGCGGCGCTTGTCCACGATGGCGAGCGGTGCATTGTCCAGCCGCCGGGCGAGCGCGCGTGCGCGCACCACGCCGCCAACATCGGGCGACACCACCATCATCTGCTGCGCATATTGCGGATAGCGGGCGATGATATCGGCGGAAATCACCGGCGCGGCATAGAGATTGTCGGTCGGGATATCGAAGAAGCCCTGAATCTGCCCGGCATGCAGATCCACTGAAAGCACCCGCGAGGCCCCGGCAACCGTGATGAGATTGGCGACCAGCTTGGCGGAAATCGGCGTGCGCGGGCCGGGCTTCCGGTCCTGCCGGGCATAGCCGAAATAGGGCAGCACCGCGGTAATCCGCTTGGCCGATGCGCGCCGCAGCGCATCGATGCAGATCAAAAGCTCCATCAGATTGTCGTTGGCCGGCGCCGAGGTGCTCTGGATCACAAACACATCCTGGCCGCGGACATTCTCCATGATCTCCACGAAGATTTCCTCGTCGGCAAAGCGGCGGACGCTCGCCTGCGTCAGCGGCAGCTCGAGATAGGCGGCGATATCCTGCGCAAGCTGCGGATTGCTGTTGCCGGCGAGCAGTTTCATGTGACGAACCCCTTTTTCCCGTTGGTCGGTAGCCCAATGGCCAACGGCCCGCAACGGCACATCACCGCGATGCCGACTTTGCCTCCACAGCAGCGATATGCGCGCCAAAGGTGGAATAGCGCTTGCGCAGCCGCATGATCGGCTTCTCCAGCCCGTGCCACGACAGCATGGCCGCCAGCAGAACCACCGGCGCCGCCACCAGCATCAGCATCCACCAGTCGCGGATGTCGAACAGATACACCAGCAGCTGCAGCAGCGGAAAATGATAGAGATAGATGCCATAGCTATAATCATTGCCGCGCCCGAACGGGTTGAACGCCGGCAGGCGGGTCAATCCCGCCCAGATGGTGAGATAGGCAAGCGGCGGGCCGGAGACGAGCCAGAGCAGCGGACTTTCGCGCCAGGCGGGATCGCCCCAGAAGCCAACCAGCAGACACCATGCCACGCCAAGCAGCGCCAGCCAGGCGCTCATCACGATTCGGCCGCGCATCTCGTAAAGCAGTGCACCCAGCAGGAAATAGGGCACGATCTTCGCGGCACTTGCCAGACGCTTCGATTGCAGCACCTGCGCCAGGAGATCGGGCAGCATCTGCGGCGGAACCAGCCAGCTGGCAAAGCCGATCGCCGTGAAACCCAGGAACAGCCCGGCCAAAACCCACCATTTGCGCACCAGGCCCAGCAGCATCAGCCCGGCCATCATCAGATAACAGATCAGCTCGTACGGCACGGTCCACAAGCTGCCGTTCACAGCGCCGGGATAAGGATTGCTCTCGAACAGGCCGGGCAGTTCGAAGGATATCCGCCCCACTCCGTTCAGCAAATAACGCCGGAACACCGGATCGGCAAAATAGGCGTCCAGCGGCAGAGTGGTAAACAGCGGCCCGATCACCAGCGCACACAGCAGCACAACGCCGATCAACGCCGGAAAGATCCGCGCCGCCCGGTTCCACAAATAGGGGCTGACAGTGAGCCGCTGCGCGCTGGCGGTTATCAGAAAGCCCGAAACCACGAAAAACATCGGCACCATCGCCGACAGCAGGAACCACAGCCAGCTTTCATCGATCAGCCTGGTGTGCCCGGTGGTCAGCGGAAAGCAGTGCCAGACCACAACCCCGGAGGCGAGCGCCAGGCGCACGAAATCAAAGCCCGGCCCAAAGCCGCCGCAATCCACCATTCGCTGCCCGAAGGTCCGCATCACTCTAGCCTGCAAGATCGAAATCCGCTCCGCCTTGCGCCAAGCCAGTGGAAATTGCCAGCCGTTACGGGATGATAAGAGATTCCATGCGGCCATCATTCCCTACACCTGTGCCGGCAGGTCTAGGATGTCCGATCGGGCGAATCTGCCGGTGCAACAACAAGAAACGTGCGGCCGGCACGAAAGCGATCCGCCAGAACGCGGCCAGACTGGCGCACTCTGTCAATCGTCGCCTGATGTTTGTCATGCCCGGAAAATGTGAAGATTGCACAGCCTTGCGGCGCAAGCGCATCCAAGGCCTGCTCGAGCAGACTATCCTGGTCTTTCGCCGAAAGATAATAGAGGCATTCTTCCATGATCAGCAAGTCAAAGGGTTCGACAGGCTGCCAGTCCTCTATGGCGCCGGCCGAGAAGGAATAACGGGAATCTCCAATCTTGCGCGCCGTATCGATTGCAAGATCAGAGATGTCCAAACCGATATAGGAAATATGCGCAACATGCTGGATATGACGCGCCAGTGAGCCATCACCACATCCAAGCTCAACGATGCGGGCGTTCTCCCCATATTGTTCCAGAAGATCAATGATTTCAGGGGATCGCTTTCCAGAAAACCATGCTCCCTGCTGAAATTCACGATTCCAGCCGTATCGCTTGGCATGCGGGCCAAGTCTGCGAAACAGTCCAACCAGCCGACCCATAATTGCCCCCAATCAATAAGACAAATCATGCGCCCGTTTTTTGGGATCGTTATTTTAGAATCGATGAATGATCAATGCTTAAAGTTCGGCGATGATCATGCAAACCCCCACGATCAACGGAACACCTGCGAGGTTCATCAGGAAGCCGCTGCCGATCATTGTGCGGATTGGAACGCGGCCCGTGCCAAAGGCGATGGCGTTCGGGCCGGTGCCGGCTGGCATCATGAAACCCCAGGACGACGCCAGCGCCGCTGGCATGGCCAGCAGCAGAGGATCGGCGCCGGTTGCCAGCACCACTGCCGCAATCACCGGCATGAAGCCGGCAGCCGTTGCCACATTGCTGGCAAACTCTGTCACGACAATGATAATAACAACGAGTGCAGCAGCAAGCGCCCAAAGCGGCAGGCCGGCAAGCACATCCCGCTGATCGCCCAACCAGGCCGCAAGGCCAGAGTCCGAGATGGCGCTGGCCAGTGCCAGCCCGCCGCCAAACAGCAGCAGAATGTCCCACGGCAGCCGCTTGGTATCGGCCCATGCGAGCAAGGTTCCGCCCCTTTCAGCCGGAATTATGAACAGCAGCAGCGCAATGGCCATTGCCACCATGCCATCTTCGATCGGCGGCAGCCCCAGTGGCGACCGCAGCAGAGGCAACACTGTCCAGCCCGCCACCAGCAGCCCCAGCAAGGGAACCAGACGCCGCTCGTCCTCGCTGAGAGCGCCGCGCGACCCCAAGGCCGCGCGCACGGCGCCGCGATCGAGCCCGGCGGCCGGGATCCTGAAAACCGCAACCAGCAGGGCCACCGCCACCGGAATGGCCAGCGCCACGATGGGCAGACCAAAGGCCGCCCAGCCGAGGAAATCGAGCTGCGTGCCGAGCGTGCGGTAAATGATGTCGGCCGCAATGGCGTTGGTGGGTGAGCCAACAAGCGTGCCAAGCCCGCCGATGTTGGCGGCATAAGCCACGGCCAGGATCAGCGCCATGGCAAAGCGGCCGGCTTCCGCGGGTGGCAGGGTGCGATCGCTGCTGGCGATCAGCGCCAGCGCGACCGGCATCATGATGAGCGTGGTCGCCGTATTGGACACCAGCATGGAAACAACCGCTGTTGCCACCATGAAGCCGAACATCAAGCCGCGCGGGCTGGGCGGGGCCGCGCGGGTGAGTGCCAGTGCGATGCGGATGTGCAGCCCGGCGCGCTCCACCGCGAGCGCGAAAATGGCGCCGCCCAACACCAGGAAAATTGTGGGGGACCAGTAGGTTGAAGCCACGGCATTCGGCGAACTCACTCCCATCACCGGCAGCAGCAGGAAGGGCAGGGTGGCAGTTGCGGCAATCGGCAGCGCTTCAGTGAACCAAAGCAGCGCCATCAGCACGGCAAGAGCAGCAACCGCCCAGGCGGCAGGTGGCAATCCATCCGGCGCAGGCAGCAAGCGCATCAAAGAAAACGCGCCAATCGCAAGGCAAAGCCATAGATACCGGTTGCGACTTTCTGCGGCGGTCGCGGCTGGCGCGGCTGGCGCGGGATCGAGTTCGGGCGGCAAGCGGGACAGCCGCTTTAGCGGCTGCTGCCGATGGTCAGCACCGGTGCAGCACGCGGCGGCAGCGGATAGCGCGGCGGCAGCGCGGGTACTGGCGGGGGAGTATTGGCGGCCAGCCGCTGCGATTGCCGCCAGTAGATGGCAAGGATCATGCCGGCCAGGCCAAACGCGATGAATTGCGCCCCCTCCGCACTCAGAATCGTGCGCGAGATCAAAAAGCCGAATATCGCCCCTGCAGCAGGTCCTGCGACCATTTCGTCATCGGACTCGGCGTTCCAGTAGCATTTCACCGCCACCACGATTGCGGTCAGGAACAAGCCGACAAACAGCAGGAAGCCAAGAACCCCATAATCCACCAGCAGGTTGATCGGATAGGCATCGATGGTCGGCACGCCGGCCAGATTGGTGAAGGGCACAATCTCACCGGCCCGGTCAACGCCATAGCCAAACGGATTCTGCAGGATCTTCGGGATTGCCATGTCCCATTGCGCGTCGCGGCCGTCGTTGCTTGCCTGGTGCTGGCCACCACCCAGCACCCGCACCCGCACGCGGCCGATAAACAACACTGCTGCTGCCACGGTGAGTCCGGCCACCGGAATGGCCCACACGCTGGCCGGCCCCACGATGTCACGGTTCTTGGCCCCCACCTTGAAGCGGCGGAACGCCCAGATGCAGGAATAGAAGGGCACACCGACCACGAAAGCCACCATCGCCGAACGGGCGTTGGTCATCAGCGCCACAGTAAACAGCAGCACCAGCAAGAGAATGGCGATCACACGGCGGATCGAGGTCTTTGCAACCACGATGGCATGCAGGACAAAGGGCAGGAACACAGCAATGAACTCGGCATAGTTCACCGATGTGAGGTGAATGGAACGCGCCCGGTACAGGCCGTCGCCTGATCGGCCCTGGGTACTCTGCAGGATTTCCAGCAGGGTGGGGTCGACCCCGAGGAACGCCGGAATATTGTCGGCCCAGATCGGCTTTTCGTTGAAGACTTCTGGAATTGTGACCGCAGCCGTGACCGCACAGCCAATGACCATCGCCCGGTGCAGCCGCATCGGCATGCCGGGCCGGCAATGAATCCAGGCGGAAATCAGGAACAGGAAGTTCCACACGATCTGATAATGGATCCAGCGGGTCATCGTGGTGCCGCCGGCAACGCCCTCCATGATCAACTGCAGGATCACCCAGGCCAGGAACAGCCGGAACATCAGCGTGTGCGCGGTGAGCACCTCTTTCACTTCGCCGCGCATGCGCGACGAGCTGGCCAGCGCATAAAGGCCCACGCCCAGCACGAAGAACATCACCAGCCGCTGCATCGAAACCCACGGCAGGCCGGGCAGGTTGAAGGCGATATAATTGGGCCAGATCAGCGCCACATAGAAAAACACGAAATAGCCGCCGATGATCGGCTTATCCAGCTGCGGATCCACATCCGGCGCCATCCACAGCGCGATCAGGAACAACAGCACGATCGGCACGATGGGAACAAACACCGCCTGGATCGGTAGAACGGCGATGAAGAAACCCATGGTCATCGCAAACAGGATGAGTCCGGCAAACAGCACGATCCGCCGCAGCCGGTGCTGCGTATCATCAACCCGCTTCGTGTAGGGCGGCAGGATTCGTTCGCGCTGGCTCAACATCGAGCAGCTGTTTACGGCAACCCGCTCCGCTTCTCCAGTGGGAAAAAGCACTGCTCGTCTCGGCAAGCCGGGCCCGAACCGCACGCGCCAGGGTAGAAAGGTATCGGGCCGCTGGCAAATGCTGCGGCGCAGCGGTAGTGGAGGTTGCAAACCCCTGAACCTTCACTCCCGCGCAGGACATTGCCCTTTCTCATGACCTTCGAGCCAGCCAGGTCCCGACTGATGGCCGGCGCGCGCAAGCTGCTGTCGCCGGCATTGCTGGCCTATGCCATAAGCGGCGCGGCAGCGGTTGCGTCGTTCGTCGCCACCATTCTGCTGGCCCGCAGCGCCGGGGCCGCTCTGGTGGGGCAATATGCGCTCGCCGCCAGCACCGCCAATCTCCTGGCCACCTTTGCCGTGCTTGGGCTGGACAGGATCGTCATGCGCGAAGTCGCCGGTGATCTTCGGCAGGGGCTCGGCGGGCTGGCGCGGGGAAAGCTGGCGCGCATTGCGCGCGTGGTGCTGTGGGTTTCGCTGGCGCTGGCGCTGTTGTATGTCCCGCTGCTGTGGTTCGGCCCGGTGGCGGCCATGCTGTCGGCCGATCAGGGTGCCATGCTGGCGGTCA
>JAIMJL010000009.1:32744-36745 GCA_020693225.1 Sandarakinorhabdus sp. | reverse complement strand
CGGCCTCGCCCTGCTGCTGGTGCTGAGCTTTGTGCTGATCCCGCGCTATGGCCTGGTCGGTGCCGCCATCGCCTATTCCGCGCCGATCATCCTGCGCTGCCTGCTAGGCTATATCATTGCCCGCAAGCTGCTGGTGGCACCCGTTTCGACATCCTGAGACCTAGGCCGAACCCGCCCCAAATCCGCTCAATCGTGCAGCGGTACCGCCTTCGCGCCCCATGGCCCGCTCACATCGTCCAGTGTGATGTCCAGCGCTTCGATCCGCGCCCGCAACGACGTGCCGTTGGCAAAGGCCAGCGTCAGCTGATCGCCCTCCAGCGTCAGCGCCAGCAGCGCCAGCACCGTGCGCGGGTTTTGCGGCATTGCGCGATGCTTCAAGCCATCCACGAAATCCACCCGGAGCGCCGCGCGCACCCGGCTGGGGATTTCTGATTCCCGGCGAAAGCGGTTGCCAATCAGGCTGAGCTGCCGCCGCCGCCCATCAAAAGCGATATCGTCGGCGATCACCGTCATGTCCTGCACCAGCGCCGAAAGCGCGGGCAGGTCCTCGGCACTTTCGGCGCGCAGGTGCAGCTGTTCAGTCACCGGAAACCCGTTCGATGTCGGCGCCTACCGCCTGCAGCTTTTCTTCCAGCCGCTCATAACCGCGGTCAAGGTGATACACCCGGTTCACCCGCGTTTCGCCCTCGGCGGCAAGCCCGGCAATCACCAGCGACATCGAGGCCCGGAGATCGGTCGCCATAACCGGCGCGCCGGTCAGCGCCGCCACCCCGCGAACCACGGCGGAGCGGCCGCGAACGGATATGTCCGCGCCCATCCGCGCCAGTTCCGGCACATGCATGTAGCGGTTCTCGAAAATCGTCTCGGTCAGCAGCGAGGCGCCCTCGGCCTTGGTCATCAGCGCCATCAGCTGCGCCTGCATGTCGGTTGGAAAGCCGGGCCAGGGCGCGGTGGAGGCGGTCACCGCATGCAGCCCATTCTTGCGCTGCACGCTCAGCCCCTGCGGCGTATCAGCAAACGCCACCCCCGCTTCTTCCAATATGCCAAGGCTCGCCCCCAGCAGGGCTTTGTTGGCCCCGCCCAGCACGATCTCGCCGCCGGCAATCGCTGCCGCACAGGCATAGGAACCGGCCTCGATCCGGTCGGCCATCACCGCATAGGTGGCACCATGCAGCCGATCCTTGCCCTGGATCACCAGCCGCTCGGTGCCGATCCCGGAAATATCCGCGCCCATCGCCACCAGGCAGGTGGCCAGGTCCACGATTTCCGGCTCGCGGGCGGCATTGTCGATCACCGTCTCGCCCCGCGCCAGGCAGGCGGCCATCAGCACATTTTCCGTTGCCCCCACGCTCACCATCGGGAAGTTGACATGCCCGCCAACCAGCCCCTTGGGTGCCTTCGCCCGCACGTAGCCGGAGGTCAGCTCGATCTCCGCGCCCAGCGCCTCAAGCCCTTTCAGATGCAGATCGATCGGCCGGTTGCCGATGGCACAGCCACCGGGCTGGCTCACTGTTGCCACGCCCTCGCGCGCCAGCATCGGGCCCAGCACGAGGATCGAGGCGCGCATCTTGCGCACAATGTCATAGGGCGCGGTGGTGGAGGTGATCCGACCGGCCGAAACGGTCATCACCCGCCCGAAATCCTCCGGCCGCGACCCCTGCACCTGGGTAGATGCGCCCAACTGGTTCAAAAGATGCCCGAAGGTGTCCACGTCCGCCAGCCGGGGCAGGTTGCGCAGGGTCAGCGGTTCATCGGTCAACAAGGCCGCCGGAAGCAGGGTGAGCGCGGCGTTCTTGGCGCCGGAAATGGGGAGCCGGCCCTTGAGCGTGCGCCCGCCGACGATGCGTATCTGGTCCATAGGGCAGGATGAATAGCGGGCAAGTTCGCGCTAGGCGAGGGGCATAGCAACATTCCGGAAAGCCCGCCTCATGCTGACCCTGTGGCATTGCGCCGACGCCCGTTCCTTTCGCCCGCTGTGGATGCTGGAGGAAATGCAGCTGCCCTACACGTTGCACCTGCTGCCATTCCCGCCGCGCTGGCAGGCGCCTGACTTTCTGGCGCTCAATTCCTTGGGAACCATCCCCTATTTCACCGATGGCGATGCCGTGCTCACCGAAAGCAGCGGCATACTGCACTATCTGGCGCAAACCCGCGGCCCCACGCCGCTGGCGGTCGCGCCCGAGGAGCCGGACTTTGCGCCCTATGTGAACCTGCTGTTCCAGTCTGACGCCACCTTCACCTTCCCGCAAACATTGGTGCTGCGCTATCGCCTGCTGGAGCCGCCGGAAAGGCGCCAGCCCAAGGTGGCCGATGACTATGCCAAATGGTTCCTGGCCCGCTTCCAGGCGGTCGAGCGGCAGCTTGCCGATGGCCGCGAATGGCTGGTGGCCGATCGCTTTACAGCAGCAGACATTGCCGTGGGCTATGCCTGCCTGCTGGCCGCCCAGCTCGATCTGCTGTCACAAACGGGCGCGCAGACCCAGGCCTGGTGGGCGCGATTGCAAGCGCGGGATGGTTTCCGGCGCGCGAAACTGGCGCAAGGCTCATCGGCTTGAATGCTGAACAGGCATTTGCCGATTCAAGACCTGCCGTTCACGCCTTTTCAAAAAGTCTGAACGGCGCAAAGGAGAAAATGTTAACAGCAAACACGCGGTAACCAAGGCCGCTGCCATTCTATTTCCAAATCGAAATATTGCCTGAAATTGTCTCTTTAACACAATCAATTGCCCTGATTCGATCGCGTTTCTTCTGCCTGCCACAGCGATGAAATCCCTCGTCGCTCTGATCGCAAGGGAGACAGAATATGGTCGCATCCGACCGGCGCGCAGTCGCCAACCCCCACCGGCTTTCCGCTCACCCCGTCCGGCCACCATTGGCTGCTTGCCTTGCTGCACTGGTGCTTTCCGCCGCCCCGGCGCATGCCGCCGGTCGCATCTTCTATGTGCATTTCGATGCCGGCTCCGACGCCGCCGATGGCCTGACCCCCGCCACCGCCTGGAAGCGCGCACCCGGCGACCTGAAGGCCAGCGGCAAGGCGCTGGCCACCAAGCTTCTGCCCGGCGACACGGTCCGCTTTGCCGGTGGCGTGCGCTATCGTGGCAGCATCTTCCTGAAAAGCAGCGGCACCGAGGAAGCGCCCATCGTCTTTGATGGCTCCGGCTGGGGCAGCAAACGGGCGATCTTCGATGGCGCAGACCCGCTGCCCCTGCCGCGCCGCTGCAGAAGTGCCAGCGATTGCCTCGGCTCGCAGCATTGGGCCAGCCTGATGCGCACCACGGTTCCGGCCGGCACCCTGTGGTCGGATTGGCTGTTCGAGCGAGACAAGGCCATGCAAATGAGCCAATGGCCCAGCATCACCAGCTACTGGCAATATGACGATGCCAATCAGATGGCGTCGATCCCCAAGGCAACGCTTGCGCAGCTGCAATCGGGCGTCATCGCGGTTCCGGGCGTGCCCGCGGCCCTGATGGCCGGATCACCCGCATTGGGCTTGTGGACCAATACCAACGAGCTGTTTTTCTCCACCAATTTCCAGATTGCAACCAGTAGCATCAGCTTCGTGCAGCCGAAATACCGCCCCTACACCGATCGCGACAACAAGTTCACGATCATGAACACGCCCATGCAGGTGGATGGCCCCGGCAAGTTCGCTCTGTCTGGCAAGGACGGTGTTGCCATCTTCTGGCCCAGCGGTGGCGGCCTTTCCAGTCCCTCGCTCGGCTCAAGGCGCTATGGCATCCTGCTCGCCAATGTTAGCCATGTGAAGATCCGCGGCTTCAGTTTCACCAATTTCGCTGGCGACACCCCGGAATTTTCCCCCAATTGGCAGGCCGGTGCGCCGATCAATGCAACCAGTGGCTCCGCCGGTCTGCAGGTGGTGGACAATGGCTTCCGCTCCATCATCAACATGAACAAGGTCGCCGCTGTCAACCTGTCCCGCGCCGGGGCCACCGAGATCGCCCGCAACAGCTTTGCCTGGATGCCGTTCGGAACCGCCGTAA
>JAIMJL010000009.1:32081-32505 GCA_020693225.1 Sandarakinorhabdus sp. | reverse complement strand
AATCCCTACTTCGCCGACACCACTCCCCCCGCCATCCTGATCACCGGCAACACGATGACCTCCAACAACGCTGGCGCCGGCGCAATTTCCAGCTGGGGACGCAATCTGCGCAACGTCACCATCACAGGCAACACCCTGGTGAACCCGAATTATGCGATCCGATTCTACGGCAACGAGGTTGGCATGACGGTGGCCAACAACAAGCTGGTGGGCGACATCCTGATCCCGAAAACCACCCAGGTCGCCAGCAGCGGCAACCAGACCTATGCCCCCGACGGCAATGGCGTCACGATCGCCGAGCAAGCCTCGCATGCGGAAGTTCCCGCTGGCGCATGTTCCTGATCGCACCCACAGGGAAGCCGGGCCGCGCACCCGGCTTCATCCTGCCTTGCGCGGAAACCAGGCAAACACCAGACCGCCGATC
>JAIMJL010000009.1:0-32018 GCA_020693225.1 Sandarakinorhabdus sp. | reverse complement strand
GTGAACTGCAGCTGCATCGCAAACAGCGCCAGCGCCAGCGCCGCCCAGCCAGCCAGCGGATAGGCAAGCGTCGCCGGCACAGTCCAGCGCCGCCGCAGCAGCCCGGCCACCAGAAAGCCGAGCAACAGCGATATCAGGATCACCCCGCCAAACGCCGGCGCCAGCCCGAAAAGGTCGCGCAGCATCGCACCGATCCGGGCGCTCCAGGGAATCTCCACCCCCAGCGCGAGCAGCTCGCGCTGCACGAAATGGCTGTGCGCCAGGCTCGCCAGCACCAATGTTGCCAAGGTCGCCGCCAGCAGCGCGCCAAACCGTCTCAGCCACCCGCCCATCGCCATCTCCTTTTCGCAGAATCCCTTTACGAAAGCGCGGGGCTTGGCAACAGTGCATCGGCTACCGGGAGATTTCGATGTTTCGCACCCTCATATTCGCCTTCGCGCTCCTGCTGGGCAGCGCCGCACCAGCCAACACGCCGCCCACCAAGATCACGGTGATGGCCGGCGGCCTTAATCATCCCTGGAGCATCGCCTTCCTGCCCGATGGCGGGGTATTGGTCACCGAGCGAGCCGGAACGTTGAAGCTGCTGCACAATGGCCAGCTTCGCACCGTGCGTGGCGTGCCGCGCGTGCTGGCAACCGGGCAGGGCGGGCTGTTCGATGTCGTGCTGCATCCGCAGTTCGCCGCCAACGGCCTTCTCTATCTCTCCTACGCCGCGGGCAGCTTCAAAGCCAATGCCACATATGTCGCCCGCGCCCGGCTGGTGAGCGATCAGCTGCGCGACGTGCAGGTCATCTGGAAGGCCGACCCCAGCAAGCGTGGTGGCGTGCATTTCGGCGGCCGCATGGCCTTCCTGCCGGATGGCACGCTGGCCATCACCACGGGCGACGGCTTCGATTATCGCGAGCATGCGCAGAAGCTGGACAGTCCGCTTGGCAAGGTGATGCGCATCACCGATGCCGGAAAAACTCCGGCCGACAACCCCTTTGCCAGCCAGCCCGGTGCCATCGGCAGTATCTGGAGCTTCGGCCATCGCAACCCGCAGGGCCTGGCCTTCGATCCCGTCCGCCAGCGGCTGTTTGCCCACGAGCATGGGCCGCGCGGCGGCGACGAAGTGAACATCATCACCCGTGGCGGCAATTTCGGCTGGCCGGTTGCCACCCACGGTCGGGATTATTCCGGCGCCACCATCTCGCCCTTCAAAACCTATCCCGGCATGATCGATGCCCTCGTCGTCTGGGTCCCCTCCATCGCGCCGTCGGGCCTTGCCGTCTATCGCGGCCGCATGTTCCCGGAATGGGAAGGTGATCTGCTGGCCGGTGCGCTGGTCGACAAGGAAGTGCGCCGTATCGATCTGGATGAAGCCGGCAAGGTGATCGGCCAGCAATCCTTGTTCAAGAATTTGAACGCCCGCATCCGCGATGTGCGGGTTGCTCCCGATGGCGCCGTCTGGCTGGCAACCGACAGCGAGCAGGGCCAGCTGCTGCGGGTGTCGCGGCAATAACGTCAGCGAGCCTGGCGGCGCACCGTTCCCGCCAGCCAGCCCAGCGCCAGCGCAATGGCGACGGCGAACAGACCGTAAAGCATGGCATTCTTGTGCGCGAACAGGTAGATTTCGCGCTCGAAGCCGGTCTTGTCGATGATGACCGGCGCGGTTGTCCGGGCGCGCACCGCGCCATCGCCGATAAGATAGATTTCGGCGCGATAATTGCCCACCGGAACCGCAGACGGAATCGGAATGCGGGCGCGATAGAGCACCCGGTCGGTGATGGTCACACCATAGGGCTGCTCCACAAACAGATTGGCGCGGGATCGCAGCGTCACCAGCCCGTCCTGGAACCGCCGGGTGGTCTCCGGATCGGCTGCGGTTGCCGGAGACAGCTGCAGATGCCGCAGGCCGATTTCGTAGATCGCCGCATTGCGCTCGTCCAGCAGCTCGCGGATCGGCGCGGTGGTGGAAACGGCATAGAATCCCGGCGCGCTTTCAAAGCGCAGGGCCTGGGTGTTCATCCAGATGCCGGCCACCCGCTCCTTCTGCCGCACCGTCAGAGGATCGGCCGGGCCGCGCAAAACCACCGCAATGCCCGGCGGCTCGGCCGGGGCAATGCCGCCGGGATACTGGATGGCACCGAAGATGAGCAACTCGGCACCGGCAAAGCGATAGGAAATGTCGATCCGGCTTTGCGACAGATCGGTGACAAGTCGGGGTTCGGCGCGCGGCTCGGCGGCCCGCAGCGGGGCAGCCAGCAGCAGCAGCAGGATCAGCAACGCGCGCATCAGAAGGCAGTCTGGATGCTGAACAGCTCCGGCGGCGTCCAGGTCAGGCCGACCGCCAGCCGGATCGCAACCGCCAGCACCAGCAGGGACAGGAACAGCCGCAGCCGCTCTGCCGGCAGCTTCTGCGCCGCGCGGGCACCGAATTGCGCCCCCACCACGCCGCCCACAAGCAGCAGCACGGCCAGCACGATATCCACCGATTGCGACTGGCTGGCGTGCAGCACGGTGGCAATCGCCGTTACGAACACGATCTGGAACAGGCTGGTGCCAACCACAACACCCGCCGCCATGCCCAGCACATACAGCATCGCCGGCACCATGATGAAGCCGCCGCCGATCCCCATGATGACCGTCAGCACACCCGTCAACATGCCGACCAGAAAGGGCGCAAGCGGCGAGATATAAACGCCCGAGCGTGGGAAGCGCATGCGCATCGGCAGCCCGGCCACCAGCGGATGATGCCGCCGGACCCGCGCCAGCGGTTCTTCCCCGCGCCGCTCGCGCAGCCACACGGCAAGCGATTCCTTCAGCATCAGCCCGCCCACCACGCCAAGGAACAGCACATAGATGATGCCGATCGAAACATCGATCTGGCCCAGCGATTGCAGCCAGCGAAACACGAATGACCCGATAACCGAGCCCACCAGACCGCCGCCGACCAGCACGAAGCCCATCTTCAGATCCACCTGGCCGCGTTGATAATAGGTCAATGCGCCGGAAACGCTGCTGCCGGTGATCTGCGTGGCAGAGGATGCCACCGCGATTGCCGGCGGGATGCCATAGAAGATCAGCAGCGGCGTGGTCAGAAAGCCGCCACCGATGCCGAACATGCCAGACAGAAATCCCACGCCCCCGCCCAGCAGCACGATCAGCAGCGCATTCACGGACATTTCGGCGATGGGCAGATAAAGGTCCATGCGCGCTTCTCTTACGCTGCGCTGCGACAAAGAAAAGGGCCGGCGGTCGGAACCACCGGCCCAGTCAGGGTCAGTAAAGAAAAATTCAGGCGCTGACGGACTGCACGCCGCTGCTGCGGCGGCGGCGCATCGAAAGCCCGACCAGGCCGAAACCGGCAATCAGCATCGCCCAGGTGGCCGGCTCCGGCACCGCGCCGGTGGCGATATTGTCGAACTCGAACGAGTTTCCGGTGGATTTGAACTCGATGCGGTTGATCGGCGTGGCGCCGAAATCGAAATAGAAGCGGCGGTTGGTGCCGGTCGAGGTGCGATCGCCGTTGGCGCTGGCCACCAGCGCGGAGCCGGCGAAGGTCTGCTCGAAACCGTTCAGCCCCTTGAAGGTGATGCTGTTGTAGGCATCAACCGAGCCGATGTAGAGGCTCATCGAGCCAACGAGCGGCATGTCGAGGATGGCGGTCTTGTTGGCCAGCACCGCCATATATTGCGTGGCATTGCCGAACGGCGCGGCCGCGACCGACTGGGTCCCGGTGTACAAGCCGCCCGTTCCGGAGAAAACAAAGCCCGGCGCATTCGGGGCATCGAAGGTCACCTTCAATGTTTCACCGGCGGCGAGCGGCGCGTCATAAGGCGCCGACGTGAAGGTGATGGCGGCATTGGCAGCGCCGGCAAGAAGCAGGGCGGCAGCTGTTGTGGCGGCGGTGATGGCAAACTTGGTCATGGCAAATCCTTATTGCGTGTATGACGGCCAGATAGGCAGGCGCCTTATCCGGCGCAACAGCATGATCGGAATATTAACTAACATTTCCAGAAAGTTAACACTGATTTGCATTTGCCGGCCCGGCAGGTTGCCGCAAGCCCCCGCCTTGGGGCATGGTAAGGGCATGACAGACATCGTGCATATCGTGGGCGGCGGCCTCGCCGGATCGGAAGCCGCCTGGCAGCTCGCCGGGCGCGGACACACAGTGGTGATCCACGAAATGCGCGGGGAAAAAATGACCCCGGCGCACCAGACCGACGGGCTGGCCGAACTGGTCTGCTCCAACAGCTTTCGCTCCGATGATGCCGATCACAATGCCGTCGGCATGCTGCACGCCGAAATGCGGGCGATGGGCTCGCTCGTCATGCGCGCGGCGGATGCGGCGCGTATCCCCGCCGGATCGGCGCTCGCGGTCGATCGCGACGTGTTTTCCGCCGCCGTGACGCAGGCGCTGCTGTCCCACCCGAATGTAACAGTCGTGCGCGAAGAGGTCGGCACCCCGCCCGATGCCTGGAAGCATGTCATCATCGCCACCGGACCGCTCACCGCCGACGGCCTCGCCGCCTATGTGCAGGCGCTCGCCGGAGAAGAGCATCTTGCCTTCTTCGATGCCATTGCCCCCATCGTGCACGCTGAATCCATCGACATGGCCGTCGCCTGGCGGCAATCGCGCTATGACAAGACGAGCGACGGCCAGATCCTGCCGCCCGGCGAAGGCGACTATATCAACTGCCCGATGGACAAGGCGCAATATCAGGCCTTCGTGCAGGCGCTGCTGGACGGAGAAAAGGCCGATTTCAAGGCCTGGGAAGCCGACACCCCCTATTTCGAAGGCTGCATGCCGGTGGAAGTGATGGCCGAACGCGGCAGCCAGACGCTTCGCTTCGGCCCGATGAAGCCGGTCGGTCTGCGCGATCCCCGCACCGGGCGGCGGCCCTGGGCGGTGGTGCAGCTGCGGCAGGACAATGCCGCCGGAACACTCTACAATCTGGTCGGCTTCCAGACCAAGCTGAAGCATGCCGAGCAGGTGCGGGTGTTCCGCAGCATCCCGGGTCTCGAAAAGGCCGAGTTCGCCCGCCTGGGCGGGCTGCACCGCAACAGCTTCATCCGCTCGCCCATCCTGCTCGATCGCACCCTGCGGCTGAAGGCAGACCGGCGGCTGATGTTTGCCGGGCAGATCACCGGCTGCGAAGGCTATGTGGAAAGCGCATCCATCGGCCTGCTGGCCGGGCGCTTCCTCGCCAGTCGCCTGGCCGGCGAAGAGCCTTTCCCGCCGCCGCCACAAACCGCAATCGGCGCGCTGCTCGCGCACATCACCGGCGACGCCGTGGCCAGCAGCTTTCAGCCGATGAACATCAATTTCGGCCTGTTCCCGCCGCTGGAAACCGAAGAAAAGGGCCGCGATCGCAAAGCCGCACTGGCCGCACGCGGGCGGGCAGCACTGGCAGACTGGCTCGGCGAAAGCGTGGCGCTGGCGGCCTGAGAGGCCCAATGCCTCCGACACACCGAAGGCTGGGACAGGCAAACTACTCCGCAGGCCGCTCCGCAAAAGCCGCCAGCGGCAGCGCATGGCCCGCCTGCCGCAGCAGCGCGCGCTTGCGCAGGAAACGGGTGAGGCCGGAGGCGCCCATCCGGCTCGGCCCAAGGCCAGAGAGTTTGAAGCTGCTTTTCTCGGCGTCGGAGATCAGGCTGGTCAGCGCGCCGTCGTTCAGCGATACGGCGCCGGCGTCCAGCCGACGGCCCACGGCTTCGGCCTCGTCCAGCGTGGCCGCCAGCACTGCGGCGGAAAGCCCGAACTGGCTGTCATTGGCCAGCGCCACGGCTTCATCCACGCTGGCAAAGCCGATAACCGGCAGCACCGGCCCGAAGGTTTCTTCCAGCAGAAGCCGCATCGCATGCGTCACCCCGGTCAAAACCGTGGGCCGCAGATAGCGCCCGCCGTCCAGCGTTTCCACCGTGCCGCCACACAGGACGTTTGCGCCCCGGGCCACCGCATCGTCGATCTGCGCCTGCACGATCTCGGCCTGTTGCGCGAAAATGAAGGGGCCGATGTCGCCGTCCGCAATATCCGGATGGTTCAGCCGCACCGCTTGGGCCTTCGCCACCAGCGCCGCCAGAAACGGCTGCAAAATGGCCTCTGCCACATAGATCCGCTCGATCGACTGGCAGGCCTGCCCTGTCGCCCGCACGCTTGCTGAAAGCGCAATTTCGGCGGCGCGCTGCGGATCGGCGCTGGCCAGGATGATCATCGGATCCTTGCCGCCCAGCTCCAGGCTGGCCGGAATGAACGCCCGCGCAGCCGCCTCCCCCACCTTGCGGCCAGTGGCGACCGATCCGGTGAAGGCGATGAAATCCACCGCGTCCACCAATGCCGCCCCGGTCTGGCCGTCACCCTCCACCAGCGCCAGAACAGCGGCCACCTCCGGCACTTCGGCCAGCGCCTGGCGAAACGGCGCGATGAAGCGCGGTGTCACTTCGGATGGCTTCACCAGCGCCGCACAGCCCGCCGCCAGCGCCGGCACCGCATCAGTCAGCGCCAGCAGCAGCGGAAAGTTCCACGGTGCGATCACCCCCACCAGCGGCACGGGCGAAAGGCTGGTCTTGTAGGTCAGCCCCGGCATCGCGGTGTCGCCCGCCGTTTCCGCCGCCGCAAGGATCGCCGGCGCGCGCGCCGCCCAGCGCCGCAGCATGCCGATCACCGTCTCCACTTCCAGCGCTGCCACCCGCCGCCGCCCGGTATCGGCCTCCAACGCGGCCTGAATGGCCGGGGCATGCGCCGCCACCGCATCCGCCAGCCGCAGCAGCGCCGCGCTGCGTGCCTCAGCGCCTAGCGTCGCCCACCCCGGCTGCGCTGCCCGCAACCGCCCGGCCAGCGCCTGCACCCCTGCCGCATCCAGCGGCGTGATCTGAAAATCCGCCACGCCCGAACGCGGATTGCGCACAGCCAGCGGGGCGCGGCTCACAGCGCGACCTTTCGCTTCTTCCAGGTGATCACCCGGTAAAGATAAACCGCAAAGCACAGGATGATAACAAGGGTGGACAGCGGCCCCAGCACCTTGTCGATCTCGGAAAAGCGGGTGCCCAGCAGATAGCCTGCCACCGCCAGCCCCATCGTCCAGAAAAAGGTGCCAACCGAGGTGTAGAACAGGAAGGTCTTCACATTCATCCGCACCAGCCCGGCCGGCACCGAAATCAGCGAGCGGATGGTCGGGATCACTCGCCCCACGCCCACGATGGCGCCGCCATAATCGTCAAACAATTTGCGTCCGCGCGCAATTTCCGTCTCGTCCATGGTGAAGATCCGGCCATAGCGGATCAGGAACTGCTCGAACCGGTCCAGCCCCAGCTTCCAGGCAATGACGAACCAGACGATATTGCCCGCCAGCGCGCCAAGGGTGCCAGACAGGATCACTCCCCAAAGCGTCAGATCCTGTTGCGCGGCATAAACCCCGGCGAGCGGCATGATGACTTCGGAGGGGATCGGCGGGAACACCGTTTCGATGAACATCAGCAGCCCGACACCCCAATAGCCGGCGCTGGCGATGATCTCGGTGATCCAGTCGGTCATCGCAGCCGGGCTTCCACGCAGTCCCAGAAGCGGGCCGGCGTGTTGGTGCCATTGAATCGATCGATGGCAATGATGCCGGTCGGCGAGGTTACATTGATCTCGGTCAGCCGCCCGGCGATCACATCGATGCCCACGAAGATCAGCCCCAGCCGTTTCAGATCCGGCCCCAGCCGGGCGCAGATGGCCTGCTCCTCGGCGGTCAGTTCCGTGGCATGCGCGCTGCCGCCGGCGGCTAGGTTGGAGCGGATCTCGCCCGATTTCGGCAGCCGGTTGATCGCCCCCACCGGCTCGCCATCGATCAGCACGATGCGCTTGTCCCCCTTGGCGACATCGGGAAGGAAGGCCTGCACCATGAACGGCTCGCGCCACACATGCTGGAACATCTCCACCAGCGCCGGCAGGTTGGAATCGCCCGCCGGCACATGGAACACCGCCGCCCCGGCATTGCCATAGAGCGGCTTCACGACAATCTCGCCATGCACCGCGCGGAACGCCTTGGCCGATTCCAGCGAACGCGTCACAAGCGTGGGCGGCATCAGATCGGCATAGTTCAAAACAAACAGCTTTTCCGGCGCGTTGCGCACCGAGGCCGGATCATTCACCACCAGCGTGCCGCCCGCCTGCGCCCGTTCCAGCAGGTGTGTCGCGGTGATATAGCCCATGTCGAACGGCGGATCCTGCCGCATCAGCACCACATCGATGTCGGCCACCAGGTCCAGCGGCTCCGGCTCGCCCAGCCAGTGGAAATGCGGTTCGCCCGGCGCAGACGGCCGCGCCACCTCCACCGCGCGGGCCACGGCACGCACCCGCCCTTCAACCCAGTCCAGCCCGGCCGGCAGATAATGCCAGACGCGGTGACCCCGCGCGCGCGCCTCCAGCATCATGGCATAGCTGGAATCGCCCGCCACATTGATATGTTCCAGCGCATCCATCTGAACGGCAATGCGCAAGCGTGGGTTCGGATTCGCCATGCGGCTGCGTGTAGGGTGTCGGGCCGCAACCGGTCAATCACCCGTGCACCCGCCCATCAGCCTTGCGGGAAGGTCACCATGCACCCATTGTCCAGGTCGAGGATGTGGGTGAGCCGCCCAAGCGCCACCCAGCTGCCCACGCTGAAGGTGAGATCGACGATTTCCGCATCGGAGAAGTTTTCGTGCAGCGCGGCCCAGAAGGCTTCGTCGGCATCCATGGATTGCGGCGCGGCCCCGAAACGGTCGGCAAATTCGATCACCAGCCGCTCCCGCGCGCTGAACCCGTCCGCGGTTTTCCAGTCCGCGATCGCATCGTAAAAGGCTTCGTCCGGCGCATCCCCGCCGCGCGCCACCACCGAAATGGCCGGATTGCCGCCGGATCGTTCGATGTGGCCGGGCAGGTCGCGCGCCGGGCGCATACCCATGCACAGCTTGCAGCCGTTGATCTGGGCGGTGCGGATTCGTGCCGCCTCCAGCTCGCGCAGGCTGAGCCTGGAATGTTCATACACGGCCAGCGAATAGGCGCCTGCCGCCGCGCCGATTTCCGGCGCAAAATGACTCCAGACATAGGCCGATGGGTCGGCCTGATGCTCTTGCGGAATGTGGACGCGGGGCATGTTGCTCTCCTTAGCGGTTGCCGAGAATGACGGTGGCCTGGCTCGAAAGGGTGCCGCCGCTGCCATGGGCAAGGGCGAATTGCACATCGGGGATCTGGTTGGCGGCGCTGCCGCGCACCTGCCGGGCGGCTTCCACGATCGCCATCAGGCCGTACATTCCGGGGTGGCAGCAGGAAAGGCCGCCGCCATTGGTGTTCACCGGCAGATGGCCGCCGGGGGCGATGCCGCCATTTTCCACAAAGCGCCCGCCCTCGCCCTTCGGGCAGAAGCCCAGGTCTTCCAGAAACAGCAGGGTGTTGATGGTGAAGGCATCATAGAGCTGCACCACATCGATATCGGCCGGGGCCAATCCGGCCATCGCAAAGGCGCGCGCGCCGGATTCCCTCGCCGCCGTTTCGGTCAGATCGGGGGCCTGCGAAATGGCGGTCCACCAGGTGGCCGCCGCCGCTCCAAGAACCGGCACGGCAGGCTGCGGCAAATCGCGGGCGCGGTCGGCGCGGGTCATCACGATGGCGGCGGCACCATCGGTCACAAGGCAACAGTCGCGCACCGAAAGCGGGCTGGAAACGATGCGCGACGCCAGGCAATCCGCAATCGAAAGCGCGCCCTTGGCAAATGCCTCCGGGTTGCCATTGGCCCACAGCCGGGCGGCAACGGCGATTTCCGCCAGCTGCTCGCGGGTGGTGCCGAACTGGTGGCAATGCCGGGCGGCCGCCAGCGCATAGGACGACAGCGGAAACAGCGGGCGGTATGGCGCTTCCCAGGCATTGCTCTTCGCCGGCGTGGAAAGCTTGCCGCCGCCGCTGCGCTGGTTGGAGCCATAGGCAACCAGCGCCGCATCGATAGAGCCGGCGTCCAACATCATGGCAGCCGTTGCCATATGGCTCATGAAGGCCGAGCCGCCGGTGCGGTTGTTGTCGGTAAAGCGCGGCTTCAGCCCCAGATATTCGGCAAAGGCCATGCCGGCAAACAGGTCATCCGGCAGACAGATGAACAGCGCGTCGATGTCTGCCAGTGCAAGCCCGGCGTCGGCAACCGCCTTCAGCCCGGCCCCTGCCGCCAGCTCCATCGACGAAAAGCCCGGCACTTCGCCGATGCCGTGCGTGGCAAGCCCGACGATGGCGGTTTTCCCGCAAGGGAATTGCTCGGCCATCAGGCGGGATCAAACACCAGCAGCGGCGCATCGCCTTCGCGGATAATCCGCGCCTTCACCGCCATGCCGATGGCGATGGCCTCTGGCGCAACGCCTTCGACGCGGCTCATCAGGCGGGGGCCTTCGGCTAGCTCGACCAGCACGACCGCATAGGGCACCGCCGGTGGCTTCTGGCCGATGATGGTAACGGAATAGACCGTGCCTTCGCCGCAGGCCTCGAACCATTCGGTTTCATCCCCGGTGCCCGGCTCGGCAATGCGGGGCGGAAAAAAGGCCCGCCCCGATTGGCGCCCGCGCTGCAACAGGAAGCTGCCATCGGCCAGCGCGGCGCGCCAATGCGCTTCCGGCCCCATCAACCAAGCCTCACCGCGCCGGATGCCGCAAGGCTATCGATTGCGGCATCGGCATAGCCGGCTTCGGCGAGAATGGCCCGGCTGTGCGCGCCAAGGCGCGGACCGGGATCGCCAATGGCACCCGGCGTGGCGCTGAAGGCGGTCGGGATTCCGGGAAAACGCAACGGCCCGGCATCGGTATCGCGCGATTGCCAGAAGCCGGTCTCAACCAGATGCGGGTCGTGCAGCAGATCGGTCAGGCTGGCGATCGCCATCGCCGGGATCTGGGCTTCGCGGAACAGCGCCAGCCACTGTTCGGTGGTGCGGGTCTGCATCACCTCGGCCAGCTGCGCCAGCACTTGGCCGATGGCATGCGTGCGGCTGCGCATCGAGGCAAACATCGGGTCTTTCGACCAGTCCGGATGGCCCAGCGCGGCAAAAAAGCCCTGCCAGTGCTTGTCGGTGTAAATCATCACGCCGATATGCCCGTCCAGCGTCTTGTATGGCCGCCGGGCCTCGGAGGTGACGCGCGGATATTCCGGCGGGCCAAGCGGCGGCTCGAACAGCGAGCCGGTCAGATGCTCCACCATCGCAAACGAAACCAGCGTCTCGAACATCGGGATTTCCAGCTCCTGCCCCTCACCGCTGCGCTCGCGGGCAAACAGCGCAGCGATGATCGCATAAGCCCCGGTCAGTCCGGCAACCTTGTCGGCCACCACGGTAGCCAGATAGGTTGGCTCACCCTGCGACAGCCGCGCCTGCAAATCAACGAGGCCAGAGGCGGCCTGCACGATGTCATCATAGGCCGGATAGTCGGCATAGGGGCCACTGCGGGCGAAGCCATAGAGATTGGCATAGATGATCTTCGGATTGGCCTGCTTGAGCGCGGCATAGTCCAGCCCCAGCCGGGCCACCGCCTGCGACCGCATCGAATGTACGAACACATCCGCCGTTTCCGCCAGCTTCAACAGCGCCGCGCGTGCCGACGCTTGCTTCAGATCGAGCACCAGGCTGCGCTTGCCGCGATTCACATTCAAGAACATGCCCCCGCGCGTTGCGTCCGGCCCCGGCGGCAGCGCCCGGGTGGTGTCGCCGTCCGGGCTTTCGATCTTGATCACGTCAGCCCCCAGATCGGCAAAGATCTGCGTGGCATAAGGCCCCATCAGCACGCTGGTCAGATCCAGAATCCTGACACCCCGCAGCGGACCCAGCCCCCTGCCGCCGGCAGCGGCACCACTCATCGGCCGGCTTGCGGCAGCGCCGGGTTCATCGCCCTGATCTGGTCTTCCAGAAGCTTCAGCATCGGATCAACCATCGCTTCATCCATGGCACCGGTCAGCAAATGGATCGCCATGCCCTCCAGCATGGTCTGCGACAGCGTCATCGCCAGGTTGAAGCCCTGCCGATCGGCCTGCCATTCCGGAAACAGCACCACCGCCTGCGCATTGAACCGCTCGCGAAACTCCACCTGCAGCGGCTGCAGGATGCGCGCCAGCTCCGGATTCGTCCGCGCCGCCAGTGCCAGCTCGTGAAAGGCCACAAAGGCCGGCCGCTGGATCTGCCGCCAGTAGGTGCGAACCAGGGTTGCCGTATCATGCTCGCCGGTGTCCGCAGCGCGCCGGAACGCCCGCAGCCGCTTCTCGTGCAGCTCCACAATCGCTGCCTTGATCACGGCCGCGCCATTCTCGAAATGGTGCAGCATCGCCCCGCGCGACAAGCCCGCTTCGGCCGCAATCTGCGGCGTGGTGGTGTTGGCATAGCCCACCTTCACGATGCAGCGAATGGTCGCTTCGATCACCCGCGCGCGGGTTTGCGCGCTCTTCAGCGATTGCTGGGTAACGCCCGCCGAGTCGCTCCTGACCCGCGGGAGAGGCGGCTGCCGAACTGCTGCAAGGGCCATCTGCGCTTTCCTTCCGAGCAGACAGCAATGATTGTTTTCCACCGCGCAAGTCAAGCCTTCGGGGTGTGCTGCGGGCGTTTTTTGCCTGCTGGGGGAAGGAGCTTGAAGCCCTTCGCTTCCCCTCCGGCCGGAGGCAATCCCGGTCAAACAAAAAACAAACATGCCTGTTTCTTACTTGCTCTCGCGCAGGTGCTGGTTCAGATAGCTCGCGTGAAGCGGAGCGACGCGGCATGGTGCGTCTGCAAAGCGTGGAGGAGCGGCACATGGATCTCGGGCTGGCAGGCAAAAGGGCCATCATCGTGGGTGCGGCGCGCGGCATCGGCATAGCGACGGCGGAAATCCTGGCGCGCGAGGGCTGCGACCTCGCCATTTGCGCGCGCTCGGAAGATGGCGTGAAGGACGCGGTGGCCAGCCTGAAACGCTATGGCACCAATGTTGTCGGCGCCGCAGTCAATGTGAAGAAGGAAGATGCCTACAAGGCCTGGCTGGCCCACGCGCAGGAGCAACTGGGCGGTTGCGATGTGCTGGTGCCGATTTCGTCGGCCGGCGGCGGCATCGGCAGCGAGAAATATTGGCAGAACGCCTTTGACGTCGATGTGATGGGCCCGGTGCGCGCAGTGGAAGCGGTGTTGCCGGGCATGATCGAGCGGCAGGGCGGGGCGATCGTGCTGATTGCCACCACCTCGGCGGCCGAGGCGATGGGCGGGCCGCAGCCCTACAATGCGCTGAAGGGCTCGCTGGTTATCTGGGGCAAGCAGCTGGCGCTGGCGCACGGCAAGGACGGCATCCGCGTGAATGTCGTATCGCCCGGCCCGGTCGAGTTCGAGGGCGGCAACTGGGACATGATCAAGGGCACGATGGAGAAATTCTATCAAAGCATCCTGCGCCAGCAGCCCAGCGGGCGGCTGGGAACGCCGGAGGAAATCGCCCGGGCCATCGCCTTCCTCGCCAGCCCGGCGGCATCCTGGTGCAACGGCTCGCATCTCACGGTGGATGGCGGCTTCACCAACCGCACGCATTTCTGAAGGGCGCGCGGGCGATGGTGGCAGGCGCGGATGTGCGGCGGCAGGTGGATGTCATCCGCGTGGACCCGCAAAGCTTTCCGAACGGCACGCCGGCGGAAAAGGCCGAAGATCCGGATCTGGGCCACGCCATCATCCCCGCCGAACGCTATACCAGCGCCGATTTCATGGCGCGCGAATGGGCGATGATGTGGACCAGGGTGTGGCTGCTGGGTGGCCGGTCCGACGACATCAAGGAGCCGGGTGACTATATCTGCACCGATATCGGTCGCGAATCGGTGCTGATCGTGCGCCAGCCCGATGGCTCGGTGCGCGCCTTTCCCAATGTCTGCCTGCACCGCGGCAACAAGCTGAGGCCCGAAGGGCGCGGCACTGTCGAGCAGTTCCGCTGCATCTATCACCACTGGACCTACGGTCTTGACGGCACAATCCAGCGCATCCCCGATCTCGGCACCTTTCCGCAGGGTGCGCCGCCGGAAGGGCGGCTGCCGTCGCTGCCATGCGCGGAATGGGGCAGTTTCGTGTGGTTTTCGCTCAACCCGGACGTGGAGCCGCTGCAAGCCTATCTCGATCCGCTGCCGCAGCATCTGGAGCCCTATCGCTTCGAGCGCATGGCGATGAAGCGCGACATCACGGTGGAGTGGGACTGCAACTGGAAGGCCAGCGTGGACGCCTTCAACGAAAGCTACCATGTGCAGGGCATTCACCCGCAATTGCTCTGGTATCTTGATGATGTGAACATCCAGATCGATTGTTACGCCCGCCACAACCGCTATCTGATCCCCTTCGCCACCATTTCCCCGCGCGTTGCGGTTCCTTCGAGCATCCCGCCGGCGATCGATGAAATCATGCGCAAGGCGGGGATGGATCCGGCCGAATATGAAGGCCGGGTCACCGATATCCGCCGCGATGTGCAGAAGCATATGCGCGCGAACGGCGCCAAGGCGGGCAAGGACTATTCCCGGCTGAACGACGACCAGCTGACCGACGATTATCACTACATGATTTTCCCCAACGTCACGCTGAACACCCACGCCGACGATCTGATGCTGTTCCGCCAGCGCCCGCATCCCACAGACCCGGACAAAATGTTATACGATATCTGGACCTTCGAGCTGGTGCCCGACGGCGAAGACTGGCCGGAGCGGCCGAAACACCAGCATTTCCGGCACGGCGACAAAAGCATCGGCCAGGTGCTGGACCAGGATGCGGTCAACCTGCCTACCGTGCAGAAGGGCATGCACAGCAGCGCCTTCAAGGGCCTGTGGCTGGGCGACCAGGAACTTCGCATCCGCCATTTTCACAAGGTGCTGGATGACTATCTGTTCGGCCCGGTTGACGCCAAGACCGCACAGCCCAAAACGGATGCCGGGAGGATTTGAGCATGCAGCTGAGCCGTGACGAGATGCTGGGCGCCTATCGCCGGATGAAAACCATCCGCGCCTTTGAAGAGCGTCTGCACGACGAGATCATGACCGGCGAGATTGCCGGCTTCACCCACCTGTATGCCGGGCAGGAAGCGGCAGCGGTTGGCGTGTGCGACCATCTCACGAACGAGGATTTCATCGTTTCCACCCACCGCGGCCACGGCCACTGCATCGCCAAGGGCTGCGATGTGGAGGCGATGATGCTGGAAATCTATGGCCGCCGCGACGGGCTCTGCAAGGGGCGCGGCGGCTCCATGCACATCGCCGATCTTTCGGTCGGCATGCTGGGGGCCAACGGTATCGTCGGCGCCGGCGCGCCGCAGGCCGTGGGGGCGGCGATTTCCGCCAAGCTGGATGGCAAGGGGCGCGTGGCAATCGCCTTTTCCGGCGACGGCGCCTGCAACCAGGGCACCACTTTCGAAGCGATGAACATGGCCGTCGTGCTCAAGGTGCCGGCGATCTTCGTGTTCGAGAACAACCATTATTCCGAGCACACAGGCTTCGACTATGCGGTGGGCACCAGCAAGGACATCGCCAGCCGCGCGGAGGCCTTCGGCATGAAAGCCTGGCGCGCCAACGGGTCGGACTTCTTCGACACCCATGATACCATGCGCGAGCTGCTGGACTATGTCCGCGCCGGCAATGGCCCGGCGGCCATCGAGCTGGATACCGAACGCTTCTACGGCCATTTCGAAGGCGATCCGCAACGCTATCGCGGCGAAGGCGAGCTGGACCGCATCCGCGAAACGCGTGACTGCCTGAAGGCCTTTCGGGCGCGGGTGAGCGAAGCCGGCCTGCTCGATCCGGCCGATCTGGACGCCATCGATGCCGAAGTGCTGGCGCTGATCGACAAGGCGGTGGCCAACGCCCGCGTGGCCGCCCCACCCGATCCGGCCAGCGTCGCCGACGATGTCTATGCCAGCTATTGAGGGGCCACGCCGATGAGCCACACCAACATGACCATCCGCGAGGCGATCGCCTCCACCATCGATGCCGAAATGGCGCGCGATGACAGCATCATCATACTCGGCGAGGATATCGTCGGCGGCGCCGGAACCGCCGGCGGGCCGGAGGCCATCGGCGGCATCTGGGGCACAACCGGCGGCCTCTATGGCAAATATGGCGCCGGCCGCGTGCTGGACACGCCGATTTCCGAAAGCGCGATCGTGGGGGCCGCTGCGGGCGCGGCGCTGGCCGGCAAGCGGCCCATTGCCGAGCTGATGTTTGCCGATTTCATCGGTGTCAGCCTCGATCAGCTGTGGAACCAGATGGCGAAGTTCCGCTACATGTTCGGCGGCAAGACCCGCTGCCCGGCAGTGGTGCGGATGATTTACGGCGCCGGCATGAACGCCGCCGCGCAGCACAGCCAGTCGGCCTATGCGATCCTCACCTCGATGCCCGGTCTGAAGGTGGTGCTTCCGGCCACGCCGGCCGACGCCAAGGGCCTGCTGACCGAGGCGCTTCGTGGCGACGACCCGGTGATGTTTTTCGAGCACAAGGCGCTGTACGGTGTGAAGGGCGATGTGCCGGATGGCGAGTATCGCCTGCCGTTCGGCCAGGCGCGGCAGGTGCGCAGCGGCGGCGACATCACGATCGTAACCTGCGGCGGCATGGTGCGCTTCTGCGAAAAGGCGGCGGACGCGCTGGCGAAAGACGGCATCGGCGTCGATCTGCTCGATCTGCGCACCACCAGCCCGATGGACGAAGAGGCCATCCTCGATTCGGTGGAATCAACCGGCCGGCTGGTGGTGGTTGATGAAAGCCCGCCGCGCTGCAGCCTGGCGGCCGACATTTCCGCCATCGTCGCGCAAAAGGCCTTCTCCAGCCTGAAGGCCCCGCCCTTGATGGTCACTCCGCCGCACACGCCGGTACCTTTCGCGCGCGAGCTGGAACGCGCCTGGCTGCCGTCGCACAAGGATGTGGAGGCCGCCGTGCGCAAGACGCTGGCCTACAACGGGAGCCGCTGACATGGCGGCGCTGAAGCCCTTCACGATGCCGAAATGGGGCATCGAAATGAGCGAGGGCACGATTGCCGAATGGATGGTGGCGGAAAATGCGCCGTTCAAGAAGGGCAGCACCATCGCGCTCATCGAAACCGACAAGATCTCCAACGAGGTGGAGGCGGAAGCCGATGGCCGCTTCGTGCGGATCGTCGCGCAGGTCGGCGAAATCTATCCGGTCGGTGCCTTGCTGGCGGTATTGAGCGATGGCGGCGAGGCAAGCGCGGCAGAGATCGAGGCGGTGATCGCCGGCTTCCAGCAAGCCGATACCAGCTTCACCGGTGAGCCAGCTGCTCCCTCGCTTGCCGCCCCGGTGCCCGCGCCCAGCGTTGCGATCCCGGAGTCGCTGGCGATCAGCCCTGCCGCGCGGGCAGCCGCCGAGGCCGGCGGCGTCGATGTGTCGGGCCTCACCGGCTCCGGGCGCAAGGGCCGCATCACCGCGCAGGACGTGCACCAGGCCTTGCGCGGCGCAGCGGCGGCAGACTGGGTCGGGCCGCTGGAGATCGTGGCCGAAGGCAAGGCCTTTGCCTCGCCGATGGCGCGGCGTCTGGGGCATCTGCACGGCGTTGCGCTGGATGGCCTCCAGGGCACTGGTCCGCATGGCCGGATTTCCAGGGCCGATGTGCTGGCCGCAGTACCGCTCGAGGTGCCGGTTGCAACGCCCGCCGTGCCCGCCTCCGAAGGCGGCTTCGAGCGGGTGCCGATGTCGTCCATGCGGCGCACGATTGCCCGCCGGCTGAGCGAGTCGAAGGCGACCATTCCGCATTTCTATGTCCGCCGCCGGGTGCGGGCCGATCGGCTGCTGGCGGCGCGCCTCGCCGCCGGCAAGGTCGCGAGCGTGAACGATTATCTGATCCACGCTTGCGCACAGGCTTTGATGGAGGTGCCGGCGCTCAATATCCAGGTGCATGGCAGCGAAATTCACCGTTTCGATCATGCCGATATCGCAGTCGCCGTTGCCACCGATCGTGGGCTGGTAACCCCCATCGTGGCGGGTGCCGACGATCTCTCGGTCGCCCAGATTGCCGCGCGCATGGCCGATCTGGCGCAGCGTGCGCGCGCCGGCAAACTCAAGGCGGAGGAAATCGCCGGCGGCAGCTTCTCGCTGTCCAACCTCGGCAGCTTCGGCGTGGAGCAGTTCGACGCGATCATCAATCCGCCGCAGGGGGCCATCCTCGCCGTCGGCGCGGCCCGGCCGGAGCCCATCGACGACGATGGCGCGATCCGCATCGTGCCGGTTATCCACCTGTCGCTGTCCTGCGACCACCGCGCCATCGACGGGGCGGACGCCGGGCGGTTTCTCGCCGCCCTTGCCCGCTGGATCGAGCGCACAGGCCAGCCGACCGCCTGAGGGTGCCCGCCCGTGAAGGCCGCCTGCGGTCTGCGCTTGCGGTTTGGGGCAGGGAATGGTAACCGGTGTCAAAATCATCGGGGATCCAAGCATGCGGCGGCGCGATATCCTGACAGGAGCAGTCGGCATGGCGCTGCTGTCCGGCTGCATGTCGCAAGCGGACACGCTGTTCGGGACCGATACCCACCCGGCAGACTATCCCACCGTCCGCGCCTTCCGCCATTTCGGTGACCTGCTGGAGGCGCGCAGCGACGGGCGGCTGCGGCTGAACCTGTTTCCCGGCGGTCAGCTGGGCGCCGAGCGGGACACGCTGGAAATCACCATCTTCGGCGGGCTGGATTTCAATCGCGTCAATCTCGCACCGCTCAACTCGATCGAGCCGATGACGTTGGTGCCGGCCTTGCCCTTCCTGTTCGATGATGTCGCGCACATGCGCCGGGCGCTGGATGGGCCGGTTGGCGCCGGCATCCTCGCATCGCTCGCACCGCATGGCCTGGTCGGCCTTGCCTTCTACGATTCCGGCGCACGCTCATTCTACAATGTGCGCAAGGCCATCCAAACGCCGGACGACATGCGCGGCATGAAGATCCGGGTGCCCAATTCCGACCTCTATGTCGGCATGATCCGGGCGCTGGGGGCCGATGCCACGCCGATGGACATCGGTGAAGTCTATCAGGGCCTTGTGCAAGGCTTGGTGGACGGGGCGGAAAACAACCTGCCCTCGTTCGAAACCGGTCGCCACTTCGAGGTGGCGCGCCATTTCAGTGAAACCGCGCATGTGATCGGCCCGGAAGTCCTGCTCATGTCGAAGCGCCGCTGGGACCGGTTGACCGCGGCCGATCAGTCGCTGGTCATGGCCTGCGCGGTCGAATCCGTGCCCTACATGCGCGGGCTCTGGGACGCGCGCGAAGCCAAGGCCCGCGCAGCCCTCACAGCGGCCGGCGTGCAATTCAATGCGGTGGAGCGCGAGGGTTTCCGCGCGCAGATGCGGCCTGTGTGGGATGCTTTCATCACCCGGGCGGACCAGAAACAGGCAGTGGCAGAGATCATGGCAATGGGCAGCGGCAATGGCTGACGGGCAGCGCGGCATCGAACAGCGTGGCATCGGCCACCGCGCGGCCGGCTGGCTCCTCGCCGCTGCCGCCGCCGGCCTGGTGGCGATGACAGCTATTATCGGCTGGCAGGTGTTCGGCCGCTTCGTGCTCAGCTCCAGCCCCACCTGGGCGGAACAGCTCGCGCTGGTCATGATGATCTGGCTGGTATTCCTCGGCGCTGCGGCCGGTGTATATGAAGGCTTCCACATCCGCATCACGATGCTGGAACAGGCCATGCCGCTGCCGGCCCGCCGCCGGGTGCGGCTGCTCGCCAACATCCTCGTGGCGCTCGCCGGCCTCGCCATGGCCATCTGGGGAACCGAACTGGTGCTGCGCACCTGGAGCCACGCCATCCCCTCGCTCGGCATTCCGCGCGGCGCGGCCTATGCGCCGCTGCCGGTATCCGGTGCGCTCATCATCCTGTTCGCTTTGCAGCGCGCAGCATCCGACTGGCGGGCCCGCTGATGGAAGTTGCCATTCTGCTCGGCGGCTTCCTTCTGCTGCTGGCGCTCGGTGTGCCGGTCGCCTTTTCGCTCATTCTGGCAACGATCGCCTGCTTCCTGGTGCTCGGCCTGCCGCTGGTGGTGGTGTTTCAGCGCATGGCCGCCGGGGTCAGCGTGTTCACCCTGCTGGCCATTCCGTTCTTCATCTTCGCCGGCGATCTGATGTATCGCGCCGGCATCGCCGGGCGGCTGGTGGGCGTGGCGGATGCCATGTTCGGCCGCGCCCGCGGCAGCCTGGGCCAGGTCACCGTTGCGGCCTCGATGCTGTTCGGCGCGGTGTCCGGCTCGGCCATTGCCAGCGCGTCCGCGATGGGCTCCACCCTCGTTCCGCTGATGAAGGAAAAGGGCTATGGCAGCGATTATGCCGTCAATGTCACGGCAACCGCCGCCATTGTCGGCCTGCTCATCCCGCCATCGCACAACATGATCATCTATGCCGCCGCCTCCGGCACCGGCGTATCGGTTGGCAAGCTGTTCCTGGCCGGCATCGTGCCCGGCCTGCTCACTGGGGGCCTGCTGATGCTGGTGGCCTGGGCGGTCGCCGTCAGGCGCGGTTATCCGCGCGGTGCCTTTCCGGGCTGGCGGCCGTTTGCGCGGGCGGCGATTGCGGCGCTGCCGGGGCTGATGACCGCCATCATCATCATGGGCGGCATCCTGAGCGGTGCCTTCACGCCCACCGAAAGCTCGGCCATTGCGGTCATCTACACCATCCTGATCGGCGCGCTCGTCTATCGCACGCTGGATGTCAGGGGCTTCTGGCTGGCGGCGCTGCAATCCGCGCGCACCACGGCGATGGTGCTGCTGATCATCGCCGCGGCCACCGGTTTCGGCTTTGCGCTCACCATCCTCGAAGTGCCGCGCGCGCTGGGCGATCTGATCGGCTTCATCACCACCAACCCGCTGCTCACGCTGCTGATTGTCAATCTGATGCTGCTGCTGCTCGGCACCTTCATGGACATGGCGCCGCTGATCGTCATCGCCACCCCGATCTTCCTGCCGATCCTGATGCCGCTGGGTGTGGATCCGGTGCACTTCGGGGTGATCATGATGCTGAACCTTGGCATCGGGCTGGTCACTCCGCCGGTCGGCTCGGTGCTGTTCGTCAGTTCGGCAATCGGCGGCATCCCGATCGAGCGGGCTGTGCGAACAATCTGGCCCTTCTACGGCGCGCTGATCCTCGCCCTGCTGGCGATCAGCCTGATACCGGCGCTGTCGCTGACGCTGCCACAGATGCTTGGCTGAGCGCTGCAAACACCGTGCACCCGATGCGCAATCCCGGTGCAAAATCCGCCTCGAAATGCTGACCGGCCCGGATCGGGTGCACGCCGCTGATGGCTCCGGTGGAGATCCAGCTTCCGGGTGCAATGGCGATACCGCGCCGGGCAAGATTGGCAAACAGGAATCGCGCAGACCCCAATATGCCATCGGGCATGTCGCCCGCCACCCCCTTGCCCACGGCCACGCCATCGATGCGCGATTCCACCCTCCAGCTTTCGCAGGCAAGATCGCGCCAGTCGGCCACCGCAGGGCCGATCAACGCGCCGAAATTGTTGCCGAAATCAGACACCGTAACGGCTGGCCCAAGATCGTTGATCCCGGGGAAGGGCGAAGAGGCGATCTCGATTCCGATATGAACCGACTCGATGCAATCTTCGGTGTCTTCCAGCGAGAGCGTTGCGGCGATGTCCGGGCTCCGGCCGACTTTCAGCAGCAATTCCGCTTCGGCAGCGGCAAAGCCGCCGTCGATGATGCCCATGCGGTTGCCATCGGCGGCTTGCCACTGAACCTGATCGGCAAAGATCGGCCCCGCCAGGCGGTCGGCCCCGAACCGGTCGCTGGCCGGCGGGTGAATGCGGCCAACCTTCCAGCCCGCAATCGATCCACCGCGCAGCGCAACCGCCGCATCCTGGATGCGATAGGCTTCCGCGAGGCTTCCGGGGAGCGGCCCGGGATAAGCGCTGAGCGGCTGGCGGCCCGCCCGGGCGGCCACAAAGGCCCCGGCAATGGCCCGTTCGATTGCGTCACTTCCCTCGCCCAGCATCTCGCGCTTACCCATCGGCTTGTTTGCTTTGGGACATCTAGTGGAAACCGGTGTCATCAGCAAGAGGCGCTGCATGGCGCGCAGCGTGATGAGCCGCTATGACGGAGCCCATGAAGAAATCCCGTCAACCCACCATCAACGATGTGGCGCGCGACGCCGGCGTGTCCAAGAAGACCGTGAGCCGGGTGATCAACCGCTCGCCGTTGCTGAACGAGGAAACCCGGCAAAAGGTGCTCGAGGTCATTGCCGGGCTTGGCTATGTGCCCAATCCGCAGGCACGCGCGCTGGCGCTGCGGCGCAATTTCCTGATCGGCCTGGTGCACGACAATCCGAATGCGCAAACCGTTCTGAATGTGCAGCGCGGCATCCTGGAAGCCCTGCGCGAGACCGATTTCGAGCTGATCGTGCGCCCGGTGGATCGCGGATCACCCACCATGCTGGACGATGTAGGCGCCTTCCTCGAACGCCAGCGGCCGTTTGGCGTGGTTTTGCTGCCGCCGATTTCGGAAAACGACGCGCTGGCAAAGCTGTGCACCAGCATTGGCTGCCGCTACGTCCGCATGGGCTCGGCCCGGCTGGATGACGACGCGCATATGGTGGCCTCCAACGACCGCGAGGCGGTGAAGGAGGCGGTGACCTTCCTTCTGTCCATGGGCCACAAGCGGATCGGGCTGGTTCAGGGACCGCACGGTTTTCGCTCGGCGGCCGAACGGCGCGCCGGGTTCGAGGAAGCCCTGAAAGACGCCGACATCCCGCTGCCGCGCAGCCTGATCGCCGATGGCAATTACACCTTCCAGTCGGGATTGCTTGCCGGGGAAAGGCTGCTCGATCTGCTCCCGCGCCCCACCGCCATCCTTTGCAGCAACGATGAAATGGCGGCCGGCGTGCTGCACATCGCGCGCCAGCGCGGGCTGGACGTTCCGGGTGACCTCTCCATCGTCGGCTTCGATGACACGCCGACCGCCGCCCACATCTGGCCGCCGCTCACCACGGTGCGCTGGCCGGTGGCCTCGATGGCGCGCTCGGCGGCGCTGAAGCTGGTAGGCGGTCTAGACGGCGAGGCCGTGGAAGAACCATCGATGTTCCTGTCCACCCTGATCCGGCGTGCGTCGGCAGCACCGCCCAAGGCATGATCCCCGGCAGTTTCGTCATCGCCTGAAAGCGCAAAAGAACCCCGGCAAATGAAAATGGGGCAAACGAAAATGGGGCGGCCGAACCGAAGTTCAGCCGCCCCATCTGTTTTCCGTGCAGAGCTATCAGGCGGTAACGCTGGACACCGCACGACGGCGGCGAGCTGCGAAACCAACCAGGCCGAAGCCGGTGATCAGCATCGCCCAGGTGGCCGGTTCCGGAACGGCATTGTAGCTGATGTCGTCGATGCCGAAAGCGTCAGCCACGCCGGGGTTGTTGGTCTGGATCGCCAGCACCTTGGTGAAGGCAATGTCGCTGACCGCACCGAAGAATTGGGCGCCGCCGTTCACGTTAACCGGCAGGAAGAAGGATTCCATCGATCCATCCAGCAATTCCACCGTGATGCTCGCAGTGAACTCGCTCTGGATGCCCGTCAGCCACACGCCCACGCTGTTGGTCGGGGCATTGAAAGTGAACAGCGCGCTGGTGCCAATGAAATTCGGGAACCCATACCATTGGCTGCCACCGGGCGTGACATTGAACCCGTACAGGCCGCCTTCAGCGCCACCAACCGTTGTGTTGTTGACCCCGGACAAGGTGGGCCCAAAATCTGGCGCGTCGGTGGTAATGGTCAAATCGGCCAGAACCAGCGGCGACAAAACGCCAACCGTCGCCGATTCAAAGGTTTCCGTCTTCACTGCGCCATAAGCACCAGCAGCCGCCTTGAAAGCCGCTTCTGCGGCAGCAGAATTCGCCCACGGACCCAATTCCGAAGCGCCATCATCCTGACCAACGAAGGTAAGCGTGACGGCAGCTGCAGGTGCAGCAGAGAATGCGAGAAGCGCTGCGGCGCTCACGATGACAGCAGTGTATTTCATAAATCCCCCTATCGAGCCGAATCGAAAAGCCCTATGGCTTGATGGTCTATTGCCAGAAACCATCTATCTTCGCAAGCCGTTGCGCGTTCCCGGACATCAGTGTTTCGCCGCTTTGCCGGCACATTTTCTCACGCCCGGCCGTGGCGTCGCAGGCCAGGGTCTGCCGACCTTCGCCCTTGCCGCCGCCGATGCACGTCATTAGAGGAGCGCGCATGCCAGATGCCGCCGCGCTCAGTCTCGAATATCTTCCCATCCTCCTGTTCCTCGGGGTGGCGATCGCCTTTGCCTGCATCTTCGTCGGACTGCCGATCCTCGTGTCCAACGCCGCCGGCACCGCCAAGCCCTATGCCGACAAGCTGACCGAATATGAAAGCGGCTTTCCGGCCTTCTCCTCGGCCCGCGGCAAGTTCGACGTGCGTTTCTACCTCGTCACCATCCTGTTCATCATTTTCGATCTCGAAGTCGCCTTTCTCTTCCCCTGGGCGGTCAGCCTGCAACATATGGGGCCAGATCTCATCTTCGCCTGGGTTTCCATGATGATCTTCCTCGCCCTGCTCACCATCGGCTTCATCTATGAATGGAAGAAGGGGGCGCTGGATTGGGAATGAGCACCACTCTCGCCACCTCCACCGGTCTGGTGTCGCCTGACGGCAACCCTTTGCGGCGCGACATCGCCGGACAGGATGCTTTCTTCGCCGATGTGAACAGCGAGCTTTCCAACAAGGGCTTCCTCACCGCCTCGCTCGAAGACCTGGTCAACTGGTCGCGCACCGGCTCGCTCTGGTGGATGACCTTTGGCCTTGCCTGCTGCGCGGTTGAAATGATGCACGCCAACATGCCGCGCTTCGACATGGAGCGCTTCGGTGCCGCCCCGCGCGCCTCCCCGCGCCAGTCGGACGTGATGATCGTCGCCGGCACGCTCTGCAACAAGATGGCCCCGGCCTTGCGCCGCGTCTATGACCAGATGCCCGAGCCGCGCTATGTGATTTCCATGGGCAGCTGCGCCAATGGCGGCGGCTATTATCACTACAGCTATTCCGTGGTGCGCGGCTGCGATCGCATCGTGCCGGTGGATATCTATGTCCCCGGCTGCCCGCCCACCGCCGAAGCACTGCTCTATGGCATCATGGCGCTGCAGCGGAAGATCCGCCGCGTCGGAACCTTCGAGCGATGAGCCATCTGCCCGCCATCGCCTCGCACGATGCCATTGCCGCGCAAGCCGTCGCGCTGCTCGGCGCGCGCCTGCTCGAACAGCGCGAAGCGGCCGGCGAGCTGACTTTGCTGGTCGCCCGCGACAGCATCGTCGAGGTGCTCGCCCTGCTGCGCGACACGCCCGAGCTCGCCTTCGAGCAGCTGATGGACATCTGCGGCGCCGACTATCCGGAGCGCCCCGAGCGGTTCGAGGTGGTCTATCACCTGCTCTCGCTGCGTCACAACCGCCGCGTCCGCGTCAAGCTGTCCACCGATGACAGCGCGCCGGTGCCCTCGGTCGTCTCGGTCTTTCCCGTGGCCGGCTGGCTGGAGCGCGAAACCTGGGATTGCTACGGTGTGCTGTTCGCCGGCAACCCCGATCTGCGCCGCATCCTCACGGACTATGGCTTCGAGGGCCACCCCTTCCGCAAGGATTTCCCGCTCACCGGCCATGTCGAGCTGCACTATTCCGAGGAAGCACAGGCGGTAGTCTATGCGCCGGTGAAGCTGAAGCAGGATTTCCGCAACTTCGATTTCCTCTCGCCGTGGGAAGGCATGTTGCCGGGCGACGAAAAGGCCACGCCGCAGCAGCCTGGCGAACCGGCAGCGGTGGAGCGCGCGAAATGAGTGACGTCCTCCCGATCGATGTGAAGATCGCCGATCCCACGCTGGTGACAGACGATCCGAATGCCGAGAGCTACCTGATCAATTTCGGCCCGCAGCACCCGGCGGCGCACGGCGTGCTGCGCCTTGTCATGGAGCTGGACGGCGAGCTGATCGAACGCTGCGACCCGCACATCGGCCTGCTGCACCGCGGCACCGAGAAGCTGATCGAGCACAAGACCTATCTGCAGGCGCTGCCCTATATGGACCGCCTGGATTATTGCTCGCCGATGTGCATGGAACATAGCTATGTGCTTGCCATCGAAAAGCTGCTCGGCGTGGACGTGCCACGCCGGGCGCAGATTCTGCGCGTTCTGTGGGCGGAAATCACCCGCATTTCCAATCACATATTGAACACCGGCGCACATGCGATGGATGTCGGCGCGATGACCCCGATCATCTGGCTGTTTGCCGAGCGCGAGCAGCTTTACGATTTCTCCGAGCGCGTGTCAGGCGCGCGCATGCACGCCGCCTGGTTCCGGCCCGGCGGCGTCCACCAGGACATGCCGGCCGGCCTCGCCGAAGACATCCGCGCCTTTGCCAACCGCTTCCCGAAAATGCTCGACGAAGTGCAGGGCCTCGTCGCCAACAACCGCATCTTCAAGCAGCGCAATGTCGATATCGGGGTGATTTCCGCGAAAGACGCGCTGGCATGGGGCTTCACCGGCCCATGCATCCGCGCGTCCGGCATCCCCTGGGATCTGCGCAAGTCGCAGCCCTATGAAATCTATGCCGAGCTGGATTTCGATGTGCCGGTCGGGAAAAATGGCGACTGCTACGATCGCTTCATGGTCCGCATCCAGGAAATGCGCGAATCGATGAAGATCATCCACCAGTGCCTGGATCTGCTGCCGGAAACCGAGGGGCAGCCGGTCGCGTCACTGGATCGCAAGCTGGTGCCGCCCTCGCGCGGCGAGATGAAGCGGTCGATGGAAGCCCTCATCCACCATTTCAAGCTTTACACCGAAGGCTTCCACGTGCCGGCCGGCGAAGTCTATGTGGCGACCGAAAGCCCCAAGGGCGAATTCGGCATCTATCTGGTGAGCGACGGCACCAACAAGCCGTACCGCTGCCATGTCCGCGCCACCGGCATGGCGCACCTGCAGGCGATGGATTTCCTCTGCAAGGGGCATATGCTGGCCGACGCGCCGGCAATTCTGGGCAGCCTCGATATCGTGTTCGGAGAGGTTGACCGGTGAGCGATTTTTCCGATTTCCAATGGACCGCCGCCAACGCCGCAAAAGCCGAGGAAATCCTCGGCCGCTACCCCTCAAGCCGCGAAGCCTCCGCCATCATGCCGCTCTTGTGGCTGGCGCAATACCAGATGCGCGAGCAGACCGGCATCGCCTGGCTGCCGCTGCCGGTGATCGAGTTTGTCGCAGCGCAAATCGGCATGCCGAAAATCCGTGCGCTGGAAGTCGCCTCCTTCTACACCATGTACAATCTGCAGCCGGTCGGCCGCTTCCATGTGCAGGTGTGCGGCACCACACCCTGCATGCTGCGCGGCTCTGACGACATATTGCGTGCCTGCGCCGACAAGGGCCTGCGCAAGGGCGAAATCACCAACGACGGCGCCTTCACGCTTACCGAAGTCGAGTGCCTGGGCGTCTGCGCCAACGCGCCGATGTGCCAAGTGAACGACGACACCTACGAAGACCTGACCTACGACAGCATGACGAGAATCCTCGATGCGCTGCTGGCCGGCGAAGCCCCGGCCCCAGGCTCGCAGATCGGCCGCCAGGCCAGCTGCCCCGAAGGCGGCCCCACCACTTTGACGGCGATGGCACATGCTGGCTGATTCCGATCGCATCTTCACCAACCTCTATGGCTTCCAGCCCTGGGGCATCGATGCCGCCATGCAGCGCGGCGACTGGGTGGAAACCAAAGCACTGATGGCGATGGGGCAAGACGCCATCATCGATGCCATCAAGGCGTCGGGCCTGCGCGGTCGCGGCGGCGCCGGCTTCCCCACCGGTATGAAGTGGAGCTTCATGCCCAAGGAGCCGAAGCCCGGCCGCCCGAGCTTCCTCGTGATCAATGCCGATGAAAGCGAGCCGGGAAGCTGCAAGGACCGCGAAATCATCCGCCACGATCCGCACAAGCTGGTGGAAGGTGCGCTGATCGCCGGCTATGCCATGCGGGCGCGCGCCGCCTATATCTACATCCGCGGCGAATATATCCGCGAGGCCGAAACGCTGTTTGCCGCCGTCGCGCAGGCCTATGAAAAGGGCTTCCTCGGCCTCAATGCCTGCGGCTCCGGCTATGATTTCGATGTGTTCGTGCATCGTGGTGCCGGTGCCTATATCTGCGGCGAGGAAACCGCGATGCTGGAAAGCCTGGAGGGCAAAAAGGGCCAGCCGCGGCTGAAGCCGCCGTTCCCGGCGGGTGCGGGCCTCTATGGTTGCCCGACCACAGTCAACAATGTGGAATCCATTGCCGTTGGTCCCACCATCCTTCGGCGCGGCGCGGAATGGTTTGCCTCCTTCGGCCGACCCAACAATCTGGGTACCAAGCTGTTCCAGATTTCCGGCCATGTGAACCGCCCCTGCGTGGTGGAGGAAGCGATGAGCATCTCGTTCCGTGACCTTATCGAAACCCACTGCGGCGGCATCCGCGGCGGCTGGGACAATCTGCTCGCCGTCATCCCTGGCGGATCGTCGGTGCCGCTGGTTCCCGCGCACGAAATTGCCGACGCGCCGATGGATTTTGATGGGCTGAAAGAGCTGAAATCCGGGCTGGGAACGGCCGCCGTGATCGTCATGGACAAATCCACCGACATCGTCCGCGCCATTGCCCGCCTCAGCTATTTCTACAAGCACGAAAGCTGCGGCCAATGCACCCCCTGCCGCGAAGGCACGGGATGGATGTGGCGCGTCATGCAGCGGCTGGTCACGGGCGACGCCGAGCCGCACGAAATCGACCTGCTGCTGGAAGTGACCACGCAAGTGGAAGGCCACACCATCTGCGCCCTCGGCGACGCCGCCGCCTGGCCCATCCAGGGCCTGATCCGGCACTTCCGCCCGGAAATCGAAAAGCGGATCGCCAAACGGCAGGGCTTTGTGGCGGTGCCGCACACCGCCATGGCTGCAGAGTAGGGGTCGGGCCACGGCTCAGGGTCATTATTGCTGCATTGCGGTTGCGCGCCCCCTTCCATCCCGCGCCTCACCCTATTAGGAGGGCGCGCATGCCGAAGCTGACTGTGGATGGAATCGAAGTGGAGGTGCCTGCCGGCGCCACCGTGATGCAGGCCTGCGAAGCGGCCGGCGTCGAGATTCCGCGTTTCTGCTATCATGAGCGCCTGTCGATCGCCGGCAACTGCCGCATGTGCCTGGTGCAGGTGTCGCCGGGGCCGCCGAAGCCGCAGGCCAGTTGCGCGCTGCCGGCAGCCGAAGGGCAGGCGGTGCTGACCGCCAGCCCGATGGTGACAAAGGCGCGGGCCGGGGTGATGGAGTTTCTCCTTATCAACCACCCGCTCGATTGCCCGATCTGCGACCAGGGCGGGGAGTGCGATCTGCAGGACCAGGCGATGGCCTATGGCAAGGGCTATTCCCGCTTCGACGAAAACAAGCGCGCGGTCACGAACAAGCATATGGGGCCCCTCATCAAAACGGTGATGACCCGCTGCATCCACTGCACCCGCTGCGTCCGCTTTGCCGAGGAAGTGGCCGGCGCGGAAGAAATCGGCGCGCTGGGGCGCGGCGAAACCATGCAAATCACAAGCTATCTGGAGCAGGCGGTCACCTCCGAACTGTCCGGCAATGTCATCGATCTCTGCCCCGTCGGCGCGCTCACCGCCAAGCCGCATGCCTTCAACGCCCGGCCGTGGGAGCTGAAGCGCACCGACGGCATCGACGTGATGGACGCGATCGGCAGCAATATCGAAATCCAGACCCGTTCCGGCGCGGTCGTGCGCATCAAGCCGCGCCTCAACGATGATGTGAACGAGGAGTGGATTGCCGATACCGCCCGCTTCGGCGCCGATGGCCTGAAGGAACGTCGCCTCGATCGGCCCTATGTGCAGTTCAATAAAGTCCTGAAGCCCGCCAGCTGGACAGACGCCTTCGCCGCCATTCGCAGCGCGCTGGAAGGCGTGTCCGGTGACGAGATTGCGGCACTCGCCGGGCCGATGGCGGGCCTGGAAGACATGGTCGCGCTGAAGGATCTGCTGGCCGGCCTTGGCAGCACATCCCACGAATCCCGCCTCGATGGCGCAGCCCTTTCCGGCCCGCGCGCGCACTGGCGCCTGAACAGCACGCTCGCCGGCCTCGAAACCGCCGACGCCGTGTTGCTGGTTGGCCTCAACCCGCGCGTGGACGCGCCGCTCCTCAACACCCGCCTGCGCAAGGCGGTGCGAAAGGGCGGCGCGCAAATCTTCCGCATCGGTGCCGGCGAGGATCTTTCCTATCCGGTGCACGAGCTGGGCGACGATCTGGCGGGCCTGGCAAAGCTGCCGCACGGCGCCGACGAAGCCTTCCGCAAGGCCGAACGCCCCGCCATCCTGATCGGCAGCCGCAACGCCACCGCGCCGGTGCTCGCGGCAGCCCATGCACTCGTTGAGCCGCTCGGCCTGGTGAAAGACGGCTGGAACGGCTTCAACATCGTTGCGTCAAACGCCTCGCAGGTCGGCGCGCTGGAAATTGGCTTCGTGGCGCAAGGCCTCGCCGCCTTGGCCGAAAATCCGCCAAAAATCCTGTTCCTGCTGGGCGCGGACGATATCGATCTTACCCCCTTTGCCAACAGTTTCATCGTCTACATTGGCTCGCATGGCGATGCCGGCGCGCAAGCGGCGACCGTCATCCTGCCTGCCGCCGCCTACACCGAGCGTCCCGGCACCTATGTGAACATGGAAGGCCGGGTGCAGCGAGCCTTGCGGGCCACCTTCCCGCCCGGCGACGCCCGCGAGGACTGGACGATTCTCCGCGCGCTGGCCGAAGTGCTCGGCGTCCAGCTGCCCTATGACACTCTGGCGCAGCTGCGCGCCCGCATCGGCAGCGAATGGCCGCACCTCGCTTCCGAGGGAATTGCGCCCGCGCAATGGGAAGCCGCCGCCCTGTCAGCGGACGCACCCGCCGGCCCGGCAAAGCAGCCGGTCAGCAACTTTTACCAGTCCAACGCCATCCTGCGCGCCAGCCCCACCATGGCCGCCTGCGTTGCCGAAATCCTCGAAGGCCGCGCGCCAATGCTGGAGGCCGCCGAATAATGGTCGCCTGGTTCGAATCGATCCTCGGCCCCGGCTTCGGCTGGTTCGTCGCCCACATCGTGCTGATCCTGCTGATCGCGCTTCCCGTCATGGCGCTGATGGCCATGTCCACCTGGATGGATCGCAAGGTCTGGGCGATGATGCAGCTGCGGCGCGGCCCCAATGTCGTCGGCCCGTTCGGCCTGCTGCAACCCTTCGCAGACGGCATCAAGCTGTTCATGAAGGAAACCATCATCCCAACGGGCGCCAACAAGGGCATCTTCATCCTGGCGCCGATGATCACCTTCGTGCTGGCGCTGGTCGCCTGGGCGGTCATCCCGTTCGATGCCGGGCTGGTGCTGGCCGACATCAATGTCGGGCTGCTGTTCCTGTTCGCCGTCTCTTCGCTCGGCGTCTACGGCATCATCATGTCGGGCTGGGCCTCGAACTCTAAATATCCCTTCCTCGGTGGCCTCAGGTCAGCCGCGCAGATGGTGAGCTACGAAGTCTCGCTCGGCCTCGTCATCATCTGCGTCGTGCTCTATGCCTCCAGCTTCAACCTGACCGATATCGTCGAAAGCCAGCGCGGCAACATGTTCGGCCTGCTGAACGGCCATATCTTCAACCCGCTGCTGTTCCCGATGGCGGTCGTCTTCTTCATCTCGGCGCTGGCCGAAACCAACCGCCCGCCGTTCGATTTGCCCGAGGCCGAGGCCGAGCTGGTCGCCGGTTACCAGGTCGAATATTCGTCGATGTCCTTCGCCCTGTTCTTCCTCGGCGAATATATGAACATCCTCTTGATGTGCGTGCTCACATCAACCCTCTTCCTAGGCGGCTATCTGCCGCCGCTCGACTGGGCACCGCTCTACATGGTGCCGGGCATCGTCTGGCTGTTCCTAAAACTGGTGCTGGTGTTTTTCATCTTCGCCTGGGTGAAGGCTACCGTCCCGCGCTACCGCTACGACCAGCTCATGCGGCTCGGCTGGAAAATCTTCCTGCCCTTGAGCCTGTTCTGGGTGGCGCTGGTCAGCGGCTGGCTGGTGTTCACC
>JAIMJL010000095.1 GCA_020693225.1 Sandarakinorhabdus sp. | reverse complement strand
GCAAGCCGGGCAATCAGCATCGGGTCATAATCGGCAAAGCGCGCCTTCAGCGCCGCGAGCCAGGTCTCGAAATCCTGCTGCGCGGTCCGGCCCGCATGGCGCGGGATGGCCCCGCCCGGCAGCGGTGCGTCCTTTGTCCAGGCCTTGCTGCGGGGGTAAAGCGCCTGCAACACCGCTTCGGCCAGCAGCCGATAGGTGGTGATCTTCCCGCCGATCACCGTCATCGCCGCCTGGCCTTCGTGCAGTGCCAGCTTCCAGTCACGCGTCGTCTCGCGCGCGCCCTTGCCTTCCTCCAGCACCAGCGGCCGGATCCCGGCAAAGCGGTGCACGATGTCCTCCCGGGACAGCGGCTTGGCGAGGCTGCGGTTCACTGCCTCCAGCAGATAGGTTTCCTCATCATCCGTCAGCGTTTTCGCCGCCGGATCGTCCACCGCCGTCTCGGTGGTGCCGATCAGCGAATAATCGCCTTCATAGGGGATCACGAACACGATTCGGCCATCCGGCTGCTGCAACATCCATGCGTCTGCCGTGCGGTTCACCCGCCGCGTCACGATATGCCCGCCCTGCACCAGCCGCAGGCGCGGCGCATCATTCATGCACAGAATCTCGCGTGCCACCCGCTCCGCCCACGGGCCGGCACAGTTCACGATTTGCCGGGTGCGGAACTGCCGTCCACTTGTTGTGGTCACCTGCCAGCCGCCATCCTCGCTGCGCTCGGCAGTCACCACCGCGTCGCGCGTCACGATGGTCGCCCCCCGCAGCGCCGCATCGCGGGCGTTCAGCACCACCAGCCGGGCATCATCCACCCAGCCATCCCAATAGCGAAACGCCTTTGTCAGCTCGCCGCGAAAGGCCGGCCCCGCCGCATCCAGTTGCAGCCGCACCGTTTCCGATCCCGGAACCTCGCGCCGCCGCGCCAGCATGTCATACAGCAGCAGCCCGGCGCGGATCATCCAGGCTGGCCGCTGGTGCGGCTCCACCGGCAACAGAAAGGCCAGCGGCCAGGAAATATGCGGCGCCAGCCGCAGAATCACTTCGCGCTCCATCAGCGCCTTGCGCACCAGGCCGAAGGCATAGAATTCCAGATAGCGCAGCCCGCCATGCACCAGCTTGGTCGAGGCAGACGATGTGCCGCCGCCCAGATCGCCCGCCTCCACCAGCGCCACCTTGAGCCCGCGCCCGGCGGCATCGCGGGCGATGCCCGCCCCGTTGATACCGCCACCGATGATGAGAAGATCGAAGTTCGTGTCGCCCATGCGATTGGCCCGATAGGCGAGCGCCGCCCCGGCGTCTAGCGATGCCGGCGCCTAGCAATACTGACGTCTAGCGATGCCAGCGTCTAGCAACGCCGACCCCTAGCGGTCTTGCGGCCCGACAATCCCGCCGCTGGAAAGGATTGGCAGCCAGCCCGCGCTGGCGGCTTCGCTTCCGGAAAGCGATTCGCGCGCCAGGAACGCCTCGCCGGCCTGCACCTTGCGGCTCTCTTCCACACCGGGTGCCGCCAGCGGATCAAAAGCCGAAAGCGATTGCTTCTTCCCGCCAACCGTTGCCGCAAAGCCCAGCCCGGTCAGCCGCTCGATTTCGGAAATCTTCAACTGGAAGGTCTTGAACGCACCAAAGGGCGCATCCAGCGCCTCGATGCCGAACCGCTTGATGGCGTCGGTCTGGTCCAGCAGGAATGCGGTGGCAAACAGCTTGCCCCCGGCGGTCAGCGCCACCGCGATCTTCCAGAAGCGCAGCGGATAGGGAATTGCCGGAAATTTCTCCCAAACCGGGTCATCCGCCGCCAACACCGGCCCGGTGATCACGGTCGCCCGGAAATCGGCGCGATCCATCGAATCCTCCAGCAGATGCCGCTCCAGCCCCTGCCAGGTCTCGCGGTTCTGGTTGAAGCGGCTGTGCTGCGGTGCGCAGTTGGTGAAATGGCAAGTGTCGGCGGCCCATTGCAGCGCTACCTGCCGCGTCGCGCCATATTCCATGTCCTCGCGCCGGGTCAGATGGCCGCGATCGAACTGGTTGCGGCGATAATAGAATTCCCCCAGCTGATGATCGGCCAGGATGCGCGGATCGCTGCGCCACACATCGGCCGGCCGCCGCAGCGAAAAACGCCGGGCAAAATCCACATTGGCCGCCGAATACAGCGCCAGCCGCCGCGCCGCGTGCATCACCAGGCTATAGCCATGATAGTGCAGCACATTTTGCTTCGGTGCACCCAGCAACGGGGCGGCATTGGCCGCATTGGCCCCCAGCGTCGGCAGATGCACCTTGACCTTTGCCCCCAGGAAAGCCGGATCAAAGCCGCGGCGGGCGGCATAGTCCGCGTCGAACGGCGCATCGAAGGCAGCGTCTTCCACCGGCTCCGGCATCGGTGGCGGAGGCCCGCCGCCCAGCAGCTTCAGTGTGCGATCCTCGGCCACCTCCACCGTCAGCAGCAGCTGTTGCGTGCGGCTCGCTTCCGTGGCCACGGCAGGCCGGATTGTCACCGGTGCCGCCACCGCTTGCGGCGTTGCCGAGAGGAAGGCCTGCCGCAACGGATGGTCACCGGCCCGCTCGCGCACCGTCGCCATGATGCGCGACACGCGGATGCCTTCGTTGGCGATCCACTTGATGTCGCTTTCGCCGTCGATCGCCGGATCAAACACCGTGCCGCGCGTGGTCAATATCTGCCCCGTCCGGTCGGTTTCCGGAACGCCGGAATGGTGCAGCGCCACCACCTGCCAGTCGTTGTTGAACACCGGCGAGCCGGAGGAACCTCCCATCGTGTCGGTGGAATACCACAGCACATCGTCGGTGCGGTCCAGCAGCCGGTTTTCCCGCACGCACAGCTTCTTGGCCTCGGCATTGGGATGCTGGATGATGGTCAGCCACTCGCCTTCCACCACCTTGCCCACCTGCGCGATCAGCGGCAGATAGCCGAATGCCCCCAATTCTTCGCCGCCACGGCCCGGGGTCCTGACCGCCACCAGCGAAAAATCCAGCGGCCCATCGGTCAGGAAAAACGCCTCCGGATCCAGCTCGAACAGCTTCACCGGTAGCGGCCGGTCGCCCGCATCCAGCGCAAAATCGAATTCGGCAAATGATCGCGCAGCCCAGCCGGCTTCCGGGAGCACATGGTTGTTGGTGATGAGCAGGCCCGGCGCCACCAGAAAGCCGGTGCCATGCCCCTGCGGCCGCCCCGCGGCATCGCGCATCGCAATCCGGCACACCGCCTTTGCAACCGTCGCCCCGCGCTCCAGATAGTTCACCGGCTGCAGTTCGTTGCCGGCAAGCACCCGCTCGAAAATCCGCACGGCGGAGCCCGGCGATTCGGTGCGCTTCAGAAAAGCGAGCTTGTCGGCCAGCGCCTTGGTCGAAGCCAGATCGGATACGCTGGCATCCGATGCCTTTGCCGCCAGATCGTGCAGGTCAATTCCCGCCGCCCGGGCGCGCGCCTTCTCGATCTGTTCGGCAAAGCGCGAATCGAAGGTTCCCATAGCCGCAGACAATCACACATCACCGTGTCTGTTAAGCGACAAGGTCAGCTGCCCCGCTGCCACAAGCGCCAGTCCCCGCGCGCCGCCTTCCTGCGCTAACACAGTGCCAATATTCGCGGGGAGAGAGACCGGCATGCCACTCACGCCAGAACTGAGACGCAGCTTTTTCGAGCAGATGACGCTCAGCCGCGCCTTCGACGATCAGATGATTGCGCTCTATTGGGAGGGCAAGCTGCCCATCTTCCAGTTCGGCGCCGGCCCGCTGCCCGGCGAGTTGCACTGCTCCAACGGCGCCGAGCCGGTAGGTGCCGGCGTCTGCGGCGCGCTTTCGGCAGACGATATGCTCACCGCCGATCACCGCCCGCACCATGTTGCCGTCTGCCGCGGTGTCGATCTCGATCGCATGGCCGCCGAACTTCTCGGCAAGAAAACCGGCCTCAGCCAGGGCAAGGGCGGCCACATGCACATCTATGATCCGTCCGTGAACTTCGCCTCCAGCGCCATCATCGCCGAAGGCATGGCGCCGGCCGCCGGCATGGCGCTCGCCCGCCGGCTGCAGAAAAGGCCTGGCGTTGCAGTCGCCTTCATCGGCGAAGGCGCCGCCAACCAGGGCGCCTTCCACGAAACCCTGAACCTCGTCGGCGTGATGAAACTGCCCTTCATCGTGGTGGTGCAGGACAATGAGTGGGGAGTCAGCACCTCCAAAAGTGAATCCACAGCCATCGAACGCAATTCCGACCGTGCGGCGAGCTATGGCCTGGCCGGCGAGTTCGTCGCCAGCAACGATCCCGATGATATCTACGAAGCCACCGTCCGCGCAGTGGCGCGCGCGCGGGCAGGGCAGGGCGGCACCGTGCTGGAGCTGAAAACCGCGCGCCTCGCCGGTCACTTCATGGGCGACCAGCAGGCTTATATCCCGGAACAGATGAAGCAGGCCGATCCCATCCCGCTGTATCGCGCCAAGCTGCTCCGCGACGGTGTGCTGACCGAAGCGGAGGCCGACGCCATCGAAACCGCCAGCAAGGCGCGCATGGAGCAAGCGATGCAGTTCGCCAAGGATTCCCCATATCCGGAACCTGCCGAAGCCTTCGACCATGTATTCGCCGGAGGGAGCGAAGCTTCCGACAAACAAGAAGCAGGAGCGGCAGCATGAGCGCCCGCATCCTCACCATGTCGCGCGCCGGCCGCGAAGCCCTCGATTGGGAAATGGAGCGCCGCGACGACATCTTCTGCCTCGGCGAAGACGTCTACAAGTTCGGCGGCATCTTCGGCACGATGGACGGCTTCGGCGCGAAATATGGCCCCGAGCGGGTCATCAGCACGCCGATTTCCGAAACCGGCTTCATCGGCATGGCCGCCGGCGCCGCGATGGAGGGCATGCACCCGGTCATCGATCTCGCCTACATCGATTTTATCGGCGTCTGCTACAATGTGCTGCTCAACACCGCCTCCAAAACCCACTATATGTCGGGCGGCGCGGTCAAGGTGCCGATGACGCTGCTGATCGGCACCGGCGGCGGTTACAACAACGCCGCGCAGCACTCGCAATGCCTGCATGCAACCGTTGCCCACATCCCCGGCGTCAAGGTCGTCTATCCCAGCAATGCCTATGACGCGAAGGGCATGCTGCACACCGCCCTGCGTGACGACAATTTCACCATCTTCCTCACCCACAAGGCCACCGCCGGGGTCGGCTGGATGGGAACCCCGATCAAAACGACGCTCTCCGAAGTGCCGCTGGAGGATTACACCGTCCCCTTCGGAAAGGTGAAAATCTACCGCGAAGGCACCGACGTCACCCTCATCGGCCTCGGCATGAGCGTGCACGAATGCCTGAAGGCCGCCGACGATCTCGCCAAAGACGGCATCTCGGCGCAAGTGGTCGATCTCCGCAGCCTCGTGCCGCTCGATCGCGACGGCATCATGGCAGCCGTCGCGCAGACCGGCCGCCTCGTGGTGACGGATGAAGACTATCTTTCCTACGGCGTCTCCGGCGAAATCCTCGCCACCATCTTCGAGCGCGACCCCACCATCCTGAAAAAGCCGCCGATCCGCGTCGCCATGCCCGATATCCCCATCCCCTTCTCCCGCCCGATGGAGCAGGCCGTCCTCCCGCTCGCCGAGAAGATCGCCAAGCAGGCAAGAAAGCTCATGGCATGACAACACCGGTAATCATCCCCGCTGATCTCTGGGACGAGGACGACAAGACCGGCTCCATCGTGCTGTGGCTTTATGCCGACGGCGCCAAGGTGAAGCAGGGCGACCTGATTGCCGAAGTGCTGGTGGAGAAGGTCACGCTCGAACTCGAAGCCCCGGCAACGGGCATTTTGCGCATCCAGGTCGAACCGGAGGTCGTCGTGCAAAAAGGCGACACCGTCGCCGTCATCGAGTGACAGCGGTTCTGAAATTCACCGGCATCCGCGGGCTCATCGCCCGCAAGATGCACGAATCGCTGGCCACCACCGCCCAGCTCAGCTTCTTCGCCGATGCCGACGCAAGCAGTCTCACCGCCGCCCGCGCCGCCTGGAAATCCGCCGGCCACAAAATCGGCTATGAAGACCTCGTCATCCACGCCCTCGCGCGCATCCTCCCCCGCTTCCCGCTGTTCAATGCGCACGAAATCGATGGCGCGGTCCAGCCGCAAGCGGCGATCAACATCGCCGCCGCCATCTCGCTCCCCGGCGCGCTCGTCGCCCCATGCGTGTTCGATTGCGCCGCAAAAGACCTCCCCACCATCGCCGCCGAGCGTGCCAGCCTCGTCGCCCGCGCGCCGATCAACAAACTGACGGTGAAGGAAATGTCTGGCGGCACCATCTCCATCTCCAATCTCGGCCTCACCCGCGTCCGCCACTTCACCCCCATCCTCAACCGCCCGCAAACCGCCATCATCGGCCTGGGCCGCATAGCCAACGGCACACTCGGCCTCAGCCTCACCGTCGATCACCGCGCCATCGATGGCGCGCCCGCCGGCGATTTCCTCACCGCCCTCTGCGAAGCCCTCGAAGCCCCCCACCCGCACCCCTGAAGGAGAACCCCCGTGGACCTGCAACTCACCGGCCTGAAAGCCCTCATCATCGGCGGCACCCGCGGCATCGGCCGCGCCACCGCCCGCCAGCTCGCCGCCGAAGGTGCCACCGTCGCCTTCTGCGGCCGCGGCAAGGATGCCGTCGACGCGCTGGCCGCCGAAATTCCCGGCAGCGTGGGCTATGTGGCAGACGCCGGCGGCGACGCCGCCGCCTTCAAAGCCGCCACGGAAAGCGCAATCGCTGCGCTCGGCGGCCTCGATATCCTCATCACCTGCCAGACCGCGTCGGGCATGAAATTCGACGAAGCGGGCTTCCGCGAAAATTTCGAAGTCGATGTGATCGGCACCTATCGCGCCATCGAAGTGTCCCTGCCGCACCTGAAGCAATCCGCGCACGGGAGCGTCGTCAACATCGCCTCCATCGCCGCGCTGGAGGAATTCGGCGGCCCGCAAAGCTTCAATTCGATGAAAACCGCCACCATCGTCTATCTGCACCAGCTCGCCCACGCACACGCACCGGTGCGCTTCAACAGCGTCTCCCCCGGCCCGATCTATGAAAAGGAAGGCCCCTGGGGCTGGGTCGAAGCCAATATGCCCGAAGTGTTTGCGGGCACAAAAAAATCCATCCCGCTCGGCCGCTACGGCCTGCCCGAAGAAGTCGCCACCGCCGTCCTCTATCTATCCTCCCCCGTCGCCGCCTTCGTCACCGGCACCAACCTGGTGATCGACGGCGCTGCCAAAAAGGCGGTGCAATTCTAGGCCCTGGACACACCACAGATCCCCGTCATGCCAGCGAATTCCCGTCATGCCAGCGAAAGCTGGCATCTCCCGCCATTGTAGTTGCCGCAGTCTTGGAGATGTCAGGCCCCGTTGGCATGACGATGATCCTGGAACGAAACACAAAGCCGCGCGGGAACTGCGACGCAAAACCCCTTCCCGCGACCGGCCAACAGGCGCTAATAGAAGCATGCGCAAAATCTTCCTCCCCCTCGCCGCCCTCTCTATCCTCTCGCTCGCCGCGTGTAACAGCGCCGAAAAGGCCGCGCCCCCCGCGGCACAGGCACAAAGCCAGAGCTGGTCGCTGGTCTCCGATCAGTCCCGCCTGTCGTTTGTTTCGGTAAAAGCCGGCGAAGTCGCCGAGGTGCACCACTTCGCCAAACTCACCGGAACCGTCCAGCCAGACGGCACCGCCAGCATCGCCATCCCGCTGGACAGCGTGAACACCGGCATAGACATCCGCGACGAACGCATGCGCAATATCCTGTTCGATGTCGCCACCCACCCCACCGCCATCTTCGCCACCACCATAGACCTCGCCAGCCTCAACAGCCTGTCCATCGGCGACCAGCGCCGCATGCCACTCGCCGGCCAACTCTCCCTGCACGGCCTCACCGCGCCGGTGGAAACGCAAGTCACCATCACCCGCGCCGCAGACGGCAAGGTGCTGGTCAATTCGCTCGACCCCATCATCATCAACGCCAGCAGCTTCGGCCTCACAGAAGGCCTTGCCGAACTGCAAAAACTCGCCAAACTCCCCGGCATAACCCCCGACGTCCCCGTCAGCTTCCAACTGACCTTCTCCCGGGAAGGGTGAGGATCCAAGCGGCAAAGATGCCTCCGGCGGCTGGGGCCTGAGGCCCCAGACCCCCATTTCCAACGCTGGTCTTGGTCCGCGATTTAAACGCTAGAGCATGCTCCGATCTGGTGGAATCAGCAGCCTCG
>JAIMJL010000094.1 GCA_020693225.1 Sandarakinorhabdus sp. | reverse complement strand
CTGTTGGCGGGCGGGCTGCTGCTGGCGCTGGGGCAGCCGCGGCCTGACCTGTTTGTTTCGCAAGACGGGCGGCAGGTGGCGCTGGTGCGGGCGGGGGGCATATATTTTCTGCGGTCGCAGCGCGGTGGCTTTGTGGCGCGGGCGTGGAGCGAGGCGGCGGCGGTGCCGGTGGCGGGGATGCTGGCGGATCTGCCGGGCAGCCGGTGCAGCGCGGGCGGCTGTGCGCTTGAGGCGCAGGATCTGCGGCTGCTGCTGTTGCGGCAGGCACCGGATGGGCCGATCGCGGCGTGGTGCGCTGGAGCCGATATCGTGGTGGCGCCGGTGGGCCTTGCCGATTGCCGGCCGCGCTGGCTGCTGCTGGACCCGCCGGGGCTGCGGCGGCTGGGGGCGGTGACGATCGTGACCGGGCAGCGAAGCCTGGCCAGCGCCGGCGGCGTGGCGGGCGATCATCCCTGGAGCACATCGGCGCTTCCCGGCGAGCAACGAACTTTGCTAGGGACCGTGCGATGGGTGCCGCCGCTGACCGAATGACGCAAGACGCAGCCGCTGCGCGGCTAGCCTTTCTGGCGGCTGAAATCGCCCGGCATGGGCATGCCTATTATCAGCAGGATGCGCCGGCCATTTCCGACGCGGACTATGATGCGCTGGTGCGTGAGAATGACGCGCTGGAGGCGGCGTTTCCGCAGCTGGCGCGCGCCGATTCGCCTTCGCGGCGGGTGGGGGCGCCGGTGGTTTCGGGGTTTGGCAAGGTGCGGCATGCGCGGCCGATGCTGAGCCTGGACAACGGCTTTTCGGATGCCGACGCGGAAGATTTCGCAGCGCGGGTGCGGCGGTTCCTGGGGCTGGGGGACGAGGGCGTTGCGTTTACGGCGGAAGCGAAGATCGATGGGCTGTCGCTTTCGCTGCGCTATGAGGGGCGCCGGCTGGTGACGGCGGCGACGCGCGGCGACGGGGCAGAGGGCGAGGATGTGACCGCGAACGCGCGGACGCTGGCGGATATTCCGCAAGACTTGCCGCAGGGTGCGCCCGATGTGGTGGAGGTGCGCGGCGAAATCTACATGGCCTGGGATGCGTTCGAGGCGTTGAACGCGGCGCAGACGGCGGCGGGGGGCAAGGTTTTTGCCAATCCGCGCAATGCGGCAGCCGGATCGCTGCGCCAGCTGGACAGCGGGATCACGGCGGCGCGGCCTTTGCGCTTCTTTGCGCATGGCTGGGGGGAGATGGCGGCCCTGCCGACGGACACGCAGCTGGGGATGATGCAGGCGCTGGCGGGCTGGGGCTTTCCGGTGAGCGAAACGCTGGTGCGGTGTGACGGGATGGCGGCGGCGCTGGCGGTGTATCGCGACATTCTGGCGGCGCGCCCGAACCTTGGCTTCGATATCGACGGCGTGGTGCTGAAGGTGGACCGGCTGGATTGGCAGGAGCGGCTGGGGCAGGTGGCGCGCAGCCCGCGCTGGGCGCTGGCGATGAAGTTCCCGGCCGAGCAGGCGACCACGCGGCTGTTGGCGATCGACATCCAGGTGGGGCGGACGGGTGCGCTGACCCCGGTGGCGCGGTTGCAGCCGGTGACAGTGGGCGGTGTGGTGGTGACCAACGCCACCTTGCACAACGCCGACGAGATTGCCCGCAAGGATGTGCGGGTGGGCGATCTGGTGACGGTGCAGCGGGCGGGCGATGTGATCCCGCAGATCCTGGGACATGTGACCCCGGCGGCGGAGCATGACCGGCTGGCGCGGTTTGCCTTTCCGGACCGCTGCCCGGAGTGCGGCAGCGCGGCGGTGCGCGAGGAAGGCGAAGTGGTCTGGCGCTGCAGTGGCGGGCTCGTTTGCCCGGCGCAGCGGGTGGAGCGGTTGCGGCATTTCGTAGCGCGCCGGGCGATGGATATCGACGGGCTGGGGGCGAAATCGGTGGAGGAATTTGCCGCGCTGGGCTGGATTGCGACGCCGGCGGATATTTTCACGCTGGCCGAACGGCGCGACGCCCTGCTGGGGCGCGAAGGCTGGAAGGAAAAATCGGTTGCCAATCTGCTGGCCTCGATCGAGGCGCGGCGGACGGTGGGGCTGGATCGGCTGCTGTTTGCGCTGGGCATCCGGCATGTGGGCGAAGTGACGGCGCGCGATCTGGCGCGGGCGTTCGGCAGCTGGGAGGCGCTGGAGGCGGCGCTGGAAGCGTTGCCGGCGATGCCGGCGGGCGAGCGGGCGGCGTTTCTGAATGTGGCGGGCATTGGCCCGGAAGTGGCGGCGGCGCTGGCGGATTTCTGGGCCGAGCCGCACAACCGCGAAACGGTGCAGGCGCTGCTGCGACAGGTGCGGCCAAGCCCGGTGCGGCTGGAAGTTAGGGATTCGCCGGTTGCCGGAAAGACGCTGGTGTTTACCGGCACGATGCAGGCCATGGGCCGCGATGAAGCCAAGGCCCGGGCCGAGGCGCTGGGCGCGAAAGTGGCCGGAAGTGTTTCGGCGAAAACCGATCTTGTGGTGGCGGGCGCGGACGCGGGATCGAAGCGTGCCAAGGCCGAGGCGCTGGGCGTGGCGGTGATTGGCGAGACAGAATGGCTGGAAATTCTGGCGTCTAGCTGAAGCCTATGCATTGAATGCATGGCTGCGACAGCATTTGCTGCACTGCACCAACGCGCTGCCTGTCCCCATTTGGCGTTCCTAGAAACGCCAAAAAAGGATTTTGTAATGCGTACTCTCGATTATCTTCTCGATGCTTTCGTTCTGGATGGCGAAAAGCCGCTGCAGCCGGCGCGTGCCGATCGGCGGCGCAAGGTCAGATTGTCACTGCCCTCGCCGAGCGTGCCGCTCTTCCATGTCTGGCGGCCCTGATTGCGGTGGCCCGGCTGCAAGGCCGGGCGCGACGCAGGACGATGACCGGCCATTCGGCGCTCGGGGATTTTGACACCAGAACGAAGCCGCGCGCCCGGTAGGCGGCAATCACCCCGCGCGCCTGCGATTGCAGCAGGCCGGCGAGGATGAGCTGGCCGCCTTTAGTGACCATGGCAGCCAGCGACGGCGCAAGCGCCACCAGTGGCCCGGCCAGGATATTGGCAAAGACCAGATCATAGGGCGCCCGGTGGGCGATGCGCCGATGCGCGACACCCGGCGCGGTGAGCCAATCGACCTGTCCGGCGTTTTGACCCTGCGGGATGGCATTCTGGCGGGCATTGGCGCGCGCCACCCGCACGGCGACGGGATCGATATCGGCGGCCACGATGCGTGCGCGGCGCCAGAGCCGGTGCGCCACGAAGGCGAGCACACCGCTGCCGGTGCCGACATCGAGGATGCGGCGCGGCGAGTGCGTGCGGGCCCGTTGCAGGGTGGCTGCAATCACCCCCGAGGTGGTGGCATGCTGGCCGGTGCCGAAGGCAAGGCCGGCATCGACGCGGATGACAATCTGCCCGGACAGCCCCTCGCCGGCGCGATCGGCCGTGTGCAGATGCACGCGTCCGATGGTGACCGGTTCGAGGCCTTGTTGGCTGAGGGTGACCCAGTCGATCGGGTCTATCGCTTCGACCTGCGGGGGCGTGGCGGCAGACGGGGCCAGCGCGGCGAAGGCCGCGAGCAGGGCATCTGCGGGTGGCGCATCGGTCCACATTTGCAGGCACCAGCCGTCGGCGGTTTCGCTGGCGACGAGGCTGGGCTGTGGCTCATGCGCCTCGAACGGCGAGTCCGATTGCGCGGCGGCATCGGCTTCGGCGCGGGTGCAGGGCAGGGTGGCGCAATAGAGTGGAGTGTCGGGCGGGGCTTGCGTGTGCGGGGCGGTCATGCGAGCAGCTCCTGCACGGCGGCGAAGGCCTTTGTGCGGCGGGTGGCCCAATCGCCGCCGATCGGCACGAAGCCGAGTCCGCGGAGGCGAAATTCGCCTGCCACGATGGCATGGAAGCGCAGGCGTTGTTCGGGCGTTCCGAACATCCGCACCGGATCGGCAACGAAGGGCACATCGGGCAGCAGCAGCAGGTGCCGATCGGCGCGGCTGGCGCGGCCGGCAAGCGTTGCATCGCGGCCGCCGAACAGCATGCTGGCCCAGGCGGTTGTCATCACGATGTCGGTGTCTTCGATCAGCAGGACTGGCAGCAGGATCGGGGCCGTGGCGGCGACCGCATCGGCGTTGCGGGCATGGCCTTCGGCGATGGCATGATGATCTTGCAGGCTGAGCGGCCGATCCAGCGACTCGGTGTAGCCGCGGCCATATTCGGGCACGAGGCTGCCGCCGAAATGCTGCGCAAGCTCGGCGGCAAGGCGCGATTTGCCGACGCTTTCGACGCCCGAGAGCACGAGTCGCTTCATGCTGCGCCCTTCGCCGCCGCCTGACCCCATTGCCGCCAGCCCCACAGCGCCACGAACAGCAGCACGACATAGGTTGCGGTGGTGAACCACAGCGACTGGGTGGCGTAGAGACCGATCGAGCCCATATTGACCAGCACCCAGAGCGGCCAGCATTCCAGCTTGCGGCGGGCCTGCCAATATTGCGCGGCAAGTGCCAGCGCGGTGTTGCCGCTATCCCACCAGGGCATCACGGCATCGGTGGTGCGCACGAGCAACCAGCCGATGGCGGCCAGCATGGCGACGATGGCGGCGCCGCTTGCCAGCAGCTGCGCATCCGACATGCGCTCGATCGGCAGCTCGCCGGTTGGCCTGCGGGCCGCTTTCCAGTTTGCCAGCCCATAGAGATTGAGCAGGAGAAAGAGGATTTGCAGCCCGGCCGCCGCATACAGCCGGGTTTCGACAAATACGAAGAAATACAGGCTGACGGCGGCGATCCCGAAGGCGTAGTTCCACATCGAGCGGCGCGCCACCAGCCAGACATTGACCAACACGAGGATGGCGGCCAGCGGCTCCACCCATCCGGCTTGCAGCCAGGCCAGGCTCCAGTCTCCGTTTGCCATCCCGGTCATCGGGCGGCATCATTTGCGCATTTGATGGCTTGCGCCGGTGTTTCGGGCCGATAGTCTTGCGCTTTCAAAGGCCGGGGAGGGCGAATCATGGGGTGCATCGCCACTGCTTGGGTCAGCGCCGGGGCGGCTGTCAAACCGGCTCGGACGGGTTTTCGGCAGGGCTGCCGGGGGAAAGGATAGGCCAATGGCGACGCGACCGGGGGCGGAATGGCGCATGCAGACGCCGAGGCTGGTGCTGCGACCAGTGGAAATCGGAGACGCGGTGGGGTGGCATGCCATCCGCGCGGCCTCGCCCATGCAGGGCCAGTTGGGTGGCCTGGATGCGGTTCGCAAGGCGGTGAGCGAGATGGCGGGCACGCTTCCGGGCAGCCGCCCCGGTTGGCACCAGTTCATGATCGTGGACCGCGACGCGGTGCGCGGCGGCAGTGTGATCGGCGATATCGGGGTGAACTTTGGCGGCGAGGGCGATGGCCATCTGGGGCCGATGCAGGCCGAGATCGGCTTTGAAATGCATCCGGCCTGGCGCAAGAAGGGGTTGGCGGCGGAAGCGGTGGGCCGGCTGGTGGAGCATCTTCTGGGCCCCTTCGGCCTGCATCGGCTGGTTGCCATCACCGATGCGCGCAATCTGGACGCGCAGAAGCTGCTGGACCGGCTGGGGTTTCTGCGGGAAGCCCATTATGTGGAAAGCTATCGCGACGGTGCGGTTTGGCGCGATGAATATGGCTATGCCAAGCGGGCGCGGCGCTGATGCTGGATCCGGCTTCGGCCGAGGGCCGGCAGGCGCTGGCCAGCAGGATTGCGGAAGGGTTGGGCGATCAGAGGTTGCAAGGGCCGGTGGAGGTGTTGACGGTTGTGCCGCTTTCCGGCGGGGCATCATCGGCCACTTATCGGCTGGAGGCGTTGCGCGGCGGGCAGCCTTTGCGGCTGGTGTTTCAGCGCACCGCGGGCAGCGAGCATGCGGGGCTTGGGCGCAGCGTGCAGGCTGCGGTGCAGCGGCGGGCCGGGGCGCTTGGGGTGCCGGTGGCGCCGGTGATTGCGACAACGGATGCGGCGAGCGCGCTGGGCGACGGGGTGATTACCGGCTTTGTGGCGGGCGAGGCGCTGGCGCCGAAATGGCTGCGTTTGCCGGACTTTGCCGCTGCGCGCGCGGTTTTGACCGGGCAATGCGCGGCGGCGCTGGCGAAGTTGCATGCGGCACCGGCGGGCCATTGGGCGGACCTTGGCCTCAGTGGCGGCAGCGGGGCCGAGCTGCTGGCGGCGATGGAGGCGCTGTATCGGCGGCTGGGGGTGACGGTGGCGGCGTTTGACCTGGCCTTTGCCTGGCTGAAACCGCGCATGCCGGAGGCGGCACCGACCTGTCTTGTGCATGGTGATTTCCGCTCCGGCAATCTGATGCTGGACGGCGCGGGGCTTGCGGCGGTGCTGGATTGGGAGCTGACGCATCTTTCTGTGCCGGAAGAGGATCTGGGCTGGCTTTGCGTGCAGGCCTGGCGGTTCGGGCAGTGGCAGTTGCAGGTGGGGGGTTTTGGCACGCGGGAGGCGCTGTTGGCGGCTTATGCCGAGGCGGGTGGCGTGGCATGCCCGCAGGCGGTGCATCTGTGGGAGGTGTATGGCACGTTGAAATGGGGGATGAGTTGCCTGCAGCTGGCCGATGACCATGTGTCCGGACGGGTGCCTTCGGTGGAGCGCGCGGCGATCGGGCGGCGGGTTTCGGAAGTTGCGGCGGATCTGACCTATTTGCTGGCGTTCGGGGATTTATGAGCCATCCGACGGCGATCCAGTTGCTGCAGGCAGTGCAGCTTTTCCTGAAAGAGGCGGAAGCGGCGCTGGACGGTCGGCTGGCCTTTCATGCCAAGGTGGCCGGCAATGCGCTGGGCATGGTGGTGCGCGAGCTGGCGCAGGCGCCGGATGCGGCGGAAGATGCGGCCTTTGCGCCGTTTGGCGGGCGCGATGCGCTTTGCGAGGGGCTGCGCCGGGGGGATTTTTTGCCGGGGGATGCGGCGGTGTTGCGGGCGGTGCGCGCGGCGGCGCTGGCACGGCTGGCGGTCGACAATCCGCGCTATCCGACCTTTCAGCGACTGATGGAAAGAGACTTGCCATGACATTTCCACCTGCCAACCACGATGCTGCGATCGATCCGACTCCGGCGCAGGTGCGCGACTTGCGCGACAATGGGCCGGACGGACCGGTGGTGATGTTGAACCTGTTGAAATTTCATGATGTTGCGCGCTATCCGGAAGGGCATGCGCTGACCGGCGGCACGGGGGCGGAGGCCTATGCCCGCTATCAGCACAATTTCACCGTGACGGTGGGGGCGGTGAGCCAGGCGCAGGTGCTGTTTGACGGGCCGGTGATGCGGGCGTTCATCGGGGCGGCAGCCGATGGCGACTGGGACCGGATGCTGATCGTGCGCTATCCTTCGCGGCAGCATTTTCTGGCGATGATGGCGGATCCCGGCTATCGGGCCGGGCTGGTGCATCGGTATGCGGGGCTGTCGCGGACGCTGCTGTTGCAATGCGGCGGCGCATAGCTGCCAACCGGCCCTGCGACAGCGCGTAGTGGTTGCGCAGGGGCGGGATTTGTTCCAGTGCAACCTTGATAGCAAAGGCGTGAAACCGAACTTATGGCAAGCAATCGACCCCTTTCGCCGCACCTGTCCATCTGGAAATGGCGGGTGCACATGGCGACCTCCATTTTCCACCGCATCGCCGGCAACGGGCTGGCCTTTGCCGGGGTGGTGCTGTTTACCTGGTGGCTGGCGGCGGCGGCGAGCGGCAAGGCGGCTTACGAATCGTTTCAGGTGGTGGCGGGCAGTCCGATCGGCTGGATCGTTTGGATCGGGATCAGCTGGATGCTGTTTCAGCATTTGTGCTCCGGCCTGCGGCATCTGATCATGGATTCCGGGCGCGGTTTTGATCTGGCGCGGTCGAAAGCGTCGGCGACCTGGGTTTTCGTCGGTGCGATCCTGTTGACGGCGCTGTTCTGGGCGGCGTTCTTCGGACTTGGAGCTTTGTGATGGCGACGCGGTTTCAAAGTGCTTCCGGGCTGAAAACGGTGCGCGGGCTTGGCTCGGCAAAATCCGGTGTGCATCACTGGTGGATGCAGCGGGTGACGGCGGTGGGCAATCTTGTGCTGCTGCTGTGGTTCGGCGTTTCCCTGCTGCTGTTGCCGTCGCTGAGCTATGCCAGCGTGACGGCGTGGCTGGCGCAGCCGGTGGTGGCGGTGCCGATGGTGCTGCTGATCCTCAGCACTTTCTGGCATATGCGGCTGGGGGTTCAGGTGCTGATCGAGGATTATGTGCATGCGGAGGGGACCAAGATGCTGGCCCTTGTCGCGCTCAATTTCTACACGCTGGCGGCCGGCGCGACCGCGCTGTTTTCCGTTTTGTCCATAGCTTTTGGAGCCGCCTAGATGGCTGACGCCTACAAGATCATCGATCAT
>JAIMJL010000008.1 GCA_020693225.1 Sandarakinorhabdus sp. | reverse complement strand
GCGGCGCTGGCCTTCCAGCCAGCTTTCCACCTTGCCGGGCAACTGGGCGAGCGGTGTTTGCGGCAGGGCTTCGAGCGGCGGGGCGCGGTTTGCCGGCCAGCTGGAGAGCAGCACCATCACGCATATCGCGGCCAGCACGGTGAGCAGGATGCCGGCAAAGCCGATCGGGGCGACGAACACGCCGAACAGCACGGCGGCCAGTACGACCGCAAATACGCCATAGAGCATGTTGCGCAGCCGCCGGCCGACCGAGCGGGTCTTGCGCTCGATACGGCGGGTCTGGTGCTTCAGGGCCTGCGGCACGGCGCCTGGCTCGCGCATGGTGCGCGCGATCCATTCGTCATAGCGGGCCAGCGCCTCGCGGGTTTCCGGCATCATCGCCATCGGCTCAACCCTCGATCGGCGTCAGGATTTCGCCGGCACCCTTGCCCTCGATCTGCGCCATGCCTTCGGCGCGGGCGATATAGCCGCGCGACTTTTCCACTTCGCCGGAGAGCGCATCCACGGTGGTTTTCATCGAAACGAGCGCCTGCGCCTTGAAGCTGTCGATCGAATCCATGGTGGCATAGATGTTGGCAAAGGCCTGCTTCAGCGTTTCCACCGGGATGGTGGAGGACGCTGCCTGCTTGTGAATTTCCGCGGTTTGCGTGCGCAGCATGGTGCCGGTTGCGTCGATCACATTGGCGGTGGTGGTGTTGAGGGCAGTGATCTGATCCAGCACCAGCTTCTGGCCGGTGAGCGCCTGGGCGACTGTGACAGCCGTGCGCAGGGCGGACACGGTGGTGGTGGAGGCGCGATCGACGCCCTTCAACAGCTCCAGGTTGTTTTTCTTGACCAGATCGAGCGCCAGATAGCCTTGCACGGAGACTGCCATCTGGGTGAGCAGATCGGTGGTGCGCTGGCGGGCATAGAAGAGCGCGGTTTCGCGGATGGCCTTGGCCTTGGCCGGGTCTTCAGTATCGAGCTCGGCGGCCTTTTCTTCCAGCTTGGCATCGAGCAGCTTCGACATGACAATCATCTGCTCGAGCTTGCCCATCGCCTCCCATTGCTGGCGGCGTTCGACATCGATGGCGGCGTTGTCGCGCAGCAGCTCGTCCTTGCCGTTTTGCAGCGACTTCAGAATGGTGGAGATGTGGCCCTGGGCGGACTTGTAGCTGTCAAAATAGTCGCGCGCGCGGTCGCCGAACGGGATAATCCCGAACAGCTTCTTGCGAGTCATCAGGTCACCCTTCTTGGAAGGGTCGAGATCCTCCACCGTGCGGCGCAGCTGGGTGAGGTCGGAACCGATCCCGCTGTCACCGTCCATCGCCTTCACCGGGCGATCGAGGAAGCGGTTGGACTGGCCGGCGGCCTCGGCGATCTGCTTCTGGCCGAAGCTGGAAAGCCGGTCCACCTGCTTGCCGAATTCCGGGCTGTTGGCGTCCTGCGCCACCAGATTGGCGACGAAGGCGTCCACCTTCTGCTCCAGCTGGCCGCGCACGCCCTCTTCTACCGGCACCAGGCCGGCGGCTGAGTCGATCGCGATGGGGGCAACGGGCGCTGGCGCGTCCAGTTTCAGTTTCGTCTCGCTTGCCATGAAAATCCTTCCGCCTGCCCTCTCGGCGCACACAGTTGCGCATTCATGACCGCAAGCGCAAGGCCACCGGCGCGCCAAAAAGCCGATTGCGGCTTCAGGGGAGGATGAAGCTGGTGCGATCGACGCCGGTTGCGCCGGTCTTGCTGTCTACGGCAGAGACGGTGACAAGGTATGCGCCGGAGCCGGTGAGCGGCACGTCTGCGGCGAAATATCCGGTGCGACCAGCATAAAGCAGCGGCACATCGACCGGGCTGGCACCCGCCTTTCGCACGCTGGCGCGGACATCGAAGCGGGCGGCATCCCAGAGGCCACCGGGGGTGATCGGGCAGCCGCACATCAGCGCGACATTGACGCCGATGCGCCGGGTGGCGGGCTTGCCCGGCACCACTTCGTGCGCGGCGGGTTCCACGGCATCGACCACCAAGCCGGGCATTTCCAGCAGCCAGCCGTCACCGGCGGTCATGCCACGGCCGGGGAGGATCCATTGTTCGGAGGTGACCCGGACGGCGGCCTGCGGCTGGGCCAGCGGCCCGCGCGCTTCCACGCGGATGCGGCGCGGTTCATCGATATCGATTTTCGCGCGGAACACGGCGGCATCGGCGGTGGAGACGGCGGCATTGCGCCCGCCGCCGGCCATGATTTTCGCGGTGTCGCCGGTGCCGCCTTCGGTCAGCCCTTTGGCGAGGATTGCGCCGGTTTCCACGTCGCGCAGCACGATTTCCACGCCGCCCATGGAGGATCCGATGAACTTCGCGCCGAGGCTGAGGACACGAACGTCAACCGCCGTTGGAACGGCGACCGCCGGCGTAGCCAGCAGCAGCAACAGGCATGCACGCGCAAAATTTTGCATCGTTCGTCTCCTCACGGGGTCACAACAACCTTTGCATTCTCGAATCCCGCGGCAATCAGCGGCATGCGGAAGGCGGTTTCCAGCGCATCGTTGGCGGCCTTATCGGACAGCGCCATCAGCTCGGGATTGGCGGCCTGGGCGCGAAACTTGCCGGGAGCCTTTTCGAGATTGTCCCGCTTCAGATTGTCGCTCACCTTGGTGATCGCGGGGATCAGGCCGCCGTCCTGATAGGTCTGCGCCAGCTCCCACTGGATTGCCAGTTCCATCACCTTCACGGGCGGGCGGCGGATTTTGAGCGTCTGCGTGGGCTCGTTGAAATCGAGGTCTGCCTGCTTCAGGCTCGCCAGATCGATGGCATAATGCACCGTTGCCGGAACGATTGCCGTTTGCCGGGTGGTGCTGACGGTTTGGCCAAGCAGGGTCGTATCGCGGGCGGAGGTTATGGGTTCGACGAGGCGGGCGGTGAGCACCACCAGCTTTTGCTGCTTCTGCACCGAAACCAGCATCGGCCCCAGCAGATCGGCCTTTTTGCAAAGGCCGACAGACAGGCAGGCCAGACGGCGACGATCCGGCCCGGCCACGACCGCGAGCAGCGCCAGCAGCAGCGCCAGCCCGCCGACCCATGACAGCAATTTTCTCATGCCGGCTTCCAGTCTTCCCCATGGCGACTGACGAGGCCGCGCGCTTCCAGATCGATGAGATGCGCCAGCACCGAGCGCCCTGCCCCGCCCCACAGGCGCTGGTCGACGCTGGCATACATGATTTCGACCATCGCCGGGATGGGCTTCGGGCCGGCTTGCAGCAGGCCGAGAATCTGCGTCTCGCGCTGGCGCCTGTGCGCAATCAGCCCCTTCACCAGCCGCTGCGGCTCGTCGATGGGAGCACCGTGGGTGGCGTAATAGCGGGTGTCGTCGCGCGGCAGCAGCCGCTTTAGCGAGGCCATGTAGGCGGCCATGTCACCGTCGGGCGGGGCGACCACGGTGGTGGACCAGCCCATGACATGATCGCCGGAGAAAAGCGCCTTTTCCTCTTCCAGCGCATAGCAGAGATGGTTCGACGTGTGGCCGGGAGTGTGCAGGGCGCGCAAGGTCCAGCCGGGGCCGGAGACGGCTTCGCCATCGGCGAGCACGCGGTCTGGCGCGTAGGTCGGATCGAAGCCGGCGTCGGCGCGGGGGCCATCGTCTGACAGCACGAGCGGCGCGCAGCCGACCACTTCGGCTCCGAGCAGATCGCGCAACGGAACGGCGGCGGGGGAGTGATCAAGGTGAGTATGGGTGATGACCAGATGCGAGACGGTTTCGCCGCCGACTGCCTTTGCCACGGCTTCGATATGGTCGGCGTCCGCCGGGCCGGGATCAATGATGGCGACCGTGCCCTGGCCGACGATGTAGGTTCCGGTGCCGACGAAGGTGAAGGGCGAGGGGTTGCGGGCCAGCACCCGGCGCACCAGCGGCGAGAGACGTTCAGACAAGCCGTAGGGAGCGTCTGCCACCAGCTGCTCGAACTGCGCATTCATCCGACCGGGTGCGCAACGTCTGGCACCACCTGTTCGCTGGCGCGCAGTTGGGGCGGTGGCGACAGGCCCATCGTGAAATAGAGCTTGGCGAGGTCGTCGAACTTCATCGAGGGGATGACCTGCACCTTGTCGGCGGCCACCAGCAGCAGCGCGCCGCCGATGGGCACCGGGGCGGTGGGGATCAGAACGAGCTTCGCCGGTCCGCCGCCGATATCGAAGGTTTCCGGCGAGGCAAGAAAGGCGATCGATTCGACGCCGCCACCGAACATCACGCGGCACACGCTCATGGTGGCCATTTGCTCGGACTTGTCGCCGCCCATGCCGCGCACCAGCTGCGCCACCGGGCGGTAGATGCCGCCCAGCAGCGGGATGCGACCGATGATGCCATCGACTGCGTCTTCGAGGAATTGCGTGGCACGGGTGCGCACCACGGTGCCGAGCGCGGTGATGCCGACAATGAGCAGGCCGACGCCGATCAGGAAGCCGAGCAGCGGGCTTGCATTGCGGCCGGTGAACAGGCTGCCGGCGGCGGTGAGCGCCTGGCCGAACAGCGAGTCCGGGCCGACGAAGCCGACCAGCTGGGAGAACACCCAGGCCAGCACGATGAAGGTCAGCAGCACGGGCGCGACGAACGCGAGGCCGGTGACGAAGGCGCCGAAGGTAGCCTTCAGGCCCTTCATGCCGGTCTTGCGTGGGTCCTTCATGGTGCCAGGCAGGCGAGGATGGCATCGCCCATTTGCCGGGTGGAGAGGGTTCCGCCGAGATCGCGGGTGCGGGCGCCGCCATCGAGCGCGGCTTCGACCGCGGCTTCCACCCGGTTGGCAGCATGGGGGCTGCCGAGCGAATAGCGCAGCGCCATGGCGAGGCTGAGGATCGAGGCGCAGGGGTTGGCGATGCCTTGCCCGGCGATGTCGGGGGCGCTGCCGTGGATCGGCTCATACAGGCCGGGCATGCCGGGCGCGCCGATTGCTGCCGAAGGCAGCAGCCCGAGCGAGCCGGTGAGCATTGCGGCTTCATCGGACAGGATGTCGCCGAACAGATTGTCGGTCAGGATGATATCGAACTGGCGCGGATTCTTCACCAGCTGCATCGCGGTGTTGTCGGCCAGCATGTGCGAGAGGGTGATGTGCGGATATTCGGCATCGCGCAGCGCCTGCACCTCTTCGCGCCAGAGCAGGCCGGATTCCATGACGTTGGACTTTTCCGCCGAGCAGACGCGGCCCGAACGGTCTTTCGCAAGATCGAAGGCGACGCGGGCGACGCGGCGGATTTCGGTGGATGTGTAGACCTGGGTGTTGACCCCGCGCCGCTCGCCATGGCCGAGATCGGTGATACCGCGCGGCTCGCCGAAATAGACGCCGCCGGTCAGCTCGCGGACAAACAGGATGTCCAGCCCCTCGACATATTCGCGCTTCAGGGTGGAGGCGTCTGCCAGGGCGGCAAAGCAGCGCGCCGGGCGGAGGTTGGCGAACACCGCCATGCCGGCGCGCAAGGCCAGCAGGCCGGCTTCGGGGCGCTTGTCATAGGGCTGGCCGGCCCATTGCGGGCCGCCGACCGCGCCCATCAGGACAGCATCGGATGCCTGCGCTTGCGCCAGTGTTTCGGCGGTGAGCGGCACGCCGTCGGCATCAATGGCGGCGCCGCCGAAGCGGGCTTCCGAGAGCGTGACCGTAAGGCCGGCATGGGCGTTCAGCCATTCAACCACGCGGCGGCTTTCGGCGGTGACTTCCGGGCCGATGCCATCTCCGGGGAGCAGCAGCAGCTTCATGCGCCCGCGCCTGTGCGGTTGGCAGCGCCCGCGACCCAGGGGCGTTCGACCGAAATCCGTGCCTCGTGCGCGGCAATGCTGCCTTCCATCGCGGTGGTCAGCCCGATCTCGTCAAGGCCGTGCAGGAGGCAATGCTTGCGGAACGGATCGATCGGGAAGGCCATGCGATCCTGATAGGGGGTGGTGACGGTCTGGTTTTCCAGATCGATGGTGAGCGGCAGGCCTTCGGCGGCGATCTGCATCAGCCGATCGATATCGGCTTGCGGCAGGGCGACGAGCAGCATGCCGTTCTTGAAGGCGTTGGAGGAGAAGATGTCGGCAAAGCTGGGGGCAATCACGACGCGAAAGCCAAGATCGGCCAGCGCCCAGGGGGCGTGTTCGCGGCTGGAGCCACAGCCGAAATTGTCACCGGCGATGAGGATCGGCGCTCCGATATTCTCCGGTCGATCGAAGATATTGTCCGGGTTTTCCCGCAGCGCGGAGAAGGCCCCCTTGCCGAGACCTTTGCGCGAGACGGCTTTCAGGAAGCGCGACGGGATGATGACGTCGGTATCGACATTGGCTTCGCCGAACGGGACGGCGCGACCGTTGAGGGGCTCGAACTTCTGCATGGCTTTCTCTTAGGCGAAAAGTCGCCCGGCATGCCAGCGCAGATGGGATTGCATGAAACTGGCGATGAAATAATAGCTGTGATCATAGCCTTCGTGCATGCCGAGCGTGAGCGGGATGCCGGCATCGGCGCAGGCGACCTTCAGGCGATCGGGCTGCAGCTGTTCTTCGAGGAAGGCGTCGGCTGTGCCCTGATCCACGAGCAGTGCGGGCAGGCGGGCACCGGCTTCGATCAGCGCCACGGCATCGTGCTGCGCCCAGGCGGCGCGATCGTCGCCGAGATAGGAAGCGAACGCCTTTTCCCCCCAAGGCACCTTCGACGGGGCGACGATCGGGGCGAAGGCGCTGGTGCTGCGGAAGTGGCCCGGCGCGGTGAGCGACAAAATGAGCGCGCCGTGGCCGCCCATGCTGTGCCCGGTGATGCCCTGGCGGGCCATATCGACGGGGAAGGTTTCGGCAACGAGCGACGGAAGCTCATCGAGAATGTAGCTGCGCATGCGGAAATGTTCGGCCCATGGCGGCTGCGTGGCATCGAGATAGAAGCCGGCGCCCTGGCCAAGGTCATAGGCAGGAGCATCGGCGACGCCCTCGCCGCGCGGCGAGGTATCGGGGCAGATGACAAGCAGGCCGAGTTCGGCGGCGAGGCGCTGATACTGGCCTTTTTCCATGACATTGGCGTGTGTGCAGGTGAGGCCGGAGAGGAACCACAGCACCGGGCGGGGGCCGGGCTGCGGCGGGATATAGGCGGCGAAGGTCATCGGCGTGCCGGTTGACCGGCTTTCGTGCTGCCAGACCTGCTGCTCGCCGCCGAAGCTTTTCCAGCAGTGGGTGCGCTGCATCAGAACAGGATGACGCTGCGGATGGATTCGCCCCGGTGCATCAGATCGAAGGCTTCGTTGATGCGCTCCAGCGGCAGGCGATGGGTGATCATCGGATCGATCTCAATCTGCCCGTCCATGTACCAATCGACGATCTTCGGCACATCGGTGCGGCCACGCGCGCCGCCGAAAGCCGTGCCGCGCCACGAGCGGCCGGTGACCAGCTGGAACGGGCGGGTGCGGATTTCCTTGCCGGCCTCGGCCACGCCGATGATGATCGATTCGCCCCAGCCGCGATGGCAGCATTCCAGCGCCTGGCGCATCACATCGGTGTTGCCGGTGCAATCGAAGCTGTAGTCTGCGCCGCCATCGGTGAGGGCGACCAGATGCGCCACGATATCGGGCACATCCTTCGGATTGACGAAGTGGGTCATGCCGAAGCGGCGGCCCCAGGCTTCGCGATCCGGATTGATGTCGACGCCGACAATCTTGCTGGCGCCCACCATCTTCGCGCCTTGCACGACATTGAGGCCGATGCCGCCCAGCCCGAACACGACGACCGTGGCGCCTGGCTCCACCTTTGCCGTATTGACGACGGCACCGACGCCGGTGGTGACGCCGCAGCCGATGTAGCAGCTGGTATCGAACGGCGCGTCCTCGCGGATTTTGGCGACCGCGATTTCCGGCAGCACGGTGAAATTGGAGAAGGTGGAGCAGCCCATATAATGGTGGATGCTCTGCCCCTTGTAGCGAAAACGGCTGGTGCCATCGGGCATCACGCCCTTGCCCTGGGTGGCGCGAATGGCGGTACAGAGGTTGGTTTTGGGGTGCAGGCAGCTTTTGCAGCTGCGGCATTCGGGGGTGTACAACGGGATGACATGGTCACCGGGCTTGACGCTGGTGACGCCAGCGCCGATTTCGCGGACGATGCCGGCGCCTTCATGGCCGAGGATGCTGGGGAACAGGCCTTCGCTGTCCAGCCCGTCCAGCGTATAGGCGTCTGTGTGGCAGACGCCGGTGGCCATGATTTCCACCAGCACTTCGCCGGCCTTGGGGCCTTCCAGATCGACTTCGACGATTTCCAGCGGGCGCTTGGCTTCGAAGGCAACGGCGGCGCGGGTTTTCATGGATGCGTCCTATTTGCGCAGGCTGATGAAGGCGCGCTCGCCGCGCAGGGCACCGGGCCAGCTGAGCGGGTTCAGGCTTTGCGAGCCATCGAGGCTGAAGGTGGTGAACTCGGCGCGGCCGACGATATTTTCATAGGGGACAAGGCCAAGGCCGCCGATTTCGGGAGGCACCCGGCTGTCGGCGGAATTGTCGCGATTGTCGCCCATCAGGAAGAGGAAGCCATCGGAGACGGTGATCGGCTGGGTGTTGTCGTTCTGGGTCTCGGCGAGATCGAGAGTATCATATTGCCGCCCGTCGGCCAGGGTTTCGCGCCAGGTGGGATAGCGGCAGACCGGTGTTCCATCATCGCGGGTGGCGCGAAATTGCGGGATGTTGAGGCAATCGGTGTTGGGCGAGACGATGATTTCCGTGTCGGCCACGCGAACCGCGGGAACCGGCTTGCCGTTCAGGTGCAGGCGGCCGTCGATCATCTGCACGGTGTCGCCCGGCAGGCCGATCACCCGCTTGATCCAGTCTGCCCCATCCGACGGGGATTTGATGACGACGATGTCGCCGCGATCGGGATAGCGGCCGAACAGCCGTCCTTCGATCGGCGGCAGGATCGGCAGCGACGGCGACAGATAGCTGAAGCCATAGGGGAATTTCGACACGATCAGCCGGTCACCCACCAGCAGATTGGCCATCATCGATTCCGAGGGGATGAAGAAGGGCTTGGCGACGAAGCTGTGAATGCCGAGCACGATGAGGATCAGGATCGCCCATTGCTTCAGCTCACGGCCGAGATTGAAGGGCTCCTTTGCCGGCTTTGCTGCTGTGTCCGGTGCTGACGCGTTCATGAGGGTCTCGCGGTTATCAGGACAATGGCCTGGGCCCAGGGGTGATCATCGGTGATGGTCAGGTGAATATCCGCGCTATGCCCTTTTGGCGTGATGGCGGCAAGCCGGTGCGCGGCGCCGCCGGTGAGCTGCAGGGTGGGTTGGCCGGAGGGCAGATTGACCACGCCCATGTCGCGGAAGAACACGCCGTGGCGGATTCCGGTGCCCAGCGCCTTGGCGCAGGCTTCCTTTGCGGCGAACCGCTTGGCGAAGGTGGCGGCGCGAGTGAGCGGGCGGCGGGCGGCCTTGGCCTGCTCGGCTTCGGTGAAGATGCGCTGGATGAAACGATCACCGAAGCGGGCCAAGGACTGCTCGATCCGCTCGATGTTGCAGAGATCGTTGCCCAACCCGATGAGAATCATCGGGAGAATACCACAAGCCCGATGAAGATCATCGGGCGGCATCCATGCGCGCGCGCATGGCGTGGATCGCATTGGCGAGGCCCGAGAAAACCGCTTCGCCGATCAGGAAGTGGCCGATATTCAGCTCTGCCAGTTCGGGTAGGGCTGCCACGGGCGCGACATTGGCGAAGGTCAGCCCATGCCCGGCATGCACTTCCAGCCCCATCGAAACCGCCAATTTGGCTGCCGTTGCGAGCCGGGCCAGTTCGTCGGTCGAGCCATCGGAATGGGCATAGGGGCCGGTGTGCAGCTCCACCACGGGTGCGCCGAGCCGGGCTGCGGCTTCGATCTGCGCCGCATCGGGGGCGATGAACAGGCTGACGCGGATTCCGGCATCGGACAATCTGGCGACGAAGGGTGCCAGCGTTTTGAACTGGCCGGTGGCATTCAGGCCGCCTTCGGTGGTGCGCTCGGCGCGGCGTTCGGGCACGATGCAGGCAGCGTGCGGCTTGTTGCGGAGCGCGATGCCCAGCATTTCCTCGGTGGCGGCCATCTCCAGGTTCAGCGGCAAGGCGATTTCCGCCACCAGCGCGGCAATGTCGGCGTCGGTCATGTGCCGACGGTCTTCGCGCAGGTGGGCGGTAATGCCATCGGCGCCGGCGGCGGCTGCCATGTGTGCGGCGCGAAGGGGATCGGGGTGTGCACCACCGCGCGCATTGCGGATGGTGGCGACATGATCGATGTTGACGCCCAATCTCAGCCGATCGGTGCGCAAGGCGCCGCTCATGCCTTTGCTCCACAGAAGGCCGCCGACAGCAGGTCGTAGGTCAGGCCCTTGCCCTGCCAGGGTTCGCCGAAATCCACCGGCCGGTCCGCGAATGCGATCATGATCAGCCCCAGATCGGGGGCGATCACGTTGCGGATTTCCACGCCGCCGATGCTACCGCGCCGTTCCACCAGCTTCACCGGCGCCGCGCAGCCCTTCAGCGGGACGTCATATACCCACTGGTGGAGTGCGGAGAAGCCGAGCTTCGGGTTGCCGTTCCACATCTCCGCCCGCGACGCAGAGCTGAGAAGCTTGCCTGTCATAAGAGCCTGGTCGAACAGCACCACCGCGGCGGGCGGCCCGGCGACGGATCCGGCAGCGCCGTAGCGGCCGACATCGATGAAATCGTCCGGCGTTCCATCGGGCAGGAAACCCGTCCGGCCCGAAGCGTCTCTGGCCTTCAGAAGGCGGGCGCCGGTCATGCCCAATGGTGTGAACAGGCTGTTTTGCAGCAGTTCGGCAAGGGGCTTGCCCGTCACGGTTTCCAGCACAACGCCCACCACTTCGGTGTCGCAGTTGTTGTAGACGAAGCCGGCGCCCGGCTCGGCCCGGGCAGGCCCCGCGCACGCAGCGCTGAGGCCGGCACCGAGGCCGGCCTTCACCATGGGCCGGGGCTGGCCGCGCACGTACATCGCAGGCATTGTGCCGGACTTGTCGAGGGGAGTGTCTGCCGCGTTCGGCAGGCCGCTTGTGTGCTGCAACAGCTGGCGCAGGGTCACCTTGTCGGCATTGGCCACGCGCAAGGTCGGCGCATAGGTGGCGATCGGTGTGTCGAGCGACAGGCGGCCGGCGTCCACCTGTTGCATCACCAGCGTTGCGACCAGCTGCTTCGTCACCGAAGCCCAACGCCAGTCCGGGCCACCCGTGCCGGGGCGGCCGACATCGGCACCATGGCTTTGGCCGGCATCTGCAACGATCAGGTGGCCGTTGAACCCCCCGGCCTCCGCTGCAGACGAGGTTCGATCCCACATCGCGGAAAGCCCCGCAGGCGGCGTTGCAAAAGCAGGCGCCGAAAAGGCAATCGCAGCAACGAGGAGGAGCCGCTTCATGCCACGCGGCTTCCGGGCTTCACGGCCGGGATGGCGGCGAGTTCCGGGGGCAGCGCATCGGGGGTGTGGCTTGGCACATCGAGCCGGATCAGCGGGGTAAAGGGAACGCCGAGGTCGGCCGTGCCGTTGGAGCGATCCACCAGCGAGGCCGCGTGAATCACCTTTCCGCCGGCGTCTTCCACGGCCTTGATGGCTTCGCGGGACGAGAGGCCGGTGGTGACGACATCTTCCATCAGGATGACCGGCATGCCCGGCTCCAGCCGGAAGCCGCGGCGGAGTTCGAAGGTGCCGGTGGGGCGTTCCACGAACATCGAGAGAATCCCTAGCGCGCGGGCGAGTTCGTGACCGCAGATGAGGCCGCCCATGGCAGGCGCGATGACGGCTTGCGCCTCGGCCTTGACGGCGGCCGGCAATTTGGCGGCCAGCGCCTGCGCCAGCCGCTCGGCGCGGGCCGGATCCATCAGCACGCGCGCGCATTGCAGATAGCGCGCCGAATGCAGGCCGGACGACAGGATGAAATGGCCTTCCAGCAGCGCCTCGGCTGCCCGGAACTCCGCGAGAATTTGCTCTTCGGTCACCTGGCCACGCCTGCCAGACGCCTGTTGCGGACGCAAGGCAGGCTTTGTGCTAGAAAGCGTAGACTAGGGTGAAGCGCGTCAATGTGTCGATCTTTTCCAGGCCGATCGGGGGCTCCTCTTCCCAGGTGATGTTGAAGGCCACGCGGGCGGACAGCGCGCCGAAGATACGTGCGGTGAGCGCGGTCGTGTTGGTGAGCGAGCCGCTGCCTTCGATGAAGAGCGCGGTGTCGTTGGTGAAATCGGTGGAGTCGGAGAGTTTCCACAGGAAGTTGGAGCCGCCGCGCACGGCAAAGCTGTTTTCGCTGTAATCCACGAAGCGGGTCTGGCGGAGCGCAGGGCCGCCTTCGACGCTCCACTTCACGGCGGGGCTGTCGATCAGCTTGTAGCCGATGCCGACCGACTCCACGAACCGGCGGTTGATCCCGGCCTGCCGGTTGCGTTCATATTCGAAGCGACCAAAGGCATAGGCGCGATCGGAAAATTTCCAGTCCAGCTGGTAGCCGGCGAGGATGCGTTCCTGGCTGGTGATGCCGTTGCTCTTCTGGATGTCGGCGGCGGCGTTGAGCTTGTGGCGCACATTCAGGCCATCCTTTTGCAAGGCAAGGCCGGCGGCAAAGGTTTTGGTGTCGCTGTTGCCGGTGGCAAGCGATGCGCCGAGTTCGCCCTGACCGGACCAGTTGTCCAGCAGGCCGGCATCGGCCAGTTTCGCTTCGCGTGCGGCGGCCTGCTCGGCGGCGATTGCGGCGACGATGGCATCGATTTCGCCTTCGGCACCCTTGTTGGTTTCCTTGGCAATACCGACCACGGCATCGATCTTGGCGGCATCGCCCGTGCGGGCAGCGGCTTCCACAATGGCTTTCACCGATGGCGCAAGCTGGGCGGCGGCCGGCGATGCGGCAAGCAGCATCCCTGGCAAAAGGGCGGTGAGGCAGGTTTTCAGCATGATATCCCCTGGATTCGGCAATTTGCGGCGGCGCGGTGCCACACTCTGCCACCCCTTGCCAAGCCAGACTGACGGATATTGCGCAATTTCGGGCGAAAACCGCCTCAGCCGCGCATGCGGTCTGCCGACACCACGAGACTTGGCGCGCGAAGGCCGCTGATCAGTTCCACCAGATGCTTCAGATCGTCGATTTCCACATCCATCACGAACCGGTGGTGCGCGCGGTCGCGGTCTTTCAGTTGCAGATTGACGATGTTGGCGCCCTGCTGGGCGAGGATCGCGGTGACCTGCGCCAGCGCGCCGGGTTCGTTCATCACCACCACTTCGATGCGCGCGGTGCCGGAGGCGACATCGGGCGCCCATTGCAGATCCACCCATTCGGCATTTTCCGCCTCGGCCAGCCGCGGGCAATCGATGGTGTGCACCTGCACGCCCTTGCCCGCCAGCTTCAGGCCGACGATGCGGTCGCCGGGAATGGGCATGCAGCACGGCGCCATTTCCATGCCGCCGACATGGCTTTCGCCGTCCACCAGAATGGCGCCCTGCGCCGAGACCGGCGGCAGCTTGCGGCGGGCCCGGCGCTTGGCACCGCTGCCGGGAACCAGCGCCTCCATGACCTGCGTTTCGGCCAGCGTCTGCTTTGCCAGCGCCAGAAACAGCGCCGACTGATCCGGCAGTTTCAGCCGGCCGAGGGCGGCGGATATGGCATCGGCCGACAGGGCGATTTTCAGGCGGCGGACGATATCATCGAACAGCGCCTCGCCGGTTTTCAGCATGGCGGCACGTTCGCGCTGGCGCAGGTGGCGGCGCACGGCGGCGCGAGCCTTGGCGGTGACCACGAAATTGTCCCACGCCGGATCGGGGGTCTGGGCCGAGGAGCGCAGGATTTCGACCTGATCGCCGTTGGCGAGCTGGGTTCTGAGCGGCACCACCTGGCCGTTCACCCGCGCGCCAACGCAGGTATCGCCAAGCGTGGTGTGCACCGCATAGGCGAAATCCACCGGGGTCGATCCGCTGGGCAGCTGGATCAGCTCGCCCTTGGGGGTGAAGCAGAACAGCTGATCCTGGAACATCGCCAGCCGCGTGTGTTCCAGCACCTCTTCCGGGCTTTGCGCATGTTCGAGGATTTCCAGCAGATCGGTGAGCCAGGGGTAAGCGGCGCCGCTGTCCCCCTGCCGTTGTTTGTAGGCCCAGTGCGCGGCCATGCCGAATTCCGCCTGCGCATGCATCGCGAGATCGCGGATCTGCACTTCGATGCGCAGCCGGGCGCGATCCAGCAGCGTGGTGTGCAGGCTGCGATAGCCATTGCGCTTGGGTGTGCTGATATAGTCCTTGAAGCGGCCGGGCACCATCGGCCAGCGGCGGTGCAGGGCGCCGAGCGCCCGGTAGCAATCCTCGGGCGTGCGGGTGATGACGCGGAAGGCCATCACGTCCGATACCTGCTCGAACGCCACATGGCGCAGCTGCATCTTGCGGAAGATGGACCAGGGGCGCTTTTCGCGGCCCTGCACATCCTCCACCGCGATGCCAGCAGTTTCCAGCGTCAGCCGGATGCCGCTTTCGATGCGCTTCACGGTATCGCCGCCGCCGGCGCGCAGGGAGGCGAGGCGTTTGGTGATGGATTCAAACGCCTCCGGTTCCAGCTCGGCAAAGGCCAGTTCGTTCAGCTCGTCCATGAAGCCGTACATGCCGATCCGTTCGGCGAGCGGCGCGTAGATCTCCATCGTCTCGCGGGCGATGCGGCGGCGCTTGTCCGGGTTTTTCAGATGCTTCAGCGTGCGCATATTGTGCAGCCGATCGGCCAGCTTCACCAGCAGCACGCGGATATCATCCGACATGGCGAGCAGGAAGCGGCGGAGATTTTCCGCCGCGCGCTCGGATTCGGTCTGCGCCTCGATGCGGCTCAACTTGGTAACACCGTCCACCAGCCGCGCGACATTTTCGCCGAACAGGCGCTTGATGTCTTCCGGCGTGGCCACCGTATCCTCGATGGTATCGTGCAGGATGCCTGTGGCGATGGTTTCATCATCGAGCCCAAGGTCGGTGAGGATGCCGGCGACTTCGATCGGGTGCGAGAAATAGGGATCGCCGGAAGCGCGCAGCTGGCTGCCGTGCGCCTTCATCGAAAACACATAGGCGCGATTGAGGAGATCCTCGTTCGCGTCCGGATCATAGGCCTTGACCCGTTCCACCAATTCATACTGGCGCATCATCACCGGCTACTATGCGGCGGCTGGCCAAGGATGGAAGCGGTTTCTGCGGCGCGCTGCCTGCGGCAAAGCGACGGCGCTCCCGCAAGGTTGTGCAGGGCGCAAAAAAAACCGGCGGGATTGGATCCCGCCGGGTCTCATGCCGTCTGCATCTTTGGCGCGGCGGCCGGCCTATTCGTAGTCCGGCCCGAGATTCTGGTTGCGCGGTGGCGCGGCGGCTGTGAGCCGCAGGGCTTCTGCGGATTGCGCAAGCGAGCCGAGTTCGTCGGCCACATCATCTTCATCGATGTGCACCTTTTGCAGATCGGTAATGATGCGATCCACGAGGGACTCCGGCGAAACGGTGGCTTCGGCAATTTCGCGCAGGGCGACGACCGGGTTCTTGTCGCGATCGCGTTCGAGGGTGATTTCGGCACCGCCGGAGATCTGCCGGGCGCGCTGGCCGGCCAGCAGCACCAGTTCAAAACGGTTGGGCACCTTCTCGATGCAGTCTTCAACGGTGACACGGGCCATGAAGGCACCTTTCGCAATGATCGGGAATAAGGAAGAGCGGCGCGCATAGCCGCGGCGGGCCGCTTTGGTCAAGCAAAAGCGGTTGACCGGCGGGGTGGATGGGCCTATTGCGCCGCGCTTGCATTTGGCCCCGCACGCCCGGTGAAGCGGTGGCCCGGACTTCTGGTTTTTCAGAAAATTCGCGCGGTTCCGGGCATGCTCGCCTTTTTGGCGGGCCGGCCAACCGGGCAATGGTGCCCGGGGCCAGCGAAGGATGATGTGATGTCGAAGCGGACAAGCGCCAAGTATAAGCTCGATCGCCGCATGGGCGAAAATGTATGGGGTCGGCCGAAGTCGCCGGTCAACCGGCGCGAATATGGCCCCGGCCAGCACGGCCAGCGCCGCAAGAGCAAGATTTCCGATTTCGGCCTGCAGCTGCGCGCCAAGCAGAAGCTGAAGGGCTATTACGGCGATGTGACCGAAAAGCAGTTCCGCAAGGTTTATGCCGAAGCGGTGCGGATGAAGGGCGATACCTCGCAGAACCTGATCGGCCTGCTGGAGCGCCGGCTGGGGGTGATCGTGTATCGCGCCAAATTCGCGCCGACGGTGTTTGCCGCGCGGCAGCTGGTGAACCACGGGCATGTTATGGTGAACGGGCGCAAGTGCAACATTGCCTCGGCGCTGGTGAAGCCGGGCGATGTGGTGGAAATGTCTGCCAAGGGCCGCGAAATGGCGCTGGTGATCGAGGCGACCACGCTGGCCGAGCGCGATGTGCCGGAATATGTACAGGTTGATGGTTTCAAGGCCACTTACATCCGCGTGCCGTCGCTCGACGAAGTGCCTTATGCGGTGAAGATGGAACCGAATCTGGTGGTCGAATTCTACAGCCGCTGAGGCTGGATTTCGCTGGGATTGCAAAGGGCCTTCCGGTGCAGCGCATCGGAAGGCCCTTTTGCCTTCAGAATTGCGAGACGGCCGAGAGCGGCAGCAGACAGGCGTAGCTCAGTTCCCCGCGCGCGAGCCTTGCGGCTTCGGGCCAATCGCTGCCTTTCCGACGATCGATCTTGCGCAGGCTTTCGCGGCAGATGGTGAGGGTGGCGCCAAGGATGGCAAGTTCGGCCTTGCCGGCCAACGTCGGCTCGCTGCCGCCAAAGGCTGCCAACCCGATCAGATTGGCGCGCGCCGCTTCCAGACTGGCCGCGGCATGGCCTGCCGAGACGTTTGCCGCCTGCTGCGCCGCCGGACTGGCCGGAACCGCCAGATCGGCCACCAGCGCGCGCAGCCTGTCGCGGCTTTCCGCCACCAGCAGGCGCAGCGAATCCTGCTCCGCGACGGCCGCGTCTGCTGCGAGGCCCGAACCGGACGGCAGGGTGGCACAACCGTTGAGCAGGACGGCGGCAAGCGCGCCGGACATCAGGGGATATGAGCAGGACATCTATTCGGCCTTTCCTTGGAAATAACCGAATTGGTATCAAATTGCCTGCCTGTAGGACAGGATGCGGTCAGGCTGTTGGCGATTTGCCTTTGCGGGCCGCTGCCACGGCCTCTTTCAACGCGTCATAGCCGACGGCACCGGAGAGGATCCGGTCTCCCACTACATAGCTGGGGGTTCCGGTGATGCCGAGCGCCCGGCCGAGCGACAGATTCTTCTCGATCTCGTCTTGCAGGGCCTTTGAATTGAGATCGCGCGCCACCTGCGCTTCGTTCATCCCGGCCTGCCGCACGGCCTTTATCATCCGCTCCTGCGTGAGGCCGCCCTGCCCCTGGAACACGCTGCTGTAGAATTTGCGATAGCGGCCCTGGTTGGCGGCGGACAGGCTGACCTGGGCGAATCGCTCGCTGTCGGGCCCCAGCACCGGCATGTCGCGGAACACGACCTTCAGGCCTTTGTCTTCGGCCAGAAGCCGGTCGATGTCGGCGGAACCCTGGCGGCAGAAGGGGCAATTGAAATCGAAGAACTCCACCAGCACGACGTCTGCCTCCGCCGCCCCGGCCCAGGCACCGGCAAAGGGCGCTTCGATGGCATCGCGATTGGTGGCGAGCAGCTTGGCGACTTCGTTTTCCTGCAGGCGGTTGATCGCCTCGGGGATGATTTCCGGGTTGGCGAGGATGGTTTCCTTGACCAGCTTTTCCATGGCCAGCCGATCGCCCGCAGGCAGTGCCGCCGCGCTTTGCTGCGGGCCGAACTGCTGCCAGCCGATCATCGCGGCCAGCGCGCCTGCGGCACCGCCGGCCACCCACCAGGCCGGGCCGGCGAAAGGCGATTTTCCGGATTTATCCTCGGGGGCGGCCATTGCGATCCTTCTTCATGCTTTCCATCTGATCCTGCGACACCAGCAGGATGTCTTGCGCGCGTATCCAGTCTGGCGTGCCTTTGGGCAAGCCCTCCACCGCGGCGCGGGCCGATTGCGCGGCGAGGCGCGGGTCACCGCCCGACAGGTTCAGCCGTTCCGCGCTGGCCAGCGCGGCGCGCGGCTTGTCTCCACGCCGCTCATAGACGGTGCCCAGTTGCAGCCAGGCAAAAGGATTCTGGTTGTCGCGCGCGACTGCGGTGCGCAGAACTTTCTCCGCCTCGTCAAGCTCTGCGGGATTGTTGCTGGCGTCCGCCGCCTGCACCAGCGCATGGCCCAGCATGCCGGCAATCAACGGCTCGCCATTGGATTTGCTGACCGCCGCGCGCAGCGGCGGCAGGCTGGCGGAGACGCGGCCGGATTCGAGCAGCACCTGGCCCTTCAACTCCAGCATATAGGGATCGTCCGGTGATTTCGCGAGCAGCGCGTCCACCTCGGCCAGCGCCTTGTCGGGAAAGGCGGATTTGTGAAAGGCATAGGCCCGCGCCACCCGCGCCGGATCGGAGGTGTCGGTAAGCGGATAGGCCTTCAATGTATCGGCGGGATCGGAGACAAAGCCGACCAGCTTGGCGCGGATGCGCTGATAGCGCGCCTGCAGCGCCGGATCGGCACCCTTTTTCCAATAGGGTGATTTCTGCAGCACATCCTCCAGCGCCGAGATGCGTTCGCCCGACAGGGGGTGGGTGCGGTTGTAGCTGTTGTCTTGCTTGATCGCCAGGCGATACTCATTGCCTTGCAGCTGGCGAAAGAAGCTGATCATGCCGGAGCCATCGACTCCGGCGGCCTCGAGAAACCGCGCGCCGGCCTGGTCGGTGCGGCTTTCCTGATCGCGGTTGAAAGCGAGGAACTTGCCTTGCGCGGCCTGTTGCCCGGCCATCAGCACGGCCATGCCGGCATCGGCACCACCGGCGGCAATCAGCCCGGCAGCCAGGGCGAGAGACAGCAGCGAGATGTTGGAGGCCGGCCCGGCGCCTTCGTTGAAGCGCACCGCATGGCCGCCGGCGACGTGGCCGAGCTCGTGCGCCAGCACGCCCTGCACTTCCAGCACATCGGTGGCGGCGACGATCAGGCCGCTGTGGAAATACACAGTTTGTCCAAGCGTTGCGAACGCGTTGATGCTGGGATCGCCGATGAGATAGATGCCCACCGTCTGCGGATCGAGCTTGCCGGCCAGCATCAGCGGCTTGCCGATATCACGCAAGAAGGCCTCGGTTTCGGCGTCGCGCAGGATGCTCTGGGCACGGGCATCGCTGGCCGCAAGTTGCGCGCCCACCAGCAGCAGGGCCGCCAGGGCATGGCGCAAGACGCGAAACAGGGCATGCGACATCGGCTTCATTTCCTGTGACGGGTTGCCGTTGGATTGCCTGCCTGTCTAGAGGGGGGCAAAGCTGACCCTGTGCTGAATGCCGGGGCGAAGGATCGTTGCACGCCATGAAACTGATTGCCGGTAACTGGAAGATGAACGGATTGCAGGCGAGCGCGGCGGAAGCAGACGCGGTGCGGGTTGCGCCGCGTCCACGCGGGGTTGAACTGCTGCTGTGCCCGCCCGCCACCTTGCTGGCAGCCTTTGCCGGGCGCCTGGCAGGCAGCGGCATCGGGCTTGGCGGACAGGACTGCCACGCCCTTGCCAGCGGCGCGCACACCGGGGATCTTTCGGCCGAAATGCTGGCCGATGCCGGGGCCAGCCATGTGATTGTGGGGCACAGCGAGCGCCGCATGGATCATGGCGAGACCGATGCCATCGTTCGGGCCAAGGTGCAGGCGGCATGGCGGGCCGGACTGGTTGCCATCCTGTGTGTGGGGGAAACATTGGCGCAGCGGGAAGCAGGCCAGGCGCTGGCAGTGGTTGCAGCGCAGCTGGCCGGGTCGGTGCCGCCGGGGGCGAACGCCGCAAGGCTGGTAATCGCCTATGAGCCGGTCTGGGCCATCGGCAGCGGGCTGACCCCGACTCCGGAACAGATAGTTGAAGTGCATCAGGCGATTGCCGGCCAGATGCGGGGCCTTGCCGGCGAGCCTGTGCGGGTGCTGTATGGTGGTTCGGTGAAGCCGGGCAATGCGGCGGAGTTGCTGGCATTGCCCGGAGTCGATGGCGCGCTGGTGGGCGGTGCCAGCCTGAAAGCGGGGGATTTCCTGGCCATTGCGGCCGCAGCGCAAGGGCAGACGCCATGATTCTGGTGGTCGACAATTACGACAGCTTCACCTTCAACCTGGTGCACTATCTGCTGGAGCTGGCGGTGGAGGTGCAGGTGGTTCGCAACGACGCGCTGAGCGTGGACGAGGCCATGGCGCTGCGGCCGGAGGCGATATTGCTGTCGCCGGGGCCTTGCACCCCCAATGAGGCGGGCATCTGCCTGGGGCTGGTGGAGGCTGCTGCCGCAAAGGAACTGCCCTTGCTGGGGGTATGCCTTGGCCATCAGGCGATCGGGCAGGCGTTTCAGGGCCGGGTGGTGCGGGCGCCGGTGCTGATGCACGGCAAGACTTCGCCGGTGTTTCACCGCAGCCGTGGCCTGTTTGAGGATTTGCCCAGCCCGTTTACCGCGACGCGCTATCATAGCCTGATCGTGGAGCGTGAGACCCTGCCACCCTGCCTTGAAGTGACGGCGCAGACCCAGGACGGCATCATCATGGCGTTGCGGCACCGCGAGCTGCCGCTGCACGGGGTGCAGTTTCACCCCGAAAGCATCGCCACCGAGCATGGCCATGCGATGCTGGCGAATTTTCTGGACATGGCGCGTGTGCCGCACCGCTCTCCCGCCGGGCTGAAGGCGTGACCGGCGTGGCGGCATGAGCGCCTTGCCCGACCCGGCGCTGCCGCTGGACGCAGATCGCGCGGCGCAGGCCTTTGATCTCATTCTCGCTGGTGCGGTGGACGAGGATGCCATCGCCGCCTTTCTGGTGGCGCTGGCCGACCGGGGCGAGACGGCAGCGGAAATCGCCGCCGCGGCCGGCGTGTTGCGCCAGCGGATGCTGGCCATTGCCGCGCCAGACGGGGCCATCGATGTGGTGGGCACCGGCGGCGACGGGGCGCACAGCCTGAATGTGTCTACAGCGGTTGCCTTTGTGGTGGCGGCGTGCGGGGTGCCGGTGGCCAAGCATGGCAATCGTGCGGCATCGTCGCAATCGGGTGCTGCCGATGTGCTGGCGGCGCTGGGTTGGCAGGGCGATCTGCCGTTTGACCGGCTGGAGGCCTGCCTTGCGGAAACCGGGCTGGTGTTCCTGCATGCGGGGCGACATCATCCGGCGGTGGCGCAGGTGGCGGCGGTGCGGCGCCGGCTTGGCCGCCGCACGATCTTCAACCTGCTTGGCCCGCTGGCCAATCCGGCGCGGGTGCAGCGGCAGATGATCGGCGTGTTTGCCCCCGGCTGGGTGGTGCCCATGGCGCAAGCGGCGGCGGCGCTGGGATCCGCCGATGCACTGGTGGTGCATGGCAGCGGACTGGACGAGATTGCCGTCCACGGCACCACCGAGATGGCCTGGATGCACGCCGGCATCGTGCGCCCGGCCTTGCTTGACCCGGAGAAATTCGGACTTTCGGGACATAGTCTGGACGTGCTGCGAGGCGGCGGGCCGGTGGAGAATGCCGGCGAATTGCGCGCCCTGCTGGCCGGGCAGTGCGATACGCCGCGACGGCGTGCCTATCGCGCCATTGTGCTGCTGAATGCTGCCGCTGCCTTGAAGCTGGCGAAAGCGGCGACCGGGTGGGAGGCGGCGCTGGCCTTGGCCGATGATGCCCTTTCCACTGGTGCGGCCAATGACCGGCTCGCGCGCTTCATAGACTTCCGCTAGGACGACCGCATGGCAGACCGGTTGCAACCTATCCTCGACGCCAAGCGGGCGCATGTTGCCGCCCGCAAGGCCGTTTGCCCGCGCGAAAGCCTTGATCCGGCCGCCAATGGCGCGCCGCGGGGATTTCTGGCGGCGCTGGAGCAGGCCCGCCTTGAAGGCCGATCCGGCTTGATTGCCGAGATCAAGAAGGCCAGCCCTTCAAAAGGGCTGATCCGCGCCGATTTCGCGCCGGCCGCGCTGGCCAATGCCTATGCCGAGGGTGGTGCCACCTGCCTTTCGGTGTTGACCGACGAGCCCTATTTCCAGGGCAAGGACGCCTATTTGCAGCAGGCGCGCGCCGTGGTCACCCTGCCGGCGCTGCGCAAGGATTTCGTGATCGAAAGCTACCAGCTGGCCGAAGCGCGGCATCTGGGGGCGGATGCCGTGCTGCTGATCGTGGCGGCGCTGGAGCAAGGCCTGCTGCTGGATCTGGAGGCCGAGGCGATGCAGCTGGGCATGGATGTGCTGGTGGAAGTGCATGACGAAGCCGAGATGGAGCGCGCGCTGAAGCTGCAAAGCCGGTTGATCGGGGTGAACAACCGGGATCTGAAAACGATGGTGGTGGATCTGCAGACGACGGTTCGGCTGGCCGCGATGGCTCCTGCGGACCGGCTGGTGGTGTCGGAATCCGGGCTTTCAACCCACGCAGACCTGCAGCAGATGCGGCAATCCGGGGTGAGCAGCTTTCTGGTGGGCGAGGCGCTGATGCGCGAGGCCGATGTGGCGGCGGCCACCCGTCGCCTGCTGGCCACCCCATGACAGACCCCATGACAGCGGGCCTGACCCATCTCGATGCCACCGGCGCGGCGCGGATGGTGGATGTGGGCGGCAAGGCGGTGACCGAGCGGGTGGCGGTGGCTTTGGGGCAAATCCGGATGGGTGCCGTGGCGCGCGAGGCGATTGCTGCGGGCGCGGTGAAGAAGGGCGATGTGCTCGCGGTGGCCCGCATTGCCGGGATCATGGCGGCAAAGCGGACGACCGATCTGATACCGCTGTGTCATCCGCTGTCGCTAACGTCGGTGGTGGTGGATCTGGAGCTGCTGCCCGAGGGTGTTGCGGCCCGGGCGGAAGTCAGGACAAGCGGACAGACCGGGGTGGAAATGGAGGCGCTGACGGCCGTGTCGGTGGCGCTGCTGACAGTGTATGACATGGCCAAGGCGCTGGATCGCGGGATGCGGATCGAGGGCATTCGGCTGACCGAGAAGCGCGGGGGAAAATCCGGCGACTGGCATGGCTGAGGGGGCGCTTTTGCCGGTGGAGGAGGCGTTGTCGCGGATCCTGGGCGCGGCGCTGCCGCTTCCCCCCGAAACGGTTGACCTGCTTGCCGCATCGGGGCGCTTTCTGGCGGCCGACATGGCCGCGCTGTTGACCCAGCCGCCGGGCGATATGAGCGCGATGGATGGCTATGCCCTGCGCTTTCAGGATCTGCGCCTGTCGCTGCGGTTGATCGGCGAATCGGCGGCGGGAAGGGGCTTTTCGGGGCAGTTGCAGGCAGGCGAGACCGTGCGGATCTTCACCGGCGCACCGCTTCCGCAGGGTGCTGATACTGTTGCCGTGCAGGAGGATGCCGAGGCGCAAGGCGAAAGCGTGCGGATCGTGGGCGATGGCCCTGCGGCCAAAGGCGCACATATCCGCCGCGCGGGATTGGATTTTCGCACCGGAGAGGGCGTTGCAAAGGCCGGGGAAAGGCTGACGCCGGGGCGGATCGGATTGCTGGCGGCTGCAGGCTACGCGACCGTGCCGGTGGTTCGCCGGCCAAGGGTTGCGTTGATCGTCACCGGAGACGAGCTGGTACCGCCCGGAACGCTGCCAGCTGCCGACAGGATCGTCAGCTCCAATGGCGTAATGCTGGCCGCGCTTCTGGGGCAGGCTGGAGCCATGGTGCAGGATTTCGGCATCGTACCGGACCGGCGCGCGGCGCTGGCAGATGCCTTTGCGGCCGCAGCGGCGCATGATGTGATCATCACCATCGGCGGCGCATCGGTTGGCGACCATGATCTGGTGCGGCCGGTGTTGCTGGAAAGCGGCGCCGAAATCGATTTCTGGCGCATCGCGCTGCGACCGGGAAAGCCGATGCTGGCTGGCCGGCTGGGCAATGCGCAGGTGATTGGCCTTCCCGGCAACCCTGTTTCGGCATTCGTGTGCGCCACGCTGTTTGTTCTGCCGCTGCTGCGGCATCTTTCGGGCGACCCGAGACCGGTTGCCGAGCCGGTATGGGCGCAAAGCACCGTGGCGCTGAAGGCCAATGGCGCGCGCCGGGATTTCATGCGCGCCCGGCTGCACCGCGCCGACGATGGCAGCCTCTGGGCTACCCCCGCCAGCGCGCAGGACAGCAGCATGTTGCACGTTCTGGCACAGGCGGACGCGCTGCTGGTGCGGCCGGAATATGCGGCGGCGCTGGCCGTGGGGGATAATGTTCCTGTGTTAACCCTTTGAAGGGGCTTCTGCGAGGCTTGACTTGTTCCGCAAGGTTCCCCTAATGTTCTTGGCATGTTCCAAGGCTGGGCCGATTGGGGATTCGCATGCTGACGCGCAAGCAACATGAGCTGCTGTTGTTCATCAATGAGCGGCTGAGTGACACCGGCGTTTCGCCTTCGTTCGAGGAGATGAAGGAGGCGCTGGATCTGAAATCGAAATCCGGCGTGCACCGGTTGATCGGCGCGCTGGAAGAGCGACAGTTTCTGCGTCGGCTGCCCAACCGCGCCCGGGCGCTGGAGGTGGTGAAACTGCCGGGCGATGCGGTGCCGGATCGCGGTGGCGCCACGGTTTCCGACCTGGCGCAGGCCCGCGCCCGCGCGGCGGAGCGTGCTGCGCCATCGCGATCGGTGCCCTTTGTGGGGCGCATTGCCGCCGGTTTGCCGATCGAGGCGGTGGAGGATCATGAGGAGCTGGCGGTTCCGGCGGCATTGCTTGGCCCGGGCGAGCATTATGCGCTGCAGGTGTCTGGCGAATCGATGATCGATGCCGGCATTTTCGATGGCGACTTCGCGCTGATCCGCAAGGCGGACGAGGCGCGCGATGGCGAGATCGTGGTGGCGCTGATCGACAACAGCGAGGCGACGTTGAAATATCTGCACCGCGACAAGGGCATGATTCGGCTGGACCCGGCCAATGCGGCATTCGAGCCGCAATATTATCTGCCGTCGCGGGTGAAGATCCAGGGCAAGCTGGCGGGGCTTCTGCGCCGCTATTGAACGGCGGCGAACCTGGCGGCGCGGATCAAAGCCGGGCCAGTGACGGCGGCTTCAGCGAGACCCGCACCCGGCGGGCACCGGAGGGCGGATTGAGCGCGGTGGTTTCGAAGGCAAGTTGGCGTCCGGGAGAGACCGTATCCGCCGGAGGCCGGATGGTCCATGCCGATAGCGGCACGCCGGCAGCATCGAGAATTTCGAGCTCTATGGCCGGGACATCAAGGCGGGCTTCGGTGGTGTTTGAAATGGTGCCGCGGATTGTCCAGACCGAGCCGCCGCCGGGAATGGCATCGCTCTTGGCCTCTGCAACCAGAGCAAGGCGGGTGGCTGGGGCTTCCGGTACGCGGATGGTGGGCAGATTCATTGCCGGAAGCTGCACCGCCTCGAAATTGGGCCGCGCCCAGTCGGCAAGCGGCGGCAGTCCATAGGCTTGCGGATCGACATGATTGCTGGCGACGGCGACATAGGCTGCCGCTGCAAAGGCAAGTGGCACCAGCACTAGCACCCAAATCCTGCGCCGCTTCGGTGGAAGCGGACCGTCGCCATCTGCCTGCTTGTCTGCTTGTTCAGGCGGGCTTTGCCGGGCAAAAGCGGCCGGAACCGGGCCAAGGTTGGTTCGTGCCGGTTCCAGCGGCGGGCCGGGATCGAAAATCTCTTCTTCATCCTCCGGCGTGGCGAGCCAGACCTCCTGACAACGCCGACACCGCACCTTGCGCGGCCGCAGCAGCAGATCCCCGTGCGGCCCGGTATCGGCTGGCCAGCCTTCGGCGGAGACCTGATAGCGCGCGCTACAACTGGGGCATCGAAGCTGCATGCAGCGCATATGGCCACAAGATGTGGTATCAGGCAAGGGGCGAGCGAAAGGCTGGTTTGCGCCGCGCCGTCGAGGCGGTTAGACAGCGCGCATGGCGCAAACCCGCAGACCCGGCCGCAAGCAACCGCGCAGCGTGTTGTGGTGGCTTTGGCGGATGCTGATGACCGCCTTGCTGCTGCTTCTCGGCGGTTTTGCCTGGTTTGTGCTGGCAGCACCTGGGCCGGCCGATCTTGTCATCCGCACCGACGGGGTTGCCGTGTTGACCGGTGGCGCCGGACGCAGCGCGCGCGGCATTGAAGTGATGCAGGCCGGCAGCGCCCGACGGATGCTGATATCGGGTGCCGACCGGGTTGCGACGCCGGAGGAGATCCGGCTGGCCGCCGGCATCTCGCCGCAGATGTTCGCCTGCTGTGTCGATATCGGGTTCGTTGCCGAAGACACCCGATCCAATGCGGCAGAAGTGGCGAGCTGGGCGCGCAAGCACGGCATGCGCTCCATCCGGCTGGTCACCTCCAGTTTTCACATGCAGCGGGCGCGGTCGGAAATCGCCGCGCGGCTTGGCCCGGAGGTGCAGATCGTTGCCGATGCCGTGGCGCAGCCGCGCCCGCTCTGGCGCATGGGCGAAGAATATCTGAAATTCATAGCTTCGCGCGTGATGCTGCTGATGCGCCCGCCATCCATGAGGAAGGTGTGATGGCCTTTCTGCGCAACCTGCTGTTTACGATCGTCTTCCTGCCGGGGGCGGTGTTGATCACCCTGTCGATCGCGATTGTTTCGCCGTTTTCCGCCAAGGCGATCGTGTGGGGGTCGCACAAATGGTCGGTCTGGTTTGTCTGGTGTGCGCGCGTGTTCCATGGCATCCGGCTGGTGATCCGCGGCGATATTCCGCAGTCGGGCGCCATCGTTGCCTTGAAGCACCAGTCGGCTTTTGAAACCTTCCTGACGCTGTTTCTGTTCGATTGGCCGGCGGTTGTGATGAAGGCGGAGCTGCGCAAGATCCCGGTCTGGGGCTATGTGTCGTGGCGGCATGGCAGCATTTTTGTGGAGCGGGACAAGGGCGGCGCGGCGCTGAAATCCATGCTGCGGCAGGCGAGGCTTCGGGTTGCCGAGGGGCGGCCGATCGTGATGTTCCCTGAAGGCACCCGGGTGCCGGTTGGCGAAAGCCCGGAACTCAAAGCCGGGCTTTACGCGGTCTATGCCGCGCTCAAGCTGCCGGTGGTCCCGGTTGCTCTGGATTCCGGCAAGGTCTGGAGCAGGACGTCGCTGCGCCAGCCCGGCACGGTCACGCTAGCGTTTCAGCCGGAGGTGCCAACCGGGTTGCCGCGCGAGGATTTCGAGGCCCGCGTGCATGCCGCAATCAACGCCGACCCGCGAACCGTGACGGTATGAAGCGGCGCTTTCCCTTGTGGGTGGCGCTGCTGCCGCTGGCGGGTGGCATCCTGCTGTGGGCCTTCCTGTGGGGCGGACATCGCGACCGGCTGCTGGCTGACATGCAGCCGCTGCTGCCTGCCGGCACCGCAATCACCACGGGGGGATTTCCCTATCGCCTTGAGGCGACGGTTGCGCCGCTCGCCATTGGCCGCGCGGACGACGCCCTCACCAGCCGGCTCGCCGCTGACAGTCTTTCGGTCAACCGCCAGCCCTGGCAGCCCGACCGACAGGTGCTGAGCCTGCGCAATTCGGTTGCGTCCTTGCAGCTGAAGCCGCTGTCCGGAGCCCATGTTCGCATTGCCGCGCCGCAGGCACAGGCCAGCCTGCGCATGGATGGTGGCACGGTGGGCCGGCTTTCGATTGTTTGGGAAAGCCCCGAACTTGCCATTGGCCTGCTGACTGCCAGGCTGCGGGCGGAAAGGCTGGAGGCGCATTTCCGGGAAACGCCGGCGACCGCCGAAGCCAGCCCAAGCCCGCGCCTGCCGACGCAGGACCAGTTTGTGCTGTCGGGCAAGGGCGTTCGGGCCGACGCCGGCGATCCGCTGGCCGTGCAGCTCGACGGTGAAATCACCGGGCGGGCGCCGGTTCGCAGCTTTGCCATATGGGCGGATGGTGGCACGCTGGAAATCCGGTCGCTGGTGCTGACCGACAGCACCGGCGAAATCGGCCGGATTGCAGCCACGCTGGTCCCCGGTGCTGGCGGCGAAGTGCGGATTGCCGGGACCATCGAAACCGTTTGCCCGGCCAGCTTCCGCGCCGCCTTGGCCGGGCTGCCCCCGGTTTCGGAAAAGCGCGCGCGCAAGGCGCAATTGCTGCCCTTTTCCGGCGTCTTGCCAGCCGGCATTTTGGTTGCCGCCGCCGATCCGGACAAGCCGGCGCCACCGGTGCGCGGCCAGGAGCCACCCTGCCCGCGCTTGCGTTAGCGGCAATCGATCGCCATAGGCGCTGGCGGGAACCGGAGTGGGCAGGCCATTCGCCAACCCGGTCAGGTCCGGAAGGAAGCAGCCGCAACGATCCCGGTCTGGGTCGCCCCGGTTCCCACTTTTTGCTGCGCCGCCCTGCGGGCAGCGAATTCCTCCGCTAAAGCTCCGGGCGGGCGGTCGCCCTTGCGGCGGCTGCGCCGAAGTCCTGCAGCGCCGCCCTGCGGGCAGCGAATTCCTCCGCTAAAGCTCCGGGCGGGCGGTCGCCCTTGCGGCGGCTGCGCTGCCGAGGATTTGGATGGCAGGGTTGGGCCTTGATTCCGGTGCGGCAAGCGGCCACTCACCTTTCATGAGTCTGTTTCCCGAAGATGCGCCTTATCGGGTGCTGGCGCGCAAATACCGGCCGGCGGCGTTCGATGCGCTGATCGGCCAGGATGCCGTGGTGCAGACGCTTGCCAATGCCATTGCCCGCAATCGTCTGGCGCAGGCCTGGCTTTTGACGGGCGTGCGCGGTGTGGGTAAAACCTCCACCGCGCGGATCATTGCCAAGGCGCTGAACTGCACCGGGGCGGACGGCAGCGGCGGGCCGACGATTGCGCCCTGTGGTGTGTGCGATGCCTGTGTTGGCATTGCCGCGGGGCAGCATATCGATGTGGTGGAAATGGACGCCGCATCGAACACCGGTGTGGACGACATCCGTGAGATCATCGAATCAGTGCGCTATGCGACCGTATCGGCGCGATACAAGGTGCACATCATCGATGAAGTCCACATGCTCAGCAAGAATGCCTTCAACGCGCTGTTGAAAACTCTGGAAGAGCCACCGCCGCATGTGAAATTCATCTTTGCCACCACCGAAGTGGGCAAGGTGCCGGCGACCATCCTTTCACGCTGCCAGCGATTCGATCTTAAGCGCGTGCCGCATGATCTGCTGGCCCGCCATTTCGCCAAGGTGGCAGAGGCGGAGCAGGTGCTGGCCGACGCGGATGCACTCGCGCTTATCGCCCGCGCCGCCGAAGGCAGCGTGCGCGACGGGCTTTCCATCCTGGATCAGGCCATTGCGCTTTCGGGCGAGCGGGTGACGGCCGACGCGGTGCGCGAGATGCTGGGGCTGGCGGATCGCGGCCGCACGGCCCGGCTGCTGGGCGCATTGCTGGAAGCCGATGCCGCGGCCGGACTTTCGGCCGTGCAGGATGCGCATGATGCCGGAGTGGAGCCGCATGCGCTGTTCGCCGAGCTGCTGGACATGGTGCATGCGCTGGCGCGGGCCAAGCTTTCCGGCGAAGCGGATCTGTCTTTGCCGGATGCCGATCGGGCGCTGATTGCCGGCTGGGCGGCGCAGATGGGATTCCCCGGGATTCACCGGCTGTGGCAGCTGCTGCTGAAGGGTCTTGGCGAGATCCGCGAGGCGCCGCAACCGCGCCAGGCCGCCGATATGGCGGTGCTTCGCATCTGCCATGCCGGCGGCATGCCCGATCCGGAGCGGCTGGCGAGGCTGCTGCAACAGGGCAGTGCACCGGAGGCTGTCGCGAAAACCGCCGGCCCGATCAGCTCCGGCCAACCGGTGGCCAATCTGGCGCCTGTTGGTGCGCGACTGGCCGACTTTCGCGCGCTGGTGCAATTGTTCGAGGATCAGCGCGAAGCCTTGCTGGTGAAACAGCTGACCGATGATGTGGCGCTGGTGCGTTTTGCCCATGGCGAGCTGGAGCTGGCGCCATTGCGACCGCTGCCGGCGAGCTTTGCCGCCGAAGTGGCGCGGCATGTTTCGGGCTGGACGCAGCAGAGCTGGCAGGTGAAATTGACCGAGCCGACCGGCGGCAGCAGCCTGCGGCAGGAAGCCGAGGCGCGGGCGCAGAGCGCGCGCGAGGCGGCGTTGAAGGACCCTCTGGTCGAGGCATTCCTTGCAACATTTCCGGGCAGCGAGCTGATGGCCGTGGCCGAACCAACCGCCATGAAAAGGAGTGCATGAGCCGTGCAGAGTATCGATGACATCATCAAGATGGCCAGCAATGTGCAAGCCGAACTGGCCCGCGCACAGGAGGGACTGGACAAGCTGGAGGTGGAGGGTCAGTCCGGTGGCGGATTGGTGAAGGTGATCGCCAGCGCCAAGGGGCGGATCGTGAAGCTGAGCATCGACCCCTCGCTGATGACGCTGGAGTCGAAGGAAATGACCGAGGATCTGGTGGTTGCTGCGCTGAATGACGCGCGCGGCAAGGCCGATGCAGTTGCCAGCGCCGAGATGCAGAAGATGACGGCCGGCCTGCCTTTGCCACCGGGCTTCAAACTCTGAACAGCTTCAGGCGGCCAGCGGGATGTCCAGTCGTGCCACCAGTCCGCTTGCTCCGTCACTGCGCCCCTCAAGGCTGACGTCGCCGCCGTAGCGGCGCGCCAGGTCGCGGGCGATGGCAAGGCCCAGCCCGGACCCGGGCGCCTGCTCGTCCAGCCGGCTGCCGACCTGGAAAACGGCCGCCCGCATCGGCTCGGGAATGCCGGGGCCGTCATCCGTGACCGACAGCAGCACATGCGGGCCGCTGATGCGCCAGTCGATCCCGACCCTTGAGCCGGCCCATTTGCCCGCGTTGTCGACCAGGTTCGACAGGATCTCGGCAAAGTCTTCCGGCTCGATCGCCAGCGCGACCGGTGCGGAGCCATCGATGGCGAATTGGATCGTCCTTCCGGCATGCAAGCGCTGCATGGCGGCGGCAATGGGCGCGATGGCATCCGGGATGGGGGTGCGGGCACCTTGGCGGACGCTGGCCCGGGCGCGTGCGAGATGCCAATCCAGCTGGCGGCCAATGCGACGGCATTGCTCGAGCAGGGTGGCGGCACTGTCTCCGGTCTCGCCCCTCGCCAGGGTTTCGGCCTCGTCGGTGAGGATCGCCAGCGATGTGCGCAGGCTGTGGGCCAAATTGCCGGCCTCCACCCGCGCGCGCGCGACCATCGCATCATTGGTATCGAGAAGGCCGTTGAGATCGGCGACCAGCGGCGTGATTTCCGCCGGCCAGCCTTCTTCCATGCGCCGGGCGCTGCCGTTGCGGACCGCCGCAATGGCCTGCCCCAGACGATCCAGCGGCTTCAGCGTATAGAGGATGACCAATGCCCCGGTGCCGAGCAGGCCGAGTGCCATCAGGCCCAGCCAGCGTCGCAGCTCGGCATCGAAAGCGCCAATGACATCGTTCAGTATCTGTTCGTCGGTGGCGATCAGGAAATGCAGTTCGCTGCCGCCATCGGTGGCCGAGCGGGCAAAACCGTAGGTCATGGTGGGGCCGGTGGGGCCGGGGGCGAGCCGATGCACGATGTCCGGCTGGTGCGCGAGCGTGGTATCGAGTGCGCCACGCTTGACCGAGCCGGACTGGAGGGGTGGAAAGCCGTCGCGCTCCACCTGCCAGTAGTAGCCGGAGTTCGGCATGCCATAGCGCGGGTCTGACAGCGGTCGATCAAGCACAGGGCGTCCCGCCGCATCCAGCCGGGTGAGATCGGCAAGCTCCACGAGATGCACGGTCAGCTCGTCGTGAAACTGATATTCCACATGCCGCCGGAACAGCGCGGACGTGCTGAATCCGATAACCACAAGCCCGGCCACAATCCATACGAGGATGGCGACAATGAATCGCAGGCGCAGACTGCCCCGGGCGGGCAGCGCCGGCGCGGTCATCGTTCGAACCGGTAGCCGAGGCCGCGCACCGTGCTGATGGCATCGCGGCCGATCTTGCGGCGAAGGCGGCTGACCTGCACTTCCAGGGCGTTGAGATCATGCTCTGCCTCCAGCGCGTAGAGGCGTTCCAGCAGGTCTGATTGCGACAGGATGTGGCCGGGGCGGCGCATGAACAGCTCCAGCAGGCGATATTCCTGGCGGCTGAGGGCAATCGCATGCCCTTCGCGGCTGGCGCTATGGGCAACCGGATCGAGTGTTATGCCGCCGGCCTGAAGCAGCGGAGCGCCGCTCGCTTGTGTTCGGCGGACAAGCGCATGGATTCGCGCCACCAGCTCTTCCGATCGCACCGGCTTCACAACAAAATCATCGGCGCCGGCATTCAGCCCCTCCACCTTTTCCTGCCAGCTGCCGCGCGCGGTGAGGATGATGACGGGCGTGCGAATGCCTGCCCGGCGCCAGTGTCGCAGCACCTCCATACCCGACATGCCGGGCAGGCCGAGATCGAGAACCAACACGCCCATCATGGCGAGATCGGGCCATTCGGCCGCGGTCTCGCCATCATAGGCATGATCCACCGCAAAACCACCGGCCTGCAGGCGCACAGAGAGGCGACTGGAAAGTTCGGCATCATCTTCGACCAGCAACAGGCGCATGGCTCCTCCTTAGCCCACTAAGTGCGCGAACTCCCTGTCACCAAGCTGACAGATTGACAGGTTCGTGCAAGGCTCGTCAGGCAATTGGCGATTATGAACCACCGCATAACCTCCATTCTCCTCGCCATCCTGCCACTGGCGCTGGCCGGTTGCGAGGCGGATCCTGTGGCACCGGCCGCCGCGCCGGTTCGGGCCATGCAACCGCAAACCGCCCTTGCCGTTGCGGCCGTGAACGCCCCGCTGGGCACCGTGCCGGCCACGGTCAGCCTGCCGCCTGCGGCGCGCGTGGCCGTGACTGCGCCCTTTGCCGGTTCGGTGCAACGAATCCATGTTCTGGAGGGGCAGGATGTTCAGGCCGGCCAGCTGCTGGCCACCGTGGTCAGCCGCGATGCCCTGTCGCTGGCATCCAGCCGGGCGCGGGCGGATGCCAGGGTGTCGCTGGCGCAAGCCAATGCCGCACGCATCGGTCAGCTGGCAGCCGAAGGCGTCATTGCCGGAGCGCGGGCCGACGAAGCGCGCGCGGCGTTGCGCGAAGCGCAGGTTGACCGCGCGGAAGCGGCCCGCATTCTTGCGCGCGGCGGTGCTTCGGCGGACGGCATCGTACAGCTGCGGGCACCGATTGCCGGCCGGGTATCGCGGGTCTCGATCGAAACCGGCGGGCCGTTGGATGGCATGACGGCACCGTTCGTGATCGATGGCCACAATCGCTATGCCCTTGATCTGCAGCTTCCGGAACGGCTGGCGGGGCAGGTTCGACCCGGCATGGCCGTTCTGCTTCCGGGCGGCGCGCGCGGCGAAATTCTTTCGGTGGCACCGGGGCTTGATCCGGCCACCCGATCGGTGAACGCGATTGCCCGGATCGGGGCGGCGCCCGGCCTGCTTGCGGGAGGGTCGCTTTCCGTGGTCGTGCTTGGCGACGCAAACAGCAGCGCGGTCGCCGTTCCGGCGGCGGCGGTTGCGCGGGTGGATGGGCGCGATGTTGTTTTCGTGCGTGGTAAGGATGGCTTCCAGCCGGTGCCGATTGTGTTGGGCGGCAGTGCCAATGGCGTGGCGACGATATTGGAAGGGTTAGCAGTCGGCACTACGGTTGCGGTCAGCAATCTGCCCGAACTGAAGTCGCAGGCGGCGAACTGACATGCTGCGCAGCCTTGTCGAATGGTCGCTGACCAACCGGATCACCGTGCTTGCCCTGTCGCTGCTGGTTGCGGCCGCCGGGATATGGTCTTTCGTCACGCTGCCGATCGATGCCTTTCCGGACATTGCGCCGACCCAGGTCAAGCTGATCCTGAAGGCGCCCGGCATGACACCGGAAGAGGTTGAGGCCAAGGTCATCACCCCGATCGAGCAACAGCTGCTGGGGATTCCCGGCCAGACGATGCTGCGGTCGGTCGCCAAATATGCCATTGCCGACATCACCATCGATTTTCGCGATTCGGCGGATATCTATTGGGCGCGCAGCCAGGTGGCGGAGCGGTTTGCTGCCGTGCAAGGCGACCTTCCCGCCAGCGTGGAAGGCGGGCTGGCGCCGATTTCAACGCCCTTGTCCGACATGTTCATGTTTACCATCGAAGGGCCGATGAGCCTGGCGGAAAAGCGCCGGCTGCTGGACTGGACGATCCGGCCGGCGCTGCGCACGGTGCCTGGTGTGGCCGATGTGAATGTTTTGGGCGGCTTTGTGGAAACCTTCGAGGTCGTGCCGAATCTGGCCGCCATGGCCGGTGCCGGGATCAGCCTTTCGGAGCTGGCGGACTCAGTGGTTGCGGGCAATCGCAATGACGGTGCCGGACGCCTGGCCGATGGCGAATCCGCGCTGATCGTGCGGGCCGTTGGGGCGGTGAAAACACTGGAGGACCTTGCCGGCATTCCACTGAAATCTGCCAACGGTTCGGTGGTTCGCGTTGGGGATATCGCGACCGTTCGCACCGGCACGTTAACGCGATATGGCGCGGTTTCGCGGACGGAATCCGGTGGGGCGGGTGCCGAGGCCGTGCAGGGCCTGGTGATCGGCCTGCGCGGGGCCAATGCGGCGGATGTGGTGGCCGGCGTGAAGGCGCGTCTCGTCGAGCTGGAGCCAACGCTGCCCGAAGGCGTGACGGTGGCGGTGTTCTATGATCGGTCTGATCTGATCGGTCGCGCGGTGCTGACGGTGGAAAAGGCGCTGCTGGAGGCGTCGATTCTGGTTGTGCTGCTGTTGTTGCTGTTTCTGGGGGACTGGCGCGCTGCCTTGATCGTGACGGCGGCCTTGCCGATGGCGGCGTTGATCACCTTCATCCTGATGCGTGGCTTCGGGCTTTCTGCGAATTTGATGAGCCTTGGCGGGCTGGCCATTGCCATCGGCCTGCTGGTGGATGGGGCCGTCGTGGTGGTGGAAAATATCGTCGAGCGGCTGGCGGATCCCAAGCATCACGGCACCGGCAAGCTGAACCGCATTCTCGTGGCGACCAGCGAGGTCATCCGGCCGGTCACGTCCGGCATTGTCATCATCATGCTGGTGTTTCTGCCGCTGCTGGCGCTGCAGGGGCTGGAAGGCAAATTGTTTGCGCCCGTGGCGCTGACCATCGTGATGGCGCTGGGCGGATCGCTGTTGCTGGCCTTCACCCTGATCCCGGTGCTGGCGTCCTTCGGCCTGAAGGCCGATGCGGGGCATCACGAACCCTGGGTCATGCGCAAGATTTCGCCGGCCTATGCCAGCCTGCTGAACGGCGCCTTTGCCCGGCAGCCGCTGGTGATGGCTCTGGCCGCTGGTTCGCTACTGCTGGCCGGGTTTGCCTACACGCAGGTGGGGAAGATCTTTCTGCCCACGCTGGATGAAGGCACCGTGCTGGTGCAGCTGACCAAGCATCCCTCGATCGGCCTGTCGCACAGCGTGGCCGGAGACCTTGCTGTGCAGCGCACCATTTTGGCCCAGGTGCCGGAGGTGAAGGCGGTGATTGCGCGGGTGGGATCGGACGAGCTGGGGCTGGACCCGATGAGCCTGAACGAGACCGACAGCTTTCTGGTGTTGAAGCCGCGCGCCGAGTGGCGGGGGTCCAAGGAATGGCTGGTGGATGAGCTGCGGCGGGCGCTGCAGGCCCATCCGGGGATCGAGCCGAGCTTCACGCAGCCGATTGAAATGCGGGTTTCGGAAATGCTGACCGGCAGCCGCGGCGATCTGGCGGTGAAGATTTTCGGACCGGATCTTGCCGAATTGGGCCGGTTGGCCGGGGAAGTGGAAAAGCGGCTGGTGGCGATCGAAGGGGCGACCGAAGTGATCACCGTTGCCAACGACCGGGTGGACTATCTGACGCTGGATATCGATCGGCTGGCCGCTGGCAGGGCCGGATTTCCGATTGATGCGCTACAGGCCAGCCTGCGCGCGCAGGTGGACGGACTGCCGGCCGGCACGGTGACGGATGGTCTGCGCCGCATCCCGGTGGTGGTGCGGGGGCCACAGGCGGTGGCGGAGGATGCGACGCTGTTTGCCGACCAGATGCTGATCAGCCCGGACGGCAAACAGGCGCGGGCCAGCGACCTGGCGCGCGTGGCGCGTGGCGAAGGCCCGGTGAAGCTGGAGCATGAACAGGGCTCGCGCTTTGCGCTGGTGCAGGCCTTTGTGTCGGGGCGCGATATTGTGGGCTATGTGGAAGAAGCGCAGGCGAAGGTTCGCGCCGAAGTGCCGCTGCCGCAGGGCTACCGGATCGTCTGGGGCGGTCAGTTCGAGAATCAGCAGCGCGCTGCTGCACGCCTTTCGGTGGTGCTGCCGATTGCGCTGGGGCTGATCTTCGCGCTGCTCTATGCGACCTTTGGCGCGGTGCGGCCCACGGTGCTGATCCTGCTGATGATTCCGTTTGCGATGGTGGGCGGGATCCTGGCGCTTTGGGCGACGGGGGAATATCTTTCCGTGCCGGCCTCGGTTGGCTTCATCGCCTTGCTGGGCATTGCGGTGCTGAACGGGCTGGTGATGGTGGTTTATATCCGCCAGCTGCGGGACGATGGATTGGCGCTGGCCGATGCCGTGGCGAACGGCGCCCGCCGCCGGCTGCGGCCCGTTTTGATGACCGCGAGCATTGCCGCCTTCGGGCTGGTGCCGCTGCTGTTTGCCACCGGCCCCGGATCGGAAATCCAGAAGCCGCTGGCCATTGTGGTGATTGGCGGGCTGATCAGCTCCACCTTGCTGACGCTGGTTCTGCTGCCGCTGCTTTATGCCCGCTTTGGCGAAGGACAGGCCGAACGCGATTCGGCGCAGGAGACAGTGGCATGAGGCGCTTGCTCATCGCCCTTTTGCTGGCGGCACCCGCAACGGCCCAAAGTGCGCTTCCCGATGCGGCGGCGGTTGAGTTGGTGCTGGACAATCATCCGTTGGTTGGAGCCGCTGCCGCTCGAAGCAAGGCCGCGCGCGCCGATGCGCGTGCGCTTGCCACCGGGCCGCACGAATTTGTTGCCAGCGGCTCGGTCTATCAGCGCCGGATCGATCGTGAAGGCGAATATGCCGAATTTGATGCCAGCCTGACGCGCGCCATCCGGCTTCCCGGAAAGGCGGCGCTGGATCGCAAGGCGGGCGATGCCGGGGTGCGCTATGCGGATAATATGGCCGAGGATGCGCGGCATCAGGTGGCGGTGATGCTGAACGATCACTGGTGGGATTGGGTGGGCGCAGCCGGCGAGCGCAGCGTATTGGCCCGCTCGGTTGCCACCCTGGAAGCAGCTCTTGCCGCCATTCGCAGGCGCGTTGAACTGCGCGATGCGTCTGTGCTGGAGGCCGATCAGGCGGAGGCGGCGCTTGCCCTCGCCCGGTCTGCCGCCCGCGCTGCCGCAGGGCGCGAGGCAGCCGCGCGCGCCGGATTGGCAGCGCAGTTTCCCGGCCTGCCCCTGCCGGAAAGCGCGCCGGAGCCGCCTGCTCCGGCCCTGCCGGCCGAAGGGCTGGCCGCGCTTGGCGGATGGGTGGTGGAGCGCAGCCACGAGATCGACGCGGCTACCGCGCAGGCCGAGCAGGCCGCGTTGCTGGCCGAGCGCGCCCGGCGTGAGCGGATGGCCGACCCCTCCATCGGGGTGCGCGGCTTTTCCGAACGCGGCGGCGAGGAACGCGGCGTTGGCGTGCTGCTGAGCGTGCCGCTGGGCGGCGGCCATCGCCGGGCTCTGGCGGATCGGGCCAGCGCGCATGCGGCGGCGACAAAGGCCCAGGAAGTCGCCGTGCAGCACGACATCCGGGCGCTTGCCGGGCGGGACCAGGCAATGGCTGCTGCCGCCTTTGCCAGCTGGCAGGATGCCGATCGGGCGGCGCGATCGAGCGGCTCGGCGGCTGTGCGGGCCACGCGCGGCCATGCTTTGGGCGGGCTGGACATCGCCGACAGCCTCTATGCCCAACGCCTGGCCCAGGAAGCCGCCCTTGCCGAAGCGGTGGCGAGGGCAGACGCCTGGCGGGCAATCACCCGGCTGCAGATCGACAGCCACACGCTTTGGATGCATGCGGACTAGGCGAGCAGTCTGTGTCTCAGGAGAGTTACAATGCCTGACACCCGCCGATCCTATCCGGCTGCGATGATCTTTCTGCATTGGGCCATGCTGCTGCTGCTTGTTGGCGTGTATGGCGCAATCGAGTTACGCGAATTTTTCCCCAAGGGCAGCGACATAAGGGAGGGGTTCAAGGCGTGGCACTTCATGTTGGGGCTTTCGGTGCTGACGCTGGCGCTGGTGCGGGTGGCTGTGCGGGTTAGCCATCGCGCGCCGCCGATTACACCGCAGCCCCCGGCGTTACAGCAATGGGCATCGAAGGCTGTGCATCTCGCGCTCTATGGCCTGATGATCGGCATGCCGCTGGCCGGCTGGGCCATTTTGAGCGCGAGGGGGGCGCCGGTTCCCTTTTTCGGGCTGGAGCTGCCGCCGATTCTGCCATCGAACAAGCCGTTGGCAGGCCAGATCAAGGAGATTCATGAAACTGCCGGCACAATCGGCTATTGGTTGATCGGGCTGCACGCCGCAGCCGCATTGGCGCACCATTATTTGTGGAAGGATGATACCCTTCGCCGGATGCTGCCCGGAAAGCGATCACAAGGATGAGCAACGTGCGATACGGGTGTGCGGGTGGAGGTAAAAGACGATGGCGCGCCATTTGAGCCATGCCGAGGGCCATGCCGTTTCGCGGATCGGCTGGCTGCGCGCTGCCGTGCTGGGGGCCAATGACGGGATCGTTTCGACCGCCAGCCTGCTGCTGGGTGTGGCGGCCGCCGGTGCCGCGCGCGAGGCCATTTTGCTGGCGGGCGTGGCCGGCCTTGTTGCCGGTGCGATGTCGATGGCGGCCGGAGAATATGTCTCCGTCAGCTCGCAATCCGACACCGAGCAGGCAGACCTTGCCCGCGAGGCGCTGGAGCTGGCCGAGCAGCCGGAGGCGGAGCGGGCCGAGCTGATTGCCATTTACGAAGCGCGCGGGCTGGACCCGGCAACGGCTGCGACCGTGGCCGACATGCTGATGACAAAGGATGCGCTTGGCGCGCACGCCCGCGACGAACTGGGCCTGACGGATACAGCGACCGCCAGACCGCTGCAGGCAGCGCTTGCCTCTGCCACGACCTTTGCGGTGGGCGCCGCGCTGCCGCTGGCAGCAGTGGCGCTGGCACCGATGGATGCCGTGGTTCCGGCCATCGTGGCATCATCGCTGGCGCTGCTGATCGGCCTTGGGGCGCTGGGCGCCTGGGCCGGCCAGGCGCCGATGGGACGGTCGATCCTGCGGGTTACCTTCTGGGGTGCCTTTGCGATGGCCCTGACGGCTGGCATCGGCAAGATTGCCGGGACGGTGGTTTAGCAACAAGGCAGGCATGGCAGGCATGGCAGGGTTTGGCTGGCCCGGAGGTCATGCATCCTCTATCCGGCAAGCAGCACAGAAAGGGTTGTTCATGGCAGGATCTCTGAAGGGCAAGGCGGCTGTCGTTACCGGCTCCACCTCCGGCATCGGACTGGCGATTGCCAAGGCGCTGGCGGCCGAGGGCGCGGACGTGATGCTGAACGGATTTGGCGATGCCGCAGCCATCGAACAGGAGCGCCTTTGCCTGCAAACGGACTATGGCATCAAGGCCCTCTATAGTGGGGCCGATATGGCCAAGGGCGACGAAATCGTCGCCATGATCCGCGCCGCCGAAGCTGCGTTCGGCAAGGTGGACATCCTTGTGAACAATGCCGGCATCCAGCATGTGAGCCCGATCGAGGATTTCCCGCCGGAGAAGTGGGATGCCATCATCGCCATCAACCTGACCGCGGCGTTTCATGCTGTGCGGGCTGTGGTGCCGGCGATGAAGGCGCGCCAATGGGGGCGGATCATTTCCACGGCTTCGGCCCACTCGCTGGTCGCCTCGCCTTTCAAATCCGCCTATGTCACCGCCAAGCATGGCCTTGTGGGGCTGACCAAGACGGTTGCGCTGGAGCTGGCAACGCACGGCGTGACCGCCAACTGCATTTCGCCCGGCTATGTGTGGACGCCGCTGGTGGAGAAGCAGATTCCCGACACCATGAAGGCGCGCGGACTCACCAAGGAGCAGGTGATCAACGATGTGCTGCTGGAAGCACAGCCAACCAAGCAGTTCGTGACATCCGAGCAGATGGCAGCCCTCGCGGTGTTTCTGTGTTCGGATGCGGCGGCGCAGTTGACGGGGGCCAATATTCCGGTGGATGGCGGCTGGACGGCACACTGATTTCTGACAGGGGGACGGCATGGCAAAGGCAAGTCGCAAGCTGAATCTGGCGCTGCAAGGAGGCGGCGCACACGGCGCCTTCACCTGGGGCGTGCTCGACCGACTGCTGGAAGAGGATGATCTGGAGTTTGCCGCGATTTCCGGCACCAGCGCCGGGGCGATGAACGCGGTGGTGATGGCGGAAGGGCTGCTGGAAGGCGACCGGGCCTTTGCCCGGGCGCAGCTGGAAAGCTTCTGGCTGGGCATGGCGGCGGCCGGCGAGAAGCTGGCACCCTTTCGCGCCCTGCCCTGGTTCAAGCTGATCGAGGGCTTCGTGTATGAAGCGTCGATCGCCTATACGCGGATGTTCAGCCCCTATGATTTCAGCACGGCCGATACCAATCCGTTGCGCCAGGCGCTGAATGCGCTGATCGATTTCGAGCGGGTGCGGAAAAACCGCAAGATCAAGCTGTTCATCAACACCACCCATGTCGCGACCGGTGGCCTGCGCTGCTGGCGCGAGCATGAATTGACGGTGGAAATGGTGCTGGCGTCGGCCTGCCTGCCGTCGCTGTTCCACACCCCGATGATCGAGGGCGAAGGCTATTGGGATGGCGGCTATATCGCCAACCCGGCACTGGAGCCGATGCTGCGCTGCACGAACAGCGACGATGTGCTGATCGTGCAGCTGAACCCGATCGTGCGCACGGCGCTGCCGAAGCGGGCAAACGACATTGTGGACCGGTTGAGCGAGATCAGCTTCAACGCCAGCCTGATCACCGAGCTTCGCTTCATTGCCGAGCGCAACCGGCTGATCGATGCCGGCGAACTCTCGGCTGAACGGCACCGCAAGACCCATCTGCACATGATTCATGGCGACCAGGAGCTGGGCCAGCTGCCGGCTTCGAGCAAACTGCTGGCCGACCGTGACTTCCTGCTGAAGCTGCGCGATCTGGGGCGCGTTGCGGCCAGCGAATGGCTTGAGGCGCATTCCGATCATATCGGCAAGCGATCCACCTTCAACTATCGCAAGATGGTGGCTGCATTGACGCAGGAGAGCGACGAAACGCCGAGCGAAGCGGCGCTACTCAACCGGGATTAAACGCTAGGCTGATCTCTGAGGCGTGCGCGCCAGCTGGATGATCAGGATGAGCCAGCCCAGCAGCATCAGTCCGCCACCCACGGGGGCGATCATTGCGATCGCGCGCGGCAGGCCGAGGCCGAGCGCGTAGAGCGCGCCGGCAAACAGCAGGCTTCCGATGATCCACAGGCGGGATGCCCAGGGATGCGACTCTGCCGCCCACAAGGCGGCAATGGCGTGAGCCAGACCATAGGTGGCGCCGGTTGCGATCCAGGCCTTGGCTTGAGGATCGGAGATGGCATGCGCACCGAAGGCTCCGAAGCCGACGGCCAGCAGGCCGCCGATGGCAGCCAGCAGCCGGATCATGCGACCGCCAGGCGCGCTGTGCGGCGCCACAGGATGAAGATCAGCAGCGTACCTGCGGCGGCGACGAAGGTCATCGCGATATAGCCCTGGCTGCCGACCCCGGTGTCGAACACACGGCCGGCGATCCAGCTGGAAAGCGCCTGCGCCGGGGCAGTGGCGAGTGCCATGAACATCATCTGCGCTGTTGGCGTGCGATCGTCTCCCCATAGCGCCTGGATTCCGCGCATGGCACCGAGGAAGGTGCAGGCAAACGACAGGGCGTGCAGGGCTTGCAGGGCGAGCAGCAGGCCGAGCGCAGGGGATGTGGCCATCAGCGTCCAGCGCAGCATGGCCCCAAGGCCTCCGACCAGCATGAGCGAGGACGGGCGGACATGTTCGATGCGGCGGGCGATGACCATCAGGAACCCCGCCTCCATGATAACCCCGAAAGCGAACAGCCAGCCGGCCATGGTGCCGGAAACGCCAAGCTCGTCGATCCACAGCTTGGTTCCGAAGATATAGTAGAACTGGTGGCCGGCCTGGATGAGGCCGCAGCCGAACATCAGCAGCGCGAATTCCGGGCGCTTCACCATGGCGAGGCCTTCGGACAGGCGCTGGGCAAAGGGCGGCTCCTCGCCGCGCTCCACCGGCTCGGGCGTCATGGTGAAACTGGCGGCGAGCAGGGCGACGATGGTGAGGAACAGCCACCACCAGATGGTCGCGTTGCCGCCCCAATCGACCAGCATTCCGACTGCCACATTGCCGACAACGAAGGAGAGGCTGGCGAGGCCGCGGGCGAAGCCATAGGTCGGCGCGCGGTCGGGCTTGGTGAGCCGCAAAAGCGCCGCCTCCAGAAAGGCGATGAGCGCCCAGAAGGTGATTTCGGCGATGAAGGCGAAGGCGAAGGACACGCCGAAGCTGTTGGCAAACCAGAGCGCCGCCAGCGCCATCAAGGTGACGGCCGAAAGCAGCTGGATCGGGGCGCGGCGATCGCGGCGGCCGTCTGCCCAGGCGCTGGTGAGCGGGCCGGCGATGATGCGACCGATGCCGGCGAAGGAAATGACGAGGCCGAGTTGCGCGCCGGTGAAGGCCTTTTCCTCGATCAACCAGACCGGGAACCACTGGATGAGGCCGCCGAACGACGCATAGAAGAGGCAGGCGGCGATCATGGCGCGAACGGCCATGGGATTCCATTCGGGGATGTTTGCCGTCAACGTCGTGTCCTGCTGCGCAATGGCGAATTGGCCTTCAACCACGCTTGCGCCGGGGTGTCCAGCGCGGCACAGACGTTGCCGGGAGGAATATTCATATGCCAAGCTTGTTTGATCTTTCGGGCCAGACTGCTGTCATCACCGGGTCGTCACGCGGCATCGGCAAGGCAATCGCCCATCGCATGGCCGAGCATGGCGCCAATGTGGTGGTTTCCAGCCGCAAGGCGGACGCTTGCGCGGCTGCGGTCGCCGAGATCAATGCGGCGGTGGAGCGCGAGGCGGCGATCGCGGTGCCGGCAAACATTGCGGTGAAAGAGGACCTGCAGCGACTGGTGGATGCCAGTATCGACCGCTTCGGGCAAATCGATGCGCTGGTGTGCAATGCGGCTTCCAACCCCTATTTCGGGCCGGCGGCGGGCATTGCCGATGAACAGTTCGACAAGATCCTGCGCAACAATATCGTTTCGAACCACTGGATCATTTCCATGGTGGCGCCGGCAATGGTGGCGCGCGGCAGTGGCAGCATCACCATCATCTCATCGATCGGTGGCTTGCGCGCCTCCACGATGATCGGCGCCTATTGTATTTCCAAGGCGGCAGACATGCAGCTGGCGCGCAATCTGGCGGCGGAATATGGCCCGGCGGGCGTGCGGGTGAACGCCATCTGCCCCGGCCTTATCAAGACCGATTTTGCCAAAGCCCTGTGGGACAATCCGGAGATGTTGGACACATCCACCCGCACCACACCGCTGCGGCGGATCGGCGAGCCGGACGAGATTGCCGGCATGGCGGTGTTTCTGGCGGCCAGGGCAGGCGCCTTCACAACGGGCCAGAGCTTTGTGATCGATGGCGGCGCGACCATCGTGTGACGACGAGCGAATGCCTTTGGTGGATGCAACCGCGGGCAGACACGTCAGGTCGGACCGGGTTCGCTTTGATCAGCGGCTGTCGTAGTAGATTTGGGCCATCCGGCCAAACAAGGCGAGCGCATCCGAGGGGTCTGCAGTGCCGCTCCACTCCCGCCAGGCGGTATCAACATTGACGGCAATCCGCTCGGCATCGCGCCAGCTGGCATAACGGCCGAGGCCGATGTCGCGCGCGGCCTCTTCCGGGCCCATGCCGATCATGAAGCGCGAAAGCGCCTCAGCCTGGACGAAGCGCAGATACTCGGAAACCTCGCGCACTCCGGCCAGATCGGTGAGCGGGCCGTGGCCGGGGACGATATGCTCCGGGTTCAGGGCCTCGATCAGGTCGCACGCGGCGATCCAGTTGGAAATCGGCCCGGCCCAGACGATCGGCGTGCCCTCGATGAACAGGATGTCGCCGGTGAACAGCGCGGACGCATCCGGCACATGCACGATGATGTCGCCGGCGGTGTGCGCCGGGCCGACTTCGATGAGCTGCACGCGATGGTCTCCGACATCGAGCGCAGCGGCCCCGGAGAAGGTGCGCGTGGGCGGCGTGTGGCGGACGCCGGCAAAATCGAACGGGGCGAAGATTTCCGCGAAATAGCGTCCGGCCTCTCCCATGGCGCCTGCCGCGCCGGCGGCTTTCAGCTGCGCCAGCATGGCCGGCGGGAAGGCCTCCATCTCGCGCGCGGAGGCTTCGCTGGCGACGATTTCCGCACCGGTCAGCAGCGCGTTGCCATGCGTGTGATCGCCATTGGCATGGGTGTTGACCACCGTTTCCACCGCCTCGCGGGCAATCCCGCAGCTGGCTTCCATCGCGCACAGCATCTCGTCGGTCAGCTTTTCGTCGAACAGCGTGTCCACCAGCGCGCTTTCGCCGCCGCTGGTAATCAGCCCGGCGTTGGACCAGCCCCAGCCACCATCCGGCTGCAGCCAGGCCCACAGGCCGTTTCCGAGATCGACGAGGCCCTTCTCATAGGCCATCGCTCAGAGCTGCTGGCCTGTTGGTGGCTCCGGCAGGACGGGTGGCGAATTATCGGCAAAGGTGAGCCAGCTTGACCAGATCGCATGGGTTCGCTGCTGGGTGAGCCGCCGTTTGCATTGCAAGGCCATCAGCCCGCGAATGCTGCCTTGCGACCAGTTTTCATACACCGCGCCACAGTCTGCATCGCGATAGGCTTTCCATTGCTTTTCCGCATCAAGATAGGCGGCGACGACCTTCCAGCGCGCAGCCGAAGGCTCGGTTTTGGCGATGCGGTCCAGAGCGGCCTCGCGGTAGCGCGCCATGGTCGCCGCATCGGCATCGAGCTTTTGCGCAAAACAGGCTTCGACCTGCGGGGTTGTTGTGCCCGGGCAGACCGAAGCTGCCGCCATCGCCACTATCATCCACATGTCAGCCCTGCCCTGCCAATACCAGAATTGCGTGTAGCAGCACTCCGATACTGCCGCCGATCACCGTTCCGTTCAACCGGATATATTGCAGGTCGCGGCTGACCGCGCCCTCCAGCTTGTCGGTCACGGTGGCGGCATCCCAGCCCTTCACCGTGTCCGACACCAGTGCCACGATCGACGCGCCGTGATCGGCCACCACCCCCACCACGGCGCGGCGCGCCAGCTGGTTGATGGCTTGGCCGAGCGACGTATCATCCCGCAAGGCGCGCGCCATATCGGCGGTGAAATCGCCCGCACCTTCGCCCTCGAACAGGCGGCGCAAACTGTCCTTTGCCTTGGCCCAGAGCCCTTCCACCCATTCCCCGACGGCCGGATTGTCCAGCAATTCCAGCTTCATGCGCTCCACCTTTTCGCGGGTTTCCGGCATGTGCTTCAAATCGAAGATCAGGTTTGCAATGGCGCGATCGGCCTTTTCCCGCACCGGGTGATGGGGATCGGCCGCCATGTCGGCGAGCAGCCCGCGGATGCCGCCCACCAGCTCGTCGGCCACCCGTTCGTCCACGCTCACCAGCCGCAGCAGCCATGCGGTGCGTTCTTCCACCATCGAGCGGATGAGACCCTCCTGCGAATCGAGGGTGCGCCCGGCCCAATCGATCAGGCCATCGATGATCGGCCGATGGCGGCCGTTTTCCACCATCGCTTCCAGCATGCTGCCGAGCAACGGCGAGATTTCAGTTTCGCGCAGCTTCAGCATGGCACCGTCGCGCAACCGCGCGCCGACCTGCGCCGCGGCGGGGGTATCGGAAAGCTGGCCAACCAGCTTGCTCAACCCCTTGCGGATTCGACCGCCGGAGGCCGGTCGTTCGAGAAACCCTGCCAGCATGCTGGCGGCCTCGAACCTGTCCAGCCGGCGCGCAACGATTTGCGGTTGCAGGAAATTGTCGCGCAGGAATGTGGCAAGGGCATCGCCGATACGATCCTTGTTCTGCGGGATGATCGCCGTGTGCGGGATCGGCAGGCCGAGCGGATGCCGGAACAGCGCGGTGACGGCAAACCAGTCTGCCAGCCCGCCCACCAGCGCCGCCTCGGCAAAAGCCTGCACCCAGACAAAGCGCGGATCGACTGTCGCCATCGCCCAGGTGGAAAGCAGGAACAGCAGCGCCATCGCCACCAGCAAGCCGGTAGCGATGGCTTTCAGTTGCGCAGCCTGCGCAGCGCGTTCGGCTCCGCTATCGAAGGGAACGGGCTTATTCGGCAGGTTGCGGCACCGTTTCCGGAGGCTTTTCCTGGCCCTCGCCGCCGTTGGTCAGCCAGCGGCTGAGGCGCGGACCGATCCAGCGCTCCATATCATCCGCCAGCGTGAAGCCGGCGGGCACGATGAGCAGGGTGAGCACCGTGGAAAGCAGCAGGCCACCGATGACCGCGATGGCCATCGGCGCGCGGAAACTGGCATCGCCGTGCAGACCAAGGGCGATGGGCAACATGCCGGCGACCATGGCGACCGTGGTCATCAGGATCGGCTGCGCCCGCTTGTGTCCGGCATCGATGATCGCGGTTTCGCGGTCCACGCCCATGCGCATTTCCTCGATCGCGAAATCGACCAGCAGAATCGAGTTTTTCGCGACGATTCCGAACAGCATGAGGAGACCGATATAGACCGGCATGGTGATGGCGTGACCGGTGAGGATCAAGGCGATCACCGCACCCAGCGGCGCGAGCAGAAGAGAGCCCATGTTGACGAAGGGCGGCAAGACCCGCTTGTACAGCAGCACCAGGACCGCAAACACCAGCAGCACACCGGAAATCACGGCAACGATGAAGTTGGTGACAAGCTCATCCATCACTTCGGCCTGGCCGAATTTCACTTGCCGCACACCATTGGGCAAATTCTTCATGGTGGGAAGCTTGTTGACCTCTTGCAGGGCATTGCCGAATTCGACGCCATTCAGATCCGCCTCCAGTGTGATGCGCCGGGTCTGGTTGTAGCGGCGGATCTTGGTGGGGCCGGCGCCGAAGCTGATGTCTGCGACCACTTTCAACGGCACCGAGCCGCCGTTGGCCGTTGGAACGGGCAGATTTTCCAGCATCGCCATATCCGACCGGGCGGAATCGATCAGGCTTACGCGGATCGGCACCTGGCGATCGGACAGCGAGAATTTCGCCAGATTCTGATCGATGTCGCCGATGGTTGCGATGCGCACCGTCTGGCTGAGCGAGGCGACCGAGACTCCGAGCTGGGCCGCCATGTCGAACTTCGGGCGGATCAGGATTTCCGGCCGCTCCATGTCACCATTTATGCGGGCATCGCGCAGCACGGAAAGCCCCTGCATTTCGCGTTCCACCTTCTTGGCGGTTGCCTCCAGCAGATAGGGATCATCGCCGGCCAGCATGATGGTGACATCACGCCCACCCATCCCGCCCTGGCTTTCAAAGAAGATACGCGCATCGGGGACGACTGCCATCTGCGGTGCCAGTCGGCGCTCGAATTCCTTGGTGGAGGCTTCGCGCTTGTCGGCTTCGACAAGGTTGACATAGAGCGAACCCCGGCGGACGTCGCCATCGTCACCGACATATTCAAACACCTGGGTGACTTCCGGCTGGGCGCGCAGGATCGCCGATGCCTGGGTGACCGCGCGCTCGGTATCGCCGAGTTGCGACCCGGGCGGCAGTTCGATCTTCAGCGACGACGTGCCGGTATCGATGTCCGGCTGGAACGCCGTTGGCATCTGCGAGAAAAGGAAGATGGTGAGCACGAAGGATGCTGCACCAACCATCACGGTTTTCCAGCGATGGTGGATCGTCCACGACAGGAACCCCAGATAGCGTTGCATGATCCGGCTTTCGCCATGCGGTGCCACGCCGTGTGCCTTCAGGAAATAGGCGGCCAGCAAGGGGGTTATCAGGCGCGCAACAAGCAGCGACATGAACACCGCGACCGCGACTGTGAGGCCGAACTGCTTGAAATATTGCCCGGAAATCCCCGGCATGAAGCTGACGGGCAGGAACACCGCAATGATGGCGAAGGTGGTTGCGACCACGGCAAGGCCGATTTCGTCGGCCGCATCCATCGACGCCTGATAGGGCGATTTGCCCATCCGCATGTGGCGGACGATATTCTCGATCTCGACGATCGCATCATCCACCAGAATGCCGGCCACCAGTGAAAGGGCCAGCAGGCTGATGGTGTTCAACGTGAAGCCCATCAGATCCATGAACCAGAAGGCAGGAATGGCCGACAATGGGATGGCGAGCGCGGAGATGATGGTGGCGCGCCAGTCGCGCAGGAACAGGAACACGACGACAACGGCAAGAATGGCGCCCTCGATCATCGCGGTGATGGCGCTGGAATACTCCATCTTGGTGTATGTCACCGTGGTGAACAATTCCGTGTAGGTGACACCGGGGAACTCTTCGGACAGCTTCGCAAGCTCGCGTTCCATCGCCTGGTGCACCGACACATCGGACGCGCCCTTGGCCTTCATGAGCGCAAAATTGGTGACCTGCCGGCCGTCCAGCCGCGCGATCTGCCGCTGTTCGGATGCGCCGTCCTTCACTTCCGCGATATCCGAGAGCCGCACATCGCGACCGCCACCGATGGCAATCCGGGTTTCGCCCAATGCCATCGCCGTGCGCGCGCCGCCCAGCACGCGGACAGCCTGCTCGGCGCCGGAAATTTCGGTGCGGCCACCGGTTGCGTCGAGGTTCAGCTGGCGCAGCGTGCTGTTCACCTGCGCGGCCGTTATGCCATAGGCCTGCAGCTTCTGCGGATCGAGATTGATGCGGATTTCCCGCGATACGCCGCCGCCGCGGCTGACCTGGGCGACGCCGGGAATGGCAACGAGGCGCTTGGTGATGGTGTTGTCGACAAACCAGCTCAGCTCTTCCAGAGTCATGTCGGTGGATTGCACCGCCATGTAGGAAATGGCCCCGCCTTCGATCTCCACCCGGCTGACCTGCGGCTCCAGAATGCCATCGGGCAGCTCGGAGCGAATCTTCGTGACCGCATCGCGCACATCGTTCACGGCGCGGTCGACGGGCGTGCCAAGGTGAAATTCGATGTTGGTGTAGGATCCACCCTCCTGCACGAACGAGCTGATCGACTTGACGTTGCCGACGCTGGCGACCGCGCCTTCGACCTTCTGCGTGACCTGGGTTTCAATTTCCGTTGGTGCGCCACCCGGCTGGCCGACCCAGATGTTGACAATCGGTGCCGAAATATCCGGCATCGAGGTGATCTTCATCTGGTAGAAGCTGAGCGCGCCGACGAGCGTCAGCATCACGAACAGCAGGATGGGCGGGATCGGGTTCTTGATCGCCCAGCTGGAGATATTGCGCAATTCCATGGCGATCAGCCTAGCTGCGCCGGCGGGGCGGCGACAGGCGCGGCCGCTGCGGCCTTTTGCAGCATGGGCTTTACCAGTTCGCCTTCGCGCAGGAACGGCCCGGCCGACACCACCACCTGCTCCCTACCTGACAGACCATCCAGCACCGCCACACCGGCCGCCGAAATGGTGCCGAGCTTGACGGCGCGGCGCGCCACCTTGTTATCGGTGCCGACGATCAGCACGAAGCTGCTGGTGCCATCGGATTGAATCGCCGATTGCGGCACCATCGGACGCTGCGCCTTCAGGCCTTCGATACGCACATTGGCAAAGCCACCCGCGCGGATGTCGGGCGAGGCGGGAAGCTGGATGCGCGCCACGCCAAGACGGGTCTGCGGATCAATAACCGGCTCCAGCAGCCAGACGGTGCCGGCATAGCTGCTGGCGGAGCCGACCGGAACCACCGTTGCCGTCTGCCCGACCCGCAATTGCGGCATGTCCTGCTCGGCAATCTGGGCACGAAGCTCCATCTGGCCTCCAGCGGCGATGCGGAACAATCCGCCAGTGCCCGGAGAGACGACCTGGCCGGGCTCGACATTGCGTTGCAGAACAAGCCCGGCTTCCGGCGCACGGATGGCCAGGCGCCCGATTCGCTGCTGCATTTCGCGCACCTGCGCCTGCGCCACGGCGACCCTCGCGCGGGCCGAATCGCGGGTTGCGGTGCGGCGATCGATATCGGCCTTGGAAATGAAGCCGCGCGCAACGAGCGCCTGGGCGCGATCCAGTTCGGACTGGGCAAGCCGAGCATCGGCTTCGGCCTGAACGACGCCAGCGGCAAGCTGTGCGAGCTGGGCCCGCTGCACCGAGGATTCGATTTCCGCGAGCACCTGGCCGCGGCTGACGAACTGGCCGGCTTCAGCGCGGATGGCAGACACCTGGCCGCCTTCGCCGACAACGCCGACCGGCATGTCCCGGCGGGCGGAAATGCTGCCGTTGGCCGACACGCTGTCGGCGACTTCCACCAAGCCCGGCACAAGCACCGAAATGGCCGGCGGGCCCGATGGCGGGGCCTTGTCACCGCCGGCGGTGGCGCGCTGCACCAGGAAATAGATGAAGGCGGCGACGGCCAGCAGAATGGCGGCGAAGATGGCCCAGTTGCGCAGCTTTGTCTGGCGATCAGCGGCGCGCGTTTCCGCACGCTGCATGTCGGCATCGCGTTCCAGCTGCGCCCGAACCTCGGGATCATGAGGGGATAGTTGCATGTTCATGCCGTCTCGAACCTTTGATGCGGGAGGAGGCCCTGTGCCCCTGCTCCCCGAACCGGTTTCGCTCCCCTCAAAGCAGCCACAGGCTCATTTGCCGACCGGGCACCAGCGCCCATACGACGACTTTGCCATACACGCACCCGCGGTCGATGAAAAGAGGCCGCTTTGACTTGCGTGTGGTGCGACAAATCATTTTTGTGCTAGGAAAAGCGGGATGTCGTGCGAAGCGGCAGCAAAGAGTTGGAGAGTTTGGCAATGGACTATGGATTTTTTGGCTGGATTGTCGTGGGCCTGATCGCCGGTGCGTTGGCAAAGTGGATCATGCCGGGTAAGGATCCGGGCGGCATCATCGTCACCATCCTGATCGGTATCGCCGGCGGCCTGCTGGGCGGATTCCTCGCCAGCATCCTGCCGTTTTTCAGCACCGGAGGAACCATCTGGAACTTGGTGCTGGCCACTGTGGGTGCCGTTATCCTGCTTTGGCTCTATCGGGTCATGAAGGGCCGCTCGGCCTGATGAAAAGGGGCAGGGCAGCGGCGGCTTCCCTGCCCTTCATCGCGGTGAAAGCATTCGGGCTTTAGTCATCGCTCCGTAACCGGGAGATTGCCATGAAGCCGAAGACCATAGCCGCCATCACTGCCGCGATAGCAGCCCTTTCCGCCAGTGCCGCCTGGTCGCAGGGCGCGACTGCAGCGGCTGCACCCACCACGCTCACACTGACGGCGGAAGCCGCCGTGGAGGCAGCGCCGGATGTGGCCGATATTGGCGCCGGCGTGATGACGCAGGCCGTGGAGGCCAATGCGGCGCTCAGCGCGAACGCCGAGCGGATGAGCAAAGTGGTGGCGGCCCTGCGCAAGGCCGGCGTTGCGGATCGCGACATCCAGACATCCGGCCTCAATCTGCAGCCACAGTATCGCTATGAGCCGAACCAGACGCCCGTTCTGGTTGGCTATCAGGCCAACAACCGGGTCAGCGTGACGCTGCGTGATCTGCGGCAGGCTGGAAAGATCATCGACACCCTCGTTGCCCAGGGCGCCAACCAGATCGACGGCCCGACCTTCCGGATCGACAAGCCCGAGCCGCTGATGGACAAGGCGCGGGCGGATGCAGTCCGCATCGGCAAGGCGCGGGCCGAGCTTTACGCACAGGCTGCCGGCATGCGGGTGAAGCGGATTGCCTCGATGAGCGAGCAGGGCGGCTTCCGCCCGGGGCCGATGCCAGCCGGCCGAATGGTGGCGATGGAAATGAAGGCGGCGGACAGCCCGGTGGAGCCGGGCGAGGTGCGGCTGGCAGTCACGCTGGCGATGGTGTTCGAGCTGGAATAGTCTGCCTCTCTACCTTGTGGCTTGAGTTTTCCGGCTCTTGCGCACATTGACCACGCCATGCTCAGCCAGAAGACACGCTATTCCATCCGGGCCTTGCAACACTTGGCCGATCATGTCGGTACCGGGCCGGTGCCGCTTGGCGAGATTGCCGAAAAGCAGCGCATCCCGAAGAAGTTTCTCACCGTTCTGTTATCGGAAATGGGGCGAAGCGGGCTGGTGTCTGCCCAGCGAGGCCGTGATGGGGGATATTGGCTGGCCAAAGACCCGACGGAAATCAGCTACGGTGACATCGTGCGGCTGACCCGCGGGTCACTGGCGCTGGTGCCCTGTGCAAGCCGCTGGGCCTATGAAAGCTGCACAAGCTGTGTGGATGAGGAGGGCTGCCGGCTGCGCATGGTCATGCTGACGGTGCGGGATGCGACCGCCGATATTCTGGACGGCCTCACCCTTGCAGACGACTTCAAGGCCTTTGCCGCTGATAAGAGAATTCCGGCACTGTCTGTTGGTAACAATGTTACGGCGGAGCAGCATTAAAGGCTGGCTTTGCCGCACAAAATCCACACCTCGCCGTATCTGCCATTATCTATTGAATAAATAGATTCATGCTCAACTCTCCAATGCCAGCGAGGGAGAGAGCGCATGACATTTGCCTACCATAGCCAGAGTGCAGCGCGGCGACCGGGCCAGCCGCAGATCCTGAACGTGCCGGGCCTGGG
>JAIMJL010000093.1 GCA_020693225.1 Sandarakinorhabdus sp. | reverse complement strand
CCCGTCTTGCCGCCGGTTCGAGGCGGTTCGGCGTGTGTGCCGTTGAAGCGGCTGGCCTTCCCTCCTATCGATGCCGGATGCAAAACATGCGCGCGGACGCCCTGACCCGTCGCTCCTTTCTGGCGATCACGGCCACGTGCGCGCTCGCGTCACCGCTTCAGGCCGCGAGCAGGAGCCGTGCTGCCGATGTCGCGCGGGAGGGACTGGATCGCCATGCTTCGCAGATCGCGCATCGCGACACGGTTGCGATCGCGGACTTTTCTGCGCCTTCGCGGCTGCCGCGCTTCTGGCTGGTGGACATGGCATCGGGACGCGCAACCGCCCATCTGGTGGCACACGGGCGCGGTTCTGACCCGGCGCATCGCGGCTGGGTGGAACGGTTTTCCAACGAGCCCGGTTCTTACGCAACGTCAGCCGGCGGCTATCGCACCGGCGATTATTATACCGGCAAGCATGGCGCATCGCAGCGGCTGCACGGCCTGGAGCCTGCCAACAATCTGGCCGAAGAACGGGCGATTGTCATTCACGGCGCCTGGTATGTCAGCGATGCCATGGTGCGCGACCATGGCAAGCTGGGCCGATCCGAGGGCTGCTTTGCCTTTTCCGATGCCAGCCTTGCAGAGGTTCTGGCGCGCCTCGGGCCGGGCCGGCTGCTTTATGCCGGCAAGTTCGGCATCGCCTGACAGCCGCCATCGGCCACTGCGCCGGTCTCCACCAGATCCTGGCGATCCGTAAGCGCCGCAGCAACCGGTGGATCGCGGCCATAGATATCGGGATGGCGGCTGATACTGCCGTCCTCGTTGGCTGCGGCAGTGAAATATGCAACGTAGACGGGAAGTTGCTGCGGCAGGGCGATCCGCGTCGTCTTGCGCGTTGCAACAATGGTGTCGATCTGCGCGCGGTCATGGTCTGGCAGCAAGGCATCGGCGAAATCCAGTGCCTTGTCGGTTCGGATGCAGCCATGGCTGAAGGTGCGCACCGGCTTGTCGAACAACTGCCGCGCGGGCGTGTCGTGCAGGTAGATGGTGAACGGATTGGGCATGTCGATTTTCATGTGCCCCAGCGAATTGCCCGGGCCCGGTGACTGGCGCACCGAAAGCGTGGCACCCGACCCGCTCCAGACATAGCCGCGTGCACGCGCTGCGGCCGGATTGTTGCGCACCAGTTTGCCGACACTTTCGCGGATGATGCTTTGCGGGACCACCCATTCCGGGTTGAGGATAACCCCGGTGGCAACGGTGGCGAACTGTGGCGTGGGCGTGCCCGTCTTGCCGACAATCACCCGGTGACGGATAACCGGCGCATTGCCTTGTACCAGCATCAGCTCGAACGACGGGACATTGACCAGGATATAGTGCTCGCCAAGCAGCCGCGGCATCCATCGCCAGCGTTCGAGATTGATGCGGAGCAGCTCCCGCGTTTCGGTGTCGGCAGCAGGCAGTCGGGATAGCGCCGCCTTCAGACGGGCATATTGCGGGTGCGATGGCCGCAGCGCGGCGAGGGTGCCGGCCACATCACCGCTTGCGAGCGCCGCAGCGCGCCATGCAGCGATGTCCGGCGGGTCTGCCCGCGCCCCTGTTACATGCCAGGCTATCCGCCGGGAGGCTGCAACATGGCCAACAGCCAGATCATGGGCGAGCAGCGCAAAGCCCGCGTCGGCTTCGGCGTGCACGGCGGTGGCGTCGCCTGAACCAAGCGCCTGCTTCAGCGCATCGCGCCGATAGTCGACCGGATCGAGCCCGTCGGCGGCGCTTGCCTCCACTTCTGCCAGCAGCCTGTTGGCTTGCAGCGGGGACCAGATTTGCGCGTCAGCCGGCACTTCGCTGGCGGCAACGGGGGTTTGCGGTTGCGCCGATACCGGCGACGCCGCGATCATCAAGCAGGCCAGGCAGCGAAACAGCATAAGCGATCATCCTTCCTGCCGGAGTCCTTGCGCGCTTGCGGCGCGGCTGGAAAGCGCAATCGCGCGAGAGAAGCACCTCGCTTGTGGTTGCCGGATGCAAAATCCGGATACAGCCTTGCTCTTGTGGCCGGGAAATGGCCATTGCACAGTGAAACTGTGTTCAGCCATTGCACAGTAAAATTCTGGCCAGGGTCTTTGGGAGAACATCATGAGCGACGCCCTTTATCCGGTAACCGATGCATGGGCGCGGCAAGCAAAAATCGACCGAGAGCGCTATGCCGCGATGTATGCCGAATCGATCGGCTCGCCTGAAAGCTTCTGGCGGAGGGAGGCGCAGCGGCTGGATTGGGCGGTGCCGTTTTCCGAAGTGTCGCGCTGGTCGTTCGACGAGGCGGATTTCGGCATTCGCTGGTTTGCCGACGGTGCGCTCAATGTGAGCGCCAACTGCATCGACCGGCATCTGGCCGAGCGGGGCGATGTGCCGGCGATCCTGTGGGAGCCGGATTCTCCGGGCGAAGGGCGGACGCTGACATACGCACAACTGCACGAGGCGGTGTGCCGGCTGGCCAATGCGCTGCTTTCGCTGGGTGTGCGCAAGGGCGACCGGGTGACCATTTATCTGCCGATGATCCCGGAGGCCGCCATCGCCATGCTGGCCTGTGCGCGCATCGGCGCCATCCATTCGGTGGTGTTTGGCGGATTTTCGCCCGACAGCATCGCCAACCGCATCCAGGATTGCGATTCGCGGCTGGTGATCACCGCAGACGAGGGATTGCGCGGCGGCAAGACGGTGCCGCTGAAGGCCAATGTGGACGCGGCGCTGACGCTCTGCCCGTCGGTTGAAACGGTGATCGTGGTCACCCGCACTGGCACCGGAGTCTGGATGCAGGAGGGGCGCGATCTGGCCTACGAGCCGCTGGTCGCGGCGCAATCAGCCGATTGCCCGGCGCTGGCGCACAATGCCGAGGACCCGCTGTTCATCCTCTACACCTCCGGCTCGACCGGCAAGCCGAAGGGCGTTTTGCATTCGATGGGCGGCTATCTCACCTGGGTTTCGATGACGCATGACTATGTGTTCGATTATCGGCCGGGCGAAATCTTCTGGTGTGCCGCCGATGTCGGCTGGGTGACGGGGCACAGCTATGTGGTCTATGGCGCACTGGCCAATGGCGCGACCACGCTGATGTATGAGGGCGTGCCGAACTTTCCCGATTTCAGCCGCTTCTGGCAGATCATCGACAAATATGGCGTGCAGATTTTCTATGCCGCGCCGACGGCGCTGCGCGCGCTGATGCGCGAAGGCGATGATTGGGTGACACAGACGTCGCGGGCAACACTTCGACTGTTGGGCAGCGTGGGCGAGCCGATCAACCCGGAGGCTTGGGAATGGTATCATCGGGTGGTGGGTGACGGTCGTTGCCCGATCGTCGACACCTGGTGGCAGACCGAGACCGGCGGCGCGATGATCACGCCGCTGCCGGGGGCGACCGATCTGAAGCCGGGATCGGCCAGCTTTCCGATGTTTGGCGTGCAGCCGGCCATATTGGATGCGGATGGGCGCGTGCTGGAGGGTGCGTGCGAGGGCAATCTGGTGTTGAATGGCTCCTGGCCGGGGCAGATGCGCACCGTGTGGGGCGATCATGCGCGCTTTTTCCAGACCTATTTCACCACCTATCCCGGTCGCTATTTCACCGGCGACGGCTGCCGCCGCGATCGGCAAGGCTATTACTGGATCACCGGGCGGGTGGATGATGTGATCAACGTGTCGGGCCACCGGATGGGCACGGCGGAAATCGAATCGGCGCTGGTGGCACATGCCAAGGTGGCGGAAGCCGCGGTGGTCGGCATGCCGCACGATCTGAAGGGCCAGGGCATCTATGCCTATGTGACGCTGAACGCCAACGAGGTGGGCGATGTGGCGCTGCGGCGCGATCTGGTGGCCTGGGTGCGCAAGGAAATCGGGCCGATCGCCACGCCGGATGTGATCCAGTTCGCTCCCGGCCTGCCGAAAACCCGCAGCGGCAAGATCATGCGGCGGATTTTGCGGAAAATCGCCGAGAATGATGTGTCCAATCTGGGCGATATCAGCACACTGGCGGATCCGGCGGTGGTGGCGGACCTGGTGGCGAACCGCGAGGGCGCGGCGAGCGGCTGACGTTCTGGCGGCTGACGGGCGGGCGCTTACCCCCTTTCTGCGCAGTTTCATTCGGCGGCCGACCTGTTCTAAGGCATATCCCCATCAACCATGGGGAGTTTGGCATGCAATTAAATGGTATATCGGCGGTGGTGACCGGCGGCGCGTCGGGGCTTGGCGAGGCAACCGCGCGCGCGCTGGCAAAGGAAGGCGTGAAGGTCGCCATTTTCGACATGAACGCCGAAAAGGGCGAGGCGGTTGCCGCTTCGATCGGCGGCGTGTTCTGCCATGTGAATGTGACCAGCGATGACAGCGTGGACGCCGGCTTTGTGAAGGCGCGCGCCGCCAACGGGCAGGAGCGCATCCTGATCAACTGCGCCGGCACCGGCAACGCGGCGAAAACCGCCAGCCGAACGCGCGAGACGGGCGAAATCAAGCATTTCCCGCTGGATGCCTTCAACATGATCATCCAGATCAACCTGGTTGGCACCTTCCGCTGCATTGCGAAATCCGCCGCCGGGATGCTGACGCTTGAGCCGCTGGCCGATGGCGAGCGCGGTGCCATCGTGAACACTGCATCGGTTGCCGCGGAAGACGGCCAGATGGGCCAGGCGGCCTATTCCGCCTCCAAGGGCGGCGTCGTGGGCATGACCCTGCCGATCGCCCGCGACCTGATGAGCGAGGGCATCAGGGTGAACACCATCCTGCCCGGCATCTTCAACACGCCGCTGATGAATGCCGCGCCGCAGAATGTGAAGGATGCGCTGGCCGCGTCGGTTCCGTTTCCGAAGCGGCTGGGGCTGCCGGAGGAATATGCCAGCCTGGCGCTGGAAATGTGCCGCAATTCCTATTTCAACGGCGAGGATGTGCGGATTGACGGCGCCATCCGCATGGCGCCCAGATAACAAGCTGCCATTCGCATGGCGCCGAGGTGATCCAAGCGGGGGCGCTGCAAAGCGCCCCCGCAAGTCCCGCTTACTTGGCGGGCGGCATCAAGACGGTGTCAATCACATGGATAACACCGTTGGAGGCCTTCACATCGGCGGTGGTGACGGTGGCGTTGTTCACCTTGACGCCGTTGCGGCCATCGATGGCGAGATTGGCACCGTTGACGGTTGCCACATTGCTGGTCTTGCCGGAAACGTCCGCCGCCATCGCCTTGCCGGGCACCACATGATAGGTGAGGATGGCGGTGAGCAGCACCTTGTTTTCCGGCTTCAGCAGGTTTTCGACCGTGCCGGCCGGCAGCTTGGCGAAGGCCGCATCGGTTGGCGCGAACACGGTGAACGGGCCGGGGCCCTTCAGGGTGTCGACCAGGCCGGCAGCGCCGAGCGCGGCGGCGAGCGTTTTGAACTGGCCGGCGGCAACGGCGGTTTCAACGATGTCCTTCTTGGCTTCGTGGTGCATGGCGGCAGCCGGGACGGCAAAGGTGGCGGCGATTGCGGCGAGCGCAACGGTGAGCATGGATTTCATGAGACAGCCTCTTGGTGACACGCCGCGACCTTGCGGCCCGGCGTAGGTCGGGTGCCCGCCGGGATTGCCAACCTGACGGCTATCAGAGGCGCGACAGACTGCCGCTATTGCACCACCAGCGCGTTGATTGCCTTTGCCAGTGCGACATCGCGCGCGGAAAGCCCGCCGGCATCATGCGTGGTGAGGCCGATCTCGACCCGGTTGTAGACGTTCGACCATTCCGGGTGATGATCGGCCTTTTCCGCCAGCAGGGCCACGCGGGTCATGAAGCCGAACGCGGCGACGAAATCGCCGAAACGGAAGCTGCGGCGCAGATGCTCGCCGTCCAGCAGCCAGTGCGGCAGCTCGGCGGCCAGCGTGGCGCGCGCGGATGCAGAGAGTTTCTCGACCATGGCCTGTCCTTCGGCTAGGGGCCTCGCATGGCCCTGATGGCACCCTCCCTCGCCGATATCGACCGGCTGGCGCAAGCGGCGGTTGAGCAACTGCCCGATCTGTTTCGCCGGCACCTGTCGCACGTGCTGTTGCGCGTCGAGGATTTCCCGGACGAAACGGTGATGGAGGAAATGGAGCTGGAGACCCCGTTCGACATATTGGGGCTGTATTGGGGCCATCATGTTGGCGATTCCGGTGCCGACCAGACAGGGGCGCTGCCCCCCACCATCTTCCTGTATCGCCGCCCGCTGCTGGACGAGTGGGCAAATGGCGAAGACAGCCTGGAGCATCTCGTGACGCACGTTCTGGTGCACGAGGTGGGGCATCATTTCGGCCTGTCTGACGACGATATCGACGCCATCGAGGCCGACCTGCGCTGACAGGGCATGCGGAATTGCCCGCCCCGTCAGCGCGGCGTTGGTTCAGCCTTTGATCTGTTGATCGGTCACGGGAATGATGCGGATTTCCACCCGGCGGTTCTTGGCGCGGCCTTCATCCGTGTCGTTGCTGGCGACCGGCTGGTTGAAGGCGAAGCCCTGGGTCTGCATGCGGGCCTGCGGCACGCCGAAGGATTGCAGGCTGCCGGCCACCGATTGCGCGCGCTGCTCCGAAAGCCGCTGGTTGACCGCTTCGCTGCCGACATTGTCGGTATGGCCGAAGATGCCGACAACGGTGGAGGGATAGGAGGTCAGCACCTTTGCCACCTGTTCCAGCTCGGTGCGCAGTTCCGGACGGACAACGGCGGAATTGAAATCGAAGCTGATATTGTCGGGCAGGTTCAGCGCGATCTCGTCGCCTTCTCGCGACACTTCGATGCCGGTGTTGGCGGTGGCGGCGCGCAGCTCGCGCTCCTGACGGTCCATGTAGCCGCCAACCGCGCCGCCGGTGATCGAGCCGACGCCGGCGCCGATCAGCGCGCCGGTGTTGCCGCCGATCAGCCCGCCGAGCAGGGCGCCACCGGCACCGCCCGCGAGGGCACCCTTGCCGCCACGGGTCATGGTCTGTTGCCCGGTCACCGGATCGGTGGCGCAGGCGCTGGTGAGCAGCAGGATGGACGCCACCGCCGCCGCGGTCAGGCGGGTGGGAACGGGGGAAGCGATTGTTGACATGTGTGTCTCCTCAGGGTTTTTTCTCTCATTGGCCGAACGGCCTGCACAAGGGGGAACAGTTTGCCCCCGTCCGGGTTCCGTTGCAACGCTTGAGCAAAGACGCGCGAGACGGCATAAGGCGCAAGACCATGTTCCCCTGGACCGACGCCGCCATTATCATCGGGCTGATTGCCCTGAACGGCTTTTTTGCGGGCGCCGAGCTGGCCATTGTGTCGGCGCGCAAGCCGCGGCTGCAGGGTATGGAGCGGGCGCGAGTTCCGGGTGCGGCCACTGCGCTGGCGCTGCAGGCGGACCAGGGGCGGTTTCTCTCCGCCGTGCAGATCGGCATCACGCTGGTGGGGGTGGCCAATGGTGCCTATTCCGGTGCCAGCCTGGCCGGGCCGGCCGGGGCGTGGCTGGCCGGATTGGGCGTGCCGGTGGCCTGGTCGACGCAGGCGGGCTTTGCGCTGGTGATCGTGATCGTGACCTATTTTTCGCTGATCGTCGGCGAGTTGGTGCCCAAGCAGCTGGCGCTGCGTTCGCCAGAGCGGATTGCGGTGATCGTGGCGCCCATCATGGTGGTGGTGACGAAGATCACCGGGCCGTTCGTTTCGCTGCTGGATGCCTCGTCGCAGCTGGTATTCCGCCTGTTGCGGCTGGAGCGCGAGGGCGATCACAGCGTGACCGAGGAAGAATTGCTCCATGTGGTGGCCGAGGCCGAAAGCGCCGGGGTGATCGAGGGGCGCGAGCGGGAACTCATCGCCGGCATCATGCGGCTGGCCGACCGGCAGGTGCGCGGCGTGATGACGCCACGACCCGAAGTGGACTGGATCGATATCGCCGCCTCCCCGGAAGCTGTCCGCGCCAAGCTGATTGCCACGCCGCACACCCGCATTGCGGTGGCCGAAGGCTCGGTGGATCGCATTGTCGGTGTGTTGCAGGCGCGCGATGCGCTTGCGGCGCTGCTGGAGGGGCGCGAGCTCAACCTGCAGGATCTGGTGCAGAAGGCGCCAGTTTTGCCGGATGTTGCGGATGCCACCGTGGCGCTGGCAGCCTTGCGCGATTCCAGCGTGCCGATGGCGATCGTGGTGGACGAATATGGCCATTTCGAAGGCGTGGTGACGCCGGCCGACCTGTTGGCGACCATTGCCGGCGAGTTTCGATCCGACATGGACGACGAGCATGATCCGGCGCTGGTGGAGCGCGAAGATGGCAGCTGGCTGGTTTCCGGCAGCCTGGCCGCCGACGAGCTTTCGGAGCTGCTGGGCTTTCCGCTGGATGAAGAGCGGGATTTCCAGACCGTGGCGGGCTTTGCGCTGGCCGAGCTGGAGCATATCCCCGGCACCGGCGAGAGTTTCGAGGCGCACGGATTCCGCTTTGAAGTGGTCGACATGGACGGCCGCAAGATAGACAAGCTGCTGGTGGTGCGGGTGGAGGCAGAATGAAGCGGGCACTTTGGATTCTTCTGGGCCTTGGTGCCTTCTTGTGGACGTCTCTCGCCTGGCTGCTGCACAGCCTGGCCGGATCCGGCGAGGCGGCGGTGCTGGGCCTCACCCGCTGGCTGCAGATCGATCCCAACAGCACCATCTGGCTGGCCAATATCTTCGGCGCGATCGGCGGGCCAACGCAGGTGCTGATCTGGATCGGCTGGGCCATCGGCATGGCAGCGATGGGGCTGGTCGGCTGGTTCGGCTCGCGGGTGGCGAACGAGGCCGCGAGCCTATCGCGGACGATGGCGGACAATCGCAGG
>JAIMJL010000007.1:46259-53140 GCA_020693225.1 Sandarakinorhabdus sp. | reverse complement strand
CCGCGTAAGAGAAGCATTGGGCCAAGAAAGAAGGCCCGCCGGATCATTGACCGGCGGGCCTTTCTCTTTCTTCCAAATGCGGCCGACCGGCCTATTGCGGCGGGCCGCCGCCGCCCGGGATGCCGCCAACCTGGCCGATATTGCCGAACAGATCTTCGATGATCCCGGTCTCGCGGCCGAGTGTGGGCGTCTTGTTCTTGTCCGGCGAAATGTCTGCCACCTGCTCCAGTCCGCGGCGGCTTACCTCGCTCACCGTGCCGTCGGGCGCGAATTTCACGATCAGCACATTTTGCGCCTTGGGAGTCGGACGGCGGAAGGCCAGCTGGGCCGTGTTGCGCGAAACATAATACCAGACATTGTCGTCCCACTGGCCCATGTTCGTGGGGCGGCCGAGTGCCTTTTGCACGGATTGCTTGTTGTCCACCCCCGGCTGCACGGAAGCCAGCAGCTCTTCATCGGCAACATAGCCCTGGCTGTTGGTGATGCGGGTGCAGCCCGAAGCGGCCAGCCCGAGGGCCAGGAGCGGAAGAACGAGGAAACGCGACACAGCCATGCAGGAACTCCGGATGCGACCCGGCGGCGCTTGCAGCCCGGCCCAACGGGCGTCATATGCGCTGTCGCCATCCGCCGCGCAAGACGGAGGGCGCTCCGTTGGTCGCGCGAGAGGCAAGCCCCATGTCATTCCTGTCCCGCCTGTTGCAGCCCAAGGTGCCGCCGCTGATGGCGCTGTGGGAAGCGGTTGTTGCCGAAGCGCGCGAGCCGATCTGGTATACGCGCCATGCCGTTGCCGACACCGTGGACGGTCGCTTCGATATGGTGGCGCTGGTGACTTCGCTCGTTCTGCTGCGCCTGGAGCGGGAGGATCAGCGGCAGGAAACCGCCTGGCTTACCGAGCGGTTTGTGGACGACATGGATGGCTCGCTGCGGCAGATCGGCATTGGCGACATGGTTATCGGCAAGCACGTCGGCAAGGCGGTCGGCGCGCTGGGTGGCCGGATCGGCGCCTATCGCCGCGCGCTGGCCGAACAGGATGCACAGGCCGCGATGGAGGATGCCATCGCCCGCAACATCTTCCGCGGCGATGATCAGGATGGCCGTGCACCCGGCCTGGCCGAGGCGGCGCTGGCGCTCAACGGCCGGATCGAATCCGTGCCCATGGCCGAGCTGCTGCAAGGACGCCTGCAATGAGCGCACCCGAATATAGCGTGCCTGTGCGCATCGAGTCGCTTGGCAAGGCACCGGCGCATTTTCGCCTTGCGGCGACCGACGCAGAGCGCGCGGCACTGGCCCGACGGTTTGACCTGCTGGCGGTCGATAGCCTTGCCGGCGAATTGGCGGTGGTGCGGCAGGGCGCGGGTGCGGGCGTGGAAGGAACATGGTCTGCCGATGTCGTGCAGTCGTGCGCGACGTCGGGTGAGCCGGTTCCGGTGCATGTCGGCGGGCCGCTGGCGTTGCGGTTCGAGCCGCTGGCGGCGGATCCGGGCGAAATCGAACTGGCCGAAGACGCGCTCGATACGATGCCGGTGGAAGATGGCAGCATCGATCTGGGCGAGGCGCTGGCCCAGTCGCTGCTGCTGGCGCTCGATCCGTTTCCGCGCGCCGACGCGGAAACGCTGGCGCAGGCACGGGCGCATTTGCTAAGCGAGGAAGAAGCTGCCGCGCTCGCCGAGGCCGACCGGCTGGCGCGCAGTCCGTTTGCCGGGCTGAAACCCTGAGCGGGCCGGTGCTGATCCCGGTTCGCACCACGATCTTCGAAGACATGTCCGCGCGCGCCCGCGCAGCGGGTGCCATCAACTTGGGGCAGGGTTTCCCGGATGCCTGCGGCCCGCTCTCGGTGCGCGAGGCGGCTGCGCGGGCGGTGCTGGAAGGCCCGCATCATTATCCGCCGATGCGCGGCACCGAGGCGTTGCGCCACGCGCTGGCGGCGCACTATGCCGAAACACAGGGTCTGCACTTCGATCCCGCCAGCGAGATTGTGGTCACCAGCGGCGCCACCGAGGCGCTGGCGGCGGCGCTGCTGGCGCTGCTGCAACCCGGTGATGCGGCGATCATCCTGGAGCCGGCCTATGATGCCTATGGCCCGCTGATCCGCCGTGCCGGTGCCGCTGTGCAGCCGGTGCGCCTGGCGCCGCCGGACTGGCGGTTGACTGCGGCGATGATCGAGGCCGCCATCACGCAGCAAACCCGGCTCATCCTGGTGAATGATCCGGTCAATCCCACCGGCCGCAGATTGTCGTCTCATGAGCGCGCCGCCATTCGCGATGTGGCGCTGGCGCATGATCTGCTGATCGTGGCCGATGAAGTGTGGGAAGAGGTGCGGCCGCCGGGAAGCGCGCATGTCTCGCTGGCGGCCGATCCGGCCCTGGCGGGTCGCGTGGTGAAGATCGGCTCGGCTGGCAAGATTTTTCAGGTGACAGGTTGGAAGGTCGGCTGGATGCTGGCCCCCGCGCCGCTGGCCGCACGGCTCGCCGCTGCGCACCAGTTCCTGACCTTTACCACCCCGCCGGCGTTGCAGCAGGCGGTGGCCCTGGGATTGCAGACCGAGCGCGCCTGGATGGATGAGATGCGCCTGGAGGTGGCCGCCGGGCGCGCGCATCTGGCGCAGGGGTTGCAGCAGGCCGGCTATGCGGTGCTGCCGTCAGACTGCACCTGGTTCCTGAGCGTGGATCTCGCGGCATCCGGGATTGCCATGCCCGATGCGGCGTTCTGCCGCTGGCTGGTGGATGCGCACGGCGTTGCTGCCATTCCGGTCAGCGCCTTCTTCGAAACAGACGGTCCGCCGCAATCGGTGGTGCGATTCTGTCACGCGAAGGCAGCCGAGACAATCGACGCCGCATTGCCAAAACTGGCAGCGGCGCGGCAGCAAATGGCTCAGAAATCCGAGCAGATGCCCTTATTTTCCCAATCGCCATAGCGGGTTGGCTCCGGCCCGGCGCGACCGCCGATTTCCTTGGGGGCGGCCTCTTCCTGTTGCGGCTTGTGCGGCGCCTGCGGCTTGTCTGGCTCTTTGTTTTCCATGAGCAAAGGGTTTAGCGCATCCTGTGTGCAAGGTCACGCATGGCGGGAGGGACGATGGCGAGTTTGCAGAACAAGGTGATTGCGCTGACGGGTGCGGGCAGCGGGATCGGGCGGGCGCTGGCGCTTGGCCTGGCCAGGCGCGGGGCGACCGTTGCGATGGCCGATCGCGATGGCGACGGGCTGGCCGAAACCTCGCGGATGCTGGGGAATTATCCGCACAGCAGCATGGCCTTCGATGTGACCGACGATGCGGCGCTGAAGCAGTTTATCGATGGCGCGGTGCATCAGTTCGGTAGATTGGACGGCATTATCAACAATGCCGGGCTTACCATCGTGGCGCCTTTTGCCGATATGCCCAAGGCGGATTTTCAGCGGGTGATGGCGGTCAACTTCGATGCGGTGGTGGAAGGGTGCCGGCTGGCGCTGCCGCATCTGCGCGCCCATGGCAGCGGCTGGATTGTCAACATCTCGTCGGTGTTCGGCATGATGGGATACCCCACGCAGAGCAGCTACAATGCCTCGAAATTTGCGGTGCGCGGGCTGACCGAGGCCCTGCATCTGGAGCTGGCACAAACCGATCCTGGGATTTGCGTGATCCGCGTGCATCCGGGAGGCATCAAGACCAATGTTGTGCGGAGCGCCAAGGTGATCGCCCATATGCCGGGCGCGGCCATCACGGATTCGGCAGCCGAATTCGAAAAGAACGCGCCAACCACGCCCGAACAGGCCGCCGAAACCATCATCCGCGGTATGGAAGCGCGCCAGCACCGGGTGTTGATCGGCAAGGATGCGCGCTTCATCGACTGGATGACCCGGCTGTTCCCCACCACGCACATGCGCTGGATCGCCCGGGCACGAGGCCGCAGCAGTTGACAAAGTGGCCGGCCCAACCATTTCTAGCTGCATGAACCAGACCAAGACCTTCATGCTGATGGCAGCCCTTGCGGCGCTGTTCATGGGATTGGGTTTTCTGCTGGCCGGCAAGAGCGGCGCGATGATTGCGCTGGTGATGGCGGGCGGCATGAACGCCTTTGCCTATTGGAACAGCGACAAGATGGTGCTGCGGATGCACGATGCGCGCGAAGTGGGCCCCGATCATCCCCTCTACCAGATCGTGGCACCGCTGGCAGAGCGCGCACGGCTGCCGATGCCCAAGGTCTATCTTGTGGACCAGCCGCAGCCTAATGCCTTTGCCACCGGCCGCAACCCGGACAATGCCGCGGTTGCTGCCACCACCGGGCTGATGCGATCGCTGGACGCGGACGAAATTGCCGCCGTCATGGCGCATGAACTGGCGCATATCCGCAACCGCGATACGCTGGTGATGACCATCACGGCGACCATCGCCGGTGCGGTATCGATGATCGGCAATTTCGCTTTCTTTTTCGGCGGATCGGGAAACGACAACCGCCCCAATCCGCTGGTTGCCATCGCTGCCATGGTGCTGGCACCGATTGCCGCCGCCATGGTGCAGATGGCGATCAGCCGCACCCGCGAATATGGGGCCGATGCAGCGGGGGCGGAAATCAGCGGCCAGCCGCTGAAGCTCGCGACCGCGCTGGAGAAGTTGCAGGCGTCGGCGCAACGCATCCCCAACCCGGTGGCGCAGCGCAACCCGGCTGCGGCTTCGCTCTATATCATTGCACCGGGCATCGGCGGGGTGCGGGACAATCTGTTTTCCACCCACCCGGCCGCAGAAAATCGCATCGCCGCGCTGGAAGCCATGGCCGGCTCCGACCCGGTTGCCGCCGGAATCGCATTGCCTCCCGCGGCGTCCGGCACCGCTCCGCAGCCCTGGCCGGCAAGTGCCGTCCCGCGCAGCCGACGGCCAAGCGCGCTTTCGGTGAATCGCACTGCAAGGCGTCGCAATCCCTGGAGCTGAGGCCGCGCGGCCCGAAACCGTTCCGGGCCTGGAAGCCCGGCGCGCGGCGGTGCAGTTGCTGCATGCTGTCACGATCCTTGGGCGACCGCTGGATCGCGCGCTGGATGGCGCTTTCCGCAAGCTGAAGGGCCGCGAAGATCGCGCGCTGGCACGGGCGCTGGCCAGCCTGTCGCTGCGCCACCTGCCGGGTCTGGATGCATTGATCGACAGTGCAACCGCGAAGCCATTGCCGCCGGATTCCCGCGCTCGCGCCGCGCTCCGCATCGCGCTTGCCGGGCGCTTGCTGCTGGATACGCCGCCACACGCGGCCATCGCCACCATCCTGCCGCTGCTGGAAGGGGGCCCCCGTCGGCTGGTACACGGGGTGCTTTCCACGCTGTTCCGCACTGGCGCGCAATTGCCGCCGCCAGTGCTGCCGGCCCCCTGGCCCGCGCGCTGGCAGGCGCAATGGGGCGAAGCCGTCGTGCAGGCTGCTGCGGTGCAATTCGGCACGATGCCGCCGGCCGATCTGCGGCTTGCCGACCCGTCGGCGACCAGCCTTTGGCAGGAAAGACTTGGGGCCACGTCGCTGATGCCCGGCCACCTGCGGCTGGCCGGTTCGCAGATGGTGGAGGCGCTGCCGGGTTTCGCGCAAGGTGCCTGGTGGGTGCAGGATGTGGCGGCGCAGCTGCCGGCGACGCTGCTGGGCGATGTGGCGGGCAAGCGCGTGCTGGATTTGTGTGCGGCTCCGGGCGGCAAGACAATGCAGTTGGCAGCGGCCGGCGCGCGGGTGGTGGCGCTGGATATCAGCGCGCCCCGCATGGCGCTGCTGGCCGCCAATCTATCGCGGACGGGCTTGCAGGCAGAGCAAATCATCGCCGATGCGGGAACATGGCAGCCTGACGCCACGTTTGATGCTATCCTGCTGGATGCCCCCTGCTCGGCAACCGGCACGTTCCGCCGCCATCCCGACACATTGCATTTGAAAGCGGCGCTGGATCTTGGCCCGTTGCTTGGCATGCAGCGCGTGCTGATGATGCGCGCGTCGGCATGGCTGAAGCCGGGCGGAACATTGGTCTATGCCGTCTGTTCGCTGGAGCGGCGGGAGGGAGAGGAGGCCCGCGCGAACCTGCTTCGAGAGGCCGGTCTGGCGGCCTTTCCGGTTGCCGCAGACGATCTGCCTGCGGGCCTTGCCCCGGATGCTGAAGGTGCCGTCCGCACCCTTCCCGGCCTGTGGTCAGATGCGGGGGGCGCGGACGGATTCTACGTCATGCGGGCAAGCAAGCTTTAACGACAGTAGCCGTTGCCCTTGTCCAGTTCCTTGCCGATGATGGCGCCAAGTGTGCCGCCGATGATGCTGCCGAGTTGCTTGTCACCCCGTTGCGCGAGGATGTTGCCCAGCGTGCCGCCTGTGACCGCGCCCACGATGGCGCCCGTGGTGCCGTCATCGCGCCGGCAATGGATGCGACCGTTGTTGCCATACCAGTAATTGCTGTTCTGATAGACCGGCGGCCGATTGTAGCCGGCGTTGCCATAATAGCCGCCACCATAAGCGGGCGGGCGGCTGCTGTAGCCATAGCCGGGCTGTTGGGCACCATCGCGATAGCCGGCGGCATAGGCGCGCTGCCGGTCGCGGCGATCATTCCGGCGATCATTGCGGGAATAGTAGCGTTGCTGATCACGGTTGCCGCGCCAGTCGTTGCGATCGCTGCTGCGATAGTCATTGTAGTGATGGCCGCTGTTGTAATTGCGGCTGCCACGGTTGTTGTCACCGGCCAGAACCGGTGCAGAGACGGAGACTGCAGCCAATCCGGCTGCCACCAGGAGGGTTCGGGTGCTGATCATCAGTCTGATCCTTTCAGCCTTCCCGCAAGCGTGCGGTCAGTGATCGAAGAATGTCCTTATCCATGTGAAACATATCTGAAGCGAAAGTTCATTTCCAGTTCAACCGCTTGCCATGCTAGGCGAGCGGCATGGTCTGGAAATCGGCTCTGGCAGCGGT
>JAIMJL010000007.1:37427-46026 GCA_020693225.1 Sandarakinorhabdus sp. | reverse complement strand
TGCTTGCGGTGAGCGATACCGGCAACTGGCTGATCCTCGATCCACAGGAAACGGCGGGCCAGCTGGCCGGCATCCAGGCCGCCTGGATTGCCCCGATATTGGATGCCTCGGGCTTGCCGCCGCGCAACAAGCGCGCGGCCGACGCCGAAAGTCTTGCGCTGCGCGGTGACGATGTTTTCGTGGGCTTCGAGATGGATCATCGGCTGCAACGGTACCGCAAGGTGAGCGCCTGCCGGCCCGAAAGCCTGGCGACGGCGGCCACATCCACGCATCGGCCGCAAGCGATTGCCCAGTGGCCCGCCAACGGGGGTGTGGAAGCGGCCGAAGCCAGCGGGACCCGCATCATCATGCTGTCGGAAGCGCACCCCGGCGTGTCGGGCGGGCGAGCGGCGCTGCGGTGGCTGCCGGAAACGGATCAAAGCCTGCCGTTCAGCTATCTCCCGCCCGACGATCGCGATCCCACCGCGATGAGTGCGCGCAATCCGGGTGAAACCAGCAGCCCTATGCTGGTCTTGCATCGCCATGTTTCGCTGCTGGGAGGCTTTGTGGCGGTGATTGCCGAAGCTGATTTCGCAACAGCAAGCGAAGCCGCGCCGGCCAAGGCGCGCGTTCTGGCGCGTCTTCAGGCACCGCTGACAGTTGACAACATGGAAGGGTTAGCCGTTCGGGCCGAAGGCGACCGACGGTTCGTCTATCTGATATCAGACGATAATTTCAACCGGATCCAGCAGACGTTGCTGCTGAAGTTCGAGCTTATGGATACAGGCGAAGCTAGGCGCTGACGGCTTCGGCCACTTGCTTCTTGGCCACTTCGCGCTTCAGGCGACGCGCCTTCAGGCTCAGATCGTCTTCGCTGGTCTTCAGCAGCCAGGCATCGAGGCCGCCGACATGCTCGACCGAACGCAGACCATGCGTCGACACCGTCAGCCGCACCGACTTGCCAAGGGCTTCCGACATGAGCGTGACGCTCTGCAGGTTTGGCAGGAACACGCGCTTGGTCTTGTTGTTCGCGTGGCTGACATTGTTGCCGACCATGCGGCCCTTGCCGGTGAGTTCGCAAATGCGCGACATGCAGAATTCCTGTTCCGTTGCGGGTGTTGCGCGCCGCGCAGAGGGGCAGGGCGTCGAACACGAAAAATGAGCGCGGGCCATAGCTGCATGACACAGAGGCGTCAAGAGAGGGGCCGGTGTTGCATGCCGGTGACGAGTGCGCGATTTCCATGCCGTTTCCATGCCGAAGGGCGTTTTTTCGGCCTGACCCTGCTAGACCCGTCCGGTTTGGCGTGCCAGACACCATTCGTGCCAAGCTTTGCCATTCACTGCATCGACAAGCCGCTGCAACGCGATCTCCGCATGGCGACCCGACCCCAGCATCTGGCCTATCTTGAAGCTGCGCTGGAGCATATCATCCTGGCGGGCCCGTTGCTGGATGATGAAGGCCTGCCGATCGGATCGATGCTGTTGACGAACTTCCCGGATCGAAAGGCCGCCGTCGCTTTTGCCGCCGCAGACCCTTACGCCCTTGCGGGCTTGTTCTCCAGCGTGGCCGTTACCGCCTGGCGCCAGGTGCTGCCGAAGCCGGACTGACCGGAAACCCGCATGTCCGCAGGGCCTCGCGCGCTTCTGTTTCGCCAATGAAGCGATGCGCCCGCCAGCCCGCAGCCTCGGCGGCGGCCACATTGGCTGGATTATCGTCGATGAACAGGGCCTCCCCCGTGCCAAGGCCGAATCGCGCCTGTGCCAGCGCGTAGATTGCCGGGTCCGGTTTCACGAGTCGCTCTGCCCCGGATACCAGAATATCCGCAAACAGATCGAATAGCGGCGCCGTGGGTCGAAACATTGCCCAGAACTCGGCGGAAAAATTGGTGATGGCAAACAGCGGCACCTGTGCGTCGGCAAGCTCCTGCACCAGCTCCGCCATTCCAGGCAGCGGGTCGCCGATGGTTTCAAGCCAGCGCGGCCCATAGACCTCAATCAAGGCACGATGCTGCGGGAAAAGGGCGATTCGCTCGGCCGACGTTTCGGCAAAGGCGCGCCCGGCATCGTGCTGATAGTGCCATTCCCTGGTCACAACCTGGGAAAGAAAATCCTCCAGGGCGTCCGGCTCGGCAATCAGCTTTTGGTAAAGATAGCGCGGGTCCCAGTCATACAGGACATGGCCGACATCGAACACAACGGACTTGGGCTGCTCACCCATGGGTTGCCGCCTGCAGTCGAACGCCGATGCGGCGGCAGCGCGGTTCAGCCCTGGCGCGCCTTGAAGCGGCGGTTGGTCTTGTTGATGACATAGGTGCGACCGCGGCGGCGGATCACACGGTTGTCACGGTGCCGCCCCTTGAGCGACTTCAGGCTGTTGCGGATCTTCATGGTGGAACCCTAATGCAGGCTGGATGCTGGAAAGAGCGAGCGCGTTATCGGCGAACAGCGGCAAAGTCAAATCCTGATGGCAGAATCCGGCCGCTGCTGGCGCGCCGGAATCGTCGCTGCTAGGGGCAGGCAATGGCCATAACCGTTTCCTCCGCCTTCGATTCGGGCAATATCCAGCTTGTCGATCAGCCCGATCCCGGCACATTGCGCCTGGCGATCAACCGCGACGCTGGTGGCGAATTTCTGCAGTGGTTCCATTTCCGCGTGTCGGGTGCGGCTGGCAGCCGCCTGACGTTGAAGATTGTTGGCCTGGCCCAATCCGCCTATCCGGGCGGCTGGCCCGGCTATCGCGCGCGGATGTCGGAAGACCGTCAGACCTGGGCCCAGGCCGAAACCTCTTATGATGCGCAGGAAGACGATGGCACGTTGACCATCTCGGTGCAGCCTTCGGGGGACAGTGTATGGCTGGCCTATTTCGCGCCCTATTCGATGGAGCGCCACCATGATCTAATCGCAAGCACGGCGGCCCGGCCCGGAGTGCGGGCGCATGTTCTGGGATATTCGCTCGATGGTCAACCGATCGATTGTCTGGAAATCGGCGATGGCCCGCGTGTGTGCTGGATATATGCGCGCCAGCACCCCGGCGAATCGATGGCGGAATGGTGGATGGAAGGCGCGCTGCAGGAATTGACTGATCCGGCCTCTGCGAGTGCCCGGCTGTTGCGGGCCAAGGCGCGGCTGTTTCTGGTGCCCAACATGAATCCGGACGGGTCACGGCGGGGACATTTGCGCACCAACGCGGCCGGCGCCAATTTGAATCGGGAGTGGGCCGCGCCCACCCCGGAACGGTCGCCCGAAGTGCTGCATGTGCTGAGCAGGATGGCGGAAACCGGGGTGGATTTCGCGCTGGATGTGCACGGAGACGAAGCACTGCCGCACAATTTCATCGCCGGCTTCGAGGGCATTCCGTCGATCACCGAGAGGCAGCTGGAATTGCTGGCGCGCTTCAAGGACCGGCTGTGCCAGCACGCGCCGGAGTTTCAGACCAAGGTTGGATATCCCGTGGCGGCTCCCGGCAAGGCCAATCTGGCGATGTCCACAAACCAGCTTGCCGAGCGATTCGGTTGCGTGTCGGCCACGCTGGAAATGCCGTTCAAGGATTGCAGCGATCTGCCGGACCCGGTGCATGGCTGGTCACCGGATCGGTCGAAGCGGCTGGGGGTATCATGCCTTGCCGCGCTGGCTGACATCATCGACGACCTGCGCTAGGAGCGAAAACCATGGTTGAACTCGTGCTTGTGCGCCATGGCCAGTCGGCGTGGAATCTGGAAAACCGCTTCACCGGCTGGTGGGATGTTGACCTCACCGAGCAGGGCGTGGCGGAGGCGCGGGCGGCTGGCCGGTCGCTGGCAAGCGCGGGCCTCGCCTTCGATTGCTGTTTCACCTCTTTTCAGACCCGCGCGATCCGCACCTTGCACCTGATGCTGGAGGAAATGCAGCAGCTTTGGTTGCCGGTGCACAAGGACTGGCGCTTCAACGAGCGGCATTATGGCGGGCTGACCGGGCTGGACAAGGCCGAGACGGCGGCAAGGCATGGCGACGCGCAGGTGAAGATCTGGCGGCGCAGCTTCGATGTGCCGCCACCGCCACAGCAGCCTGGCAGTGCCTATGATGTTGCCGGCGATCGGCGCTATGCCGGCCTTGTCATTCCGAACACCGAGAGCCTGAAGGACACCATCGCGCGGGTGCTGCCGGCATGGGATGCGCTGGTGGTGCCCGAGCTGCGCGCCGACAAGCGGGTGCTGATCGCCGCACACGGCAATTCGCTGCGCGCGCTGGTGAAGCATCTTTCCGGAATCTCCGACGCGGATATTTCCGAATTCGAAATTCCGACCGGCAAGCCCATCGTCTACACGCTGGATCAGGATTTGCGGGCCACCGATCGTCGCTATCTTGGCGAAGGCTGAAGGCTTGCCAAAGGGCTTGTTGCCCCTTTAGGCCTTGTGTTTTGCAGAAGGGTTCCCGGTGGCAGACACTCCGCTGGTCGGCATCATCATGGGCAGCACATCGGATTGGGAGACGATGCGGCACGCCTCTGACACGCTTTCGGCGCTGCAGGTGGCGCATGAGACGAAAATTGTGTCTGCCCACCGCACGCCCCGGCGCATGGTCGATTATGCCGAAGGGGCCGAGGCGCGCGGGCTGAAGCTGGTGATTGCTGGCGCCGGGGGCGCTGCGCACCTGCCGGGAATGGTTGCCAGCCTCACGGCATTGCCGGTGCTGGGTGTGCCGGTGCAATCGGCGGCGCTCAGCGGCATGGATTCGCTGCTGTCCATCGTGCAGATGCCGGCCGGTATCCCCGTGGGCACGCTGGCCATCGGCCGGGCCGGGGCGGTTAATGCGGCGCTGCTGGCGGTGGCGATGCTGGCGACCCATGATGCGGCTCTGGCTGCCCGGCTGAAGGCCTGGCGCGAGGCGCAGACCGACGCGGTGAAGGACGCGCCAGACGCATGATTGCGCCCGGATCGGTGATCGGAATCCTCGGCGGCGGTCAGCTGGGGCGCATGCTGGCGCTGGCGGCTGCTCCTCTTGGCTTTCGCGTGCATGTGTATGCGCCGGAAGACGAACTGCCCGCCGCCGATGTCAGTTTCGCTGTGACTCGCGCGGGGTATGCCGACGCCGCTGCACTCGCGGCCTTTGCCGGCCAGGTGGATGTGGTGACGTTCGAGTTTGAAAATGTGCCCTCGGCAACGCTGGCCCTTCTTGAGAGTTTGCGCCCGGTGCATCCGTGCCATGCGGCGCTGGACGTGGCGCAGGACCGGTTGCTGGAAAAGCGGTTTGTGGAAGAGCTGGGCGGCACGACCGCGCCCTATGCCGCAGTCGATTCGGTGGCCGATCTGGATGCGGCGCTGGCAAGGCTTGGCACGCCCGCCATCCTGAAAACCCGCCGCATGGGCTATGACGGTAAGGGCCAGATTCGCATAATGCACCCTACCGAAGCGGCAGCATCCTGCGCCGCGCTGGGCGGAGCTGACCTGATATTGGAAGGTCTTGTGGCCTTCGATCGCGAATTTTCGATCATCGTGACACGCGGGGCGGACGGCAGCGAGCGGCATTTCCCCGCCATCGAGAATCACCATCGCGGCGGCATTTTGGCGGAAAGCCGGGTTCCCGCCGCTGTGTCCGCCGATGCCGTTGCCGCGGCGACTGCCCTTGTGGTGCGCATCGCCGACGCGCTCGGCTATGTCGGCGTGCTGACCTGCGAATTCTTCGACACCGCCGCCGGCCCGGTGTTCAACGAAATGGCGCCGCGCGTGCACAACAGCGGCCACTGGACCATCGAGGGCGCACGCACATCGCAATTCGAGCAGCATATCCGGGCGATCTGTGGCCTGCCGCTGGGGGCGGCCGATCTGCTGGCACCCGCCGTTTCGATGACCAACCTGCTCGGCGATGCCGCGCTGGGCTGGGCGGACATCCTGTCCGATCCGGATGCGCATCTGCATCTCTATGGCAAATCGACGCCGGAACCTGGCCGCAAGATGGGGCATGTGACCAAATTGCACGCTTAGCCGCGCCGTCTGGCGAAATGCGGCGAATATGATATGATTTATGGATGGGTTGGAGGAGCGAGACATGCGTTCATTTGGCATCCGCAACATCGCCGCATTTGCAACTTGCGCTGCAAGTCTGGCTGTGGCGACACCGGCAGACGCGGCTGTGAGTATCCTGGGCGGCGGTTTTGCACGGGACTGCTATCTGTCGGCCGAAACCAAGCGGGACGCCGGCAGCGCGCTGGCCATCTGCAACCGGGCGCTGGAAGAGGATTCGCTCAGCCGACGCGACCGAGCAGCAACGTTGGTGAACCGTGGCATCATCCATATGCAGGCCCGCGATCTGGACAAGGCAATCGCCGATTATGATCTGGCCATCCGGTCCGATCCACGCATAGCCGAGGCGCATGTCAATCGCGGCATCGCGTTGCTGCATCGGGGTGGGCGGGACGAAGAAGCGATTGCTGCCCTGACCCGCGGCCTGGCCATGAACCCGTCACGTCCGGAAGTGGCCTATTACAGTCGCGCCGTGGCGCACGAACTCGCCGGCAACACGCGCGCGGCCTATGAGGACTATCAGGCAGCCGCAGCACTGAAGCCCGATTGGACCGATCCGGCTGAGCAATTGAAGCGCTTTTCGGTGGAGAGGCGACCGGTCGGCAGAGGCTAGCCGGCTGCTTTCCTGGCCGCACCCGGCTTTGGCGGGATGACAAATCGGGGCGCAGCAGGGCAAAGGGGCTGAAACCCGGAGATCTGCCCCATGCGCCTTACCATCCGCCGCCCTGACGACTGGCACGTGCACCTGCGTGACGGGGCCATGCTTGCGGCGGTTGCACCTTACACCGCGCGGCAATTTGCTCGCGCCATTGTGATGCCCAATCTGCCGGTGCCGATTACCACGGTGGAACAGGCAATTGCCTATCGGGCCCGCATAGAGGCGGCGGCGGGGGCGGGTTTCGAGCCGCTGATGACCTGTTATCTGACCGATTCGACCGACCCGCAGGAGCTGGTCCGCGGCCATGCCGAGGGCGTGTTTACCGCTGCCAAGCTTTACCCCGCGCATGCAACAACCAACAGCAGCCATGGGGTAACCAATGTCGCGCGGATCACGGCTGTGCTGGAGACGATGCAGAGGATCGGCTTGCCACTGCTGGTGCATGGTGAAGTGACCAGCCCCGATGTCGATGTGTTCGACCGGGAGGCGGTGTTCATCGATCGCGTGCTGATGCGGCTGGTTGCCGATTTTCCGAACCTGAAGCTGGTGTTCGAGCATATCACGACAGCGGATGCCGTGGATTTCGTGGACGCAGCCGGCTCGAATGTGGCCGCGACCATCACGCCGCACCATCTGGCCATCAACCGCAACGCGATGTTTGAAGGGGGGATTCGGCCGCACGCCTATTGCCTGCCGGTTGCCAAGCGGGAACGGCACCGACTGGCGTTGCGCAAGGCGGCAACATCCGGATCGGCGAAATATTTTCTCGGCACCGATTCGGCGCCGCATGCCCGCAGCGCCAAGGAATCGGCCTGTGGCTGCGCGGGCGTGTTCAATGCGCCCTTTGCGCTGGAAAGCTATGCCACCGTGTTTGCCGAAGAGGGCGCGCTGGACCGGCTGCAAGGCTTCGCCAGCGAACATGGCCCGCACTTCTACGGTCTGCCGCTGAACACGGGCATCGTGACGCTGGAACAGGTGGCAACGGCCATTCCCGACACGCTGCAGGCGGCAGGGGAGGCGATTGTGCCCTTCCTCGCCGGCCAGACGATCGGCTGGCGCTTCGGCGGATCAGAAGTGGACGATGACGCCGCTGGCCGGGTCTGACGCGCCCTCGAGCAGGCGGGCGAATTCCGCCTGCCAGCCTTCCGCGCCTTGCACATGCACAATATTCAGCCAGCCCGTTGTGGAAGCGAGGAAGCGCGCCGCAGCATCCTGCAATTGCGCCTCGAAAGCCGCAGCGCCGATTTCCTGCGCGCGCGCCTGCCAGGCCGAAGGCGCGAAAAACAGCGCCGGCACCGGGCCCGGCAGGTTTTCCGGTTGCGGCTCGGCCCAGTGCGTATCGCCGACGATATGGCTGGCAACCAGACCTTGCAGCCGCTGGTGCAGCGCGAGCTTCAGGGCGCCGTTGCCGGAGAAATCCACCAGAACGCATGCAGCCTTGGCATCGAGGCTAGCCACCGATTGATAGTCCACGACCTCATCATAATATCCGGTTTTCAGCACAAAATCGCGGTTGGCGGCCGAGGTGAGCCCGATCACCTTGATTGTCCCGCGCTGTTTCAGTCCCCAGGCGGTTCCCAGCGCCGTTTTGGATGACGCGCTGGTGAGGATCACGGTATCGGCCAGGGGCGCGCGGCCGAGGAAATCATCCAGCACATGCGCGGTGCCGAACAGCGGGCGAAACAGGGCGACCGCGGGCTCCGCCTCGGCCGAAGGCGCAGCATGTGCGGCGGTGATATAGCTGTTGTAAACCGGTGCCAGACCTTCGCGATGCGCGGCCATATCGACAAATCCGGCTGGCCCGACCTTGCCGGGCCGCAACACGACATGGCTGCCGCTGGGCCAATATCCATAGAAGCGTTCGCCCACCGCAACGCCGGCCGCGTGACTTTCGACGATCCGGCCAAAGCCCCAGACCGGCACGGTGATATGCGCGTCGTCCGCGGCCGGAAAAAAGCGCCCG